>JACSRI010000043.1 GCA_014879845.1 Opitutaceae bacterium
GGGGGCGGGTAGAGGCGGGGGGGCAGGGGGGGCGACTGACCGGCGGGCGGCTCGGCAGCGGCGGCGCACAAGGTGCTTCCCAGAACGGTGCCGGCCATCAGGAGGGCGTGGATGGATCGACGTGGGCGGGCCATGGGCGAGAGCAAACCGTTCGCGGATTGCATGGCGAAGCGAATCCATGGAGAGTCCGGCGCTCAACGGATTCCCGCGCATGCTGATCACATGAGCCCATCGCCCCAGGCCGCGCCAGAGACGTCGCTGTCAGACGCACTCGCACAGGGATGGACCGTGTATGTGACCGACCCGCGCGAGGCGGTCCGCATCGCCGACCGCGTCACCCAGCTCGCGACATCGGCGGAGGTCCGCGACGAGGCCGGACTATTGCGTGGCTGCGGTCTCGCGCTGCTCGGGGAGTTTACGCGTGCGATCGAGGCACTCGCCTCCCGGCCTGAACTGCAGGAGCGGTATCCCGAGCCGCATCAGGTCCGCCGCGCGCTCCTTGCGCTGGGCATCGCAGAATTTCGCGGCGGCGACACCGCTCGCGCGTTCGAGCTCTGGGAACGCGGGCGTGAAGCTTCGGCCCGCGCCGGTGATCCCAACCTCGAGGGCAATGCGCTCCTTCAGATGGGCATTGGCCTGACCGAACAGGGCAAGGCGCCGCAGGCGGTCGACCGGCTGATGCACGCCCTCGAGATCTTCGAGCGGTTAGCCCATGCGCGCGGTATCGCAGTCGCGCGGGGCAACCTCGGCAACGTTCTGTTACATATCGGCGAATACAACCGTGCCGCCGAACACCACCTCGCCGCCCTCGCGGTGATGGAGGCCGCCGGCGAGCGCCGTGGCGTCGCCGTCGGCCGCGGATCGCTTGGGTGGGTGCAGATGAAGCTCGGCAACCACGTCGACGCCGAGGCCTCGCTGAGGTCCGCGGCCGAGCAGTTCCAGGAATTGGGCCTGCGCCTGGAGGAGGCGATCGCGCTCTGTCACCTGGGCGAATGCGTGCTTCAGCTCGGCCGGGCCGCGGAGGCTGCCTCGCACCTGCGGGCGGCCGCCGCACTGTCGGAAGCGACCGGCTCCCTGCGATACACGGTCATCGCGCGCGTGCGATGCGCGGAGGCGCTCGCCGAAGCGGGCGACTGTTCCTCGGCGGCGGAGTTGCTCAGGCAGACGATTGAAATGACGACGGCGGCGGATCGCGCACCGCTGCGTGTCGAGGCACTCATGTCGGCCGCACGACTGAGGGCGCGCCGACCCGACGAGCCGGCATGGGGCGCGCTGCCGGATCAGGTCGAGGCGCTTCTCGAAGTGACGCGCACCGGAACGGTGGCGAGCATGCTGAGCGAGGCACACGGCACACTGGCCGAGAGCTTCGAGAGTCGGGGCGAACTCGCCCGGGCGATCACCCACTACAAGGAACACCTGCGCTTTGTGCGCCTGGAGGCGGACGAGAGGAGCCAGCGCGCCGTGGCGCGCACGGAAGTCGAGCTCACCGTCGAGCGGCTGCGGCGCGAAAACGAGACGACCGCTGCGAACAACCGGCGCCTGGCCGAGGCGCTGGAGGAGGCCCGTCGGGAGCGGGCCCGAGCCGAGGCGGCCAGCCGGGCCAAGTCGGCGCTCCTCGGCATCGTCGCGCATGACCTGCGCAATCCGCTCGCCTACATCGCGCTCGCCGCGGAGGACGTCGTGCACGAGAGCGATTCCGTGCGGGTGCGCACCGAACTGACCGGCATCGGCCGCACGGCGCACCGCGCCAGTCGCCTCATCCGGTCGCTCGTCGACGGCGCGGCCGCCGACGAGAATCAGCTGCGTGTGCGCGTCGAGGACATCGATCTCGCGGCGGTGGTCTCCGGCCTTTGCCGCCAACTCGAGCTCTTCGCGCGGGAGAAGCAGCAGGTGCTGCGCGTATTGGCTCCAACGCCTGTCCGGGCGCGGGCCGATGCCCAGCGCATCGAGCAGGTCGTGCAGAACCTCGTCGACAATGCCATCAAGTTCTCGCCGCGCGGCGCCGCCACTGAGGTGAGCGTCGCCGGGCGGGCGGGCCGCGCGGTCCTCGTCGTGCGCGACCAGGGGCCGGGCATGACCCCGGCCGACCTGGCCAGCGCGTTCGCACCGTTCGCGGAGCGGAGCGCGACACCGACGGCCGGCGAAATCTCGACGGGCATCGGCCTCTCCATCACCCGGCAGCTCGTCGAGGCGATGGGTGGCACGATCACCGTGCAATCGGAAGGTCTGGGCCGCGGCTGTGTATTCACCGTGGACCTTCCGCTCGCCGGTTGATGGCGGACCTGCGCCGCACCCGGGCGAAGACGCCCCGCGCGGGGCGCTGTCGGCGGATGTCGACTCCTCAGGGTACGACGTAGATCTCGATCAGACCGGTGCCGCCCGCCCCATCGGTGCTGAGGTGCACCGTGTAGGCGCCCGGCTCCAACTCGATCAGGTAGGCGGCGTCCTTGGAGTCTCGGTCGAGCGTGAACGCGCCCACGGAGGCGGCGACCTCGGCGATGCGGTCCGCATCGGGACGTTCGCCCCAGTTGTCGTTGAAGAACTGGAACTGGGTCGAGCCGTTCTTGAAGATCACGATATGCGGATCGGCCACCGGCTGCGGCACACCGAAGCGGGCGAGCCCCGGCCCGACGCCGCGGATCAGCACCCAGCGGTGCTGGTTCTCGACGACGAATCCGCCGATCAGCGGCTCCTCACCAGGTGCCACGCGCCCGCGGGTGGAAAAGTTGACTGCATCGCCCAGGTCGAGCTTCGGCTCGGGAGCGACCTCGACCAAGTAGTAATCGCGCTGGCTGACCCTGATCATGCCCTGCTGCTCATCGATGAGGAAGTTGCCGACAGCCTCGGAGCCGAGGTTTCCGTAGGCCAGCCACGCCTCCACGGTGATGACCGTGCGGTTGAGAATCACCGGGGGGAGCGTGACTGACTCGAACACGGGGGAAACGGACTGTCCCTGGAAGCGTCCGAGCGAGTCGAGGAGGCCGCGTTCGATCCAGCGATTGCCCAGGCCGTCGACGCTGAAGCGCACGGCGGAGATCTCGTAGAGGCGGATGGGTCTGGGTATGGCGTGCGCCGGCCAGCTGAGGGAGCAGGCGGCGAGCGCGACGGCGAGGAGACGGCCGGGGAGAGTCATGGAGGCGATGGTTTGATTCGGGTTGGATGGATCTTTCCGCCCACGCGAATGCGCAGCGGACATCCCTCGAAACCGAACAACTCACCGCGGGTTGCACAAAATCTTCCGCACCGGGCGGGCCGAACGGCCCATGACCCGCGCTCAGCGGCGCGGCTCGAGGAAACGCGTGCCGAATGGATGGGGCGCCGTGACCGGCTCACCCACCGGAGTGAGCCGGCCCGTCGAACGATCGATCGAGAACACAGCTAGCGAGTCGCTGTCGTGATTGGAGACGATCATCCAGCGCCCCGAGCGGTCGATGGAGAAATTCCGCGGCCACTGGCCGCGCGAGGACACGCGCTCGATGGCGGAGAGCGGGCCCGGTCCTGTGTCGACGGCGAAGACCGCGATGCTGTTGTCCGTGCCGCGGTTCGAAGCGTAGACGTAGTTTCCGCTTGGATGCACAGCGACTTCGGCCGCGGTGTTTTCGCCGGTGAAGCCCTCCGGGAGCGTCGACACCGTCTGCCGGAGCGACAGGGTGCCGAGCGTGGCATCCCAGGAAAGCGCGGCGACGGCATTGCTCAGTTCCAGCGTGGCGAAGGCCCTCCGGCCATCAGGATGCCACGCGAGGTGGCGCGGCCCGGAGCCGGGCGGCAAATCGAGCGCGGCTGGGTCGTGCGGCGTGATCGTGCCGGCCGTCGCGTCGAGTCGGTAGACCAGGATCTTGTCGAGCCCCAGATCGGGCACGAGGAGGTAGCGATTCGTCGGATCCGGATAGATCGCGTGCGGATGCGGCGAGGTCTGGCGGCTCGGATGGATGCTCCGCCCGGTGTGCTGCACCAGCGCGGTGCGCAGACCGATGCCGCCGTCGGGTCGAAGGCCGAAGACCGCCACATGGCCGCTGCGGTAGCTGGCCTCGAGGAGCCACTGCCCGGAGTGGTCGAGATTGACGTGCGAGGCTCCACGCCCGCCGATCGCGACCTGGTTGATCAGCACGAGCGTGTCATCGTCGGCGACCACACGAAACGCACTGATGAAGCCCTCGGCTCGATCCTCAAATCGATCCAGCCCATGGCAGAAATACACATGCTGTGCCGCATCGTCCCCGACCCAGAAGACCGGCTGGGGCGTCTCAGCCACGAGGCGGGGCGTGGAGAGTCCGCCGGTCTGGAGGTCGAACTGCGCCACCGAGATGCCGCGTCCCGGACCGTCGTGCCGCGTGCCGATGATGACCGGGCAGGTGTCGGCGCGGAGCACGCCGAACGCGAGTACGGCGGCGGCCAGGGCCCCCGCGCTGCGGACCGCGCGCGTGACCCGCCCGGCGATCATGGCACCACGGCTCGCTCGCGCATCCAGCCGAGGACGAGTTCGGGCCAGATCGCGATCGGTCCGGCGTTGGCGCGCATGCCGAACCCGTGCCCGCCCTTGTCGAAGATGTGCAACTCGGCCGGCACCCCGGCCGCGAGCGCGGCCCGATGCATGAGGTGGATGTTCTCGACCGGGACGACGGGGTCGTCCGCGGCATGCAGGAGAAACAGCGGCGGCGTGGCGGACGTCACGCGCGTGTGCGTGGACATATGCGTGACGTGCTCGGCGGGAGCGGCGCCGCCAAGCAGGTTGTCGCGCGACCCGGCGTGCGCGTGCGGCGGCTCGAGCGTGATGACCGGATAGATGAGCACCGCAAAGTCCGGCCGCGCGCTCACTTCATCGAGCGCGTCGATTCCCGCCCGGCCCTCCGGGCTGTCAAACATCGTGGCGGCGCACGACGCCAGATGTCCGCCCGCGGAGAACCCGAGCACCCCGATACGGTCGCGACGAAGCTGATACGCGTCGGCCTGTGCGCGGACGAGGCGCAGCGCGCGCAGCACGTCGCGCAGGGGCGCCGGGTGCCGGTCGGGAGCATGGCGGTAATGCAGGACGAAGGCCGACACGCCGCGCGCGTTGAGCCAGCGGGCCAGGTCGGTGCCCTCGTGTTCGAACGCGACGATCCCGTAGCCGCCGCCGGGCACGATCACGATGCCGGCGCCCGTGGCGTTTTCCGCCGGGGCGAGGTGCACGGTGAAGTAGGGCACCTCGACGTGGGTGGAACGTGTCCATCCGTCGCTGGTGATGATCTGCTCTGGGTCGCGCGCCGGCGGCCCTCCGGGTGCACCGGCCGGCCACAGGTCGACGCGGATGTCCGGGGCGGCCATGGCGGGGAGGGCGGTTATAAGGAGAAGTCCGGCTGCGGCGGCGAAACGGCGAATCATGCCCCGAGCATCGCGCAGGGTGTGCTCCACCGGCAATCGTGTTATCCGAGCCGGATCAACTCCGCGACGGGCGGGATGTCCTTGATGATTTGCGACGGTTCGGGGCCCACGCCGAGGTAGCGGAGGTTCGGCAGGCGCGCGGGCCGCGCCTCGCCCTGGTAGGCCGCCTCGACGATCGCACGCACCATGCCGCCGACGTAGGCGCGCGCGTTGGCCGGCAGTTCGCCGAACGTGCGCACGTGGCTGATGTCTTCCGACCAGCCCTGGTAGGATCGATACACGGGCGAGAGGGTGCGACGCACCTCGTCGTTGCGCGGGACGTGGTAGTACATGCGCCCGGCCTTGTCGCGGTAGGCATAGCAGACGAGCAGGTCGCCCTTCCAATCGCCGCGGTGCGTCAGCGCGTCGATTTTGTTGATCATGAGGTCCTGGTAACCGCCGTAGCGCAGGGCGTCGCCTTTCTCGACGGCGTCGTACCAGCCGACCATGCGCTGGCGTCCCGTGCTCGTGCCGAATTCGAGCTGCTTGAGCAGTGGCGCGAGCGGATGCGCGTCGTCCATCTGGGTGATGAAGAGATGCGTGCCCACCTTCGTGTCGTAGGCCTTGGCCACGCCAAACGTGTGGATCGGCTGCACCGGGATGTTGGCGGACTGGAAGAACTCCGGCGTGAAGGTGTGCGACGCGGTCGGCGAGAACCCGTGGCGCTTGTCCAGCCAGTAGGCCTGGCCAAACTCGCCGATGATCGTGCGGCCGGCGGCGACCTCGCGCAGCACGAGTTCGCGCAGGTCGACGATCCGCTGGCCGAGAGACGTTCCCGCCTGCCAGTAGACCTCGGTCAGCTGCTCGAGATTGAGCGTGAACGGCGCCGGGCCCTTGAAGCGGTGGAAGTCGAACTCCTCCTTCGGGAAGACGCCCGCGGCGATCGCGTCGGCGTTGGCGCGCACCTCGGCGGCGGTGAGTTTCTCGAAGAACGATTCCCAGGTGGATTCACTCACCCGATACACATGCTGGATCGTGCGTAGCGCGCGGTCGGCGCGCTGCGCGAGCTTGCGGGCGAAGTCGTCGCGGCGACCGAGGAACTCGGCGTAGTGGATCTGCCAATGCCCGGTCTCCTCGCAGAACGCCGGTGAGATGCCGCGGCCGGTGGAGCCACGAGGCTCCTCGCCGAGCACGGTCACTCGGTAGTCCTCTCCGGCCAGGTCGAGCAGGCGGTGGGTGAGATCCGACACCATGGCACGCTCGTCGATGACCAGGCGGGTCAGGGTGCGAAACCCGCGGTGCTCAAGCGGCCGGATCTCCCACCAGAACTTGCGCGGATCGGCCACCACGCCGGCGCCGATGCCGAGGTAGGGTACGCACGACTCGACCACGCCCGAAGGGAGCAGGTTGAGCTTCACGCCGCCGGCGGTATGCCCGGAATTGGCCCCGCCGTTGACCTTCAGGACCATCGCGACAGGCGACTCGGTGCCCGAGGTCTGGCGGAGCTCGCGAACGATCTCCGGGATGAGACGGCCTTTGCCCTCATCGCCGGTGGAGATGCCGACGTCGGCGATGAGCTGGCTGGAGAAGGGAATCAGGGACATGGTGTTTGCGAAAACGGCGGCAACCGGAGCGCAAACCCCTGTTGCCGTTGAGGAAGAAGCCGGGTGCCGGGGCCGGAGCAATGCAAAAGGCGGTGCAAACCGGCGCAGTGCGGGCCTCGCCCGAGATCAGGCCGCCTACTGCGAGACGGATGATGGGATCACCGGACGTTCAATCCCGGCCGGGCGCCGCGCGAGTC
>JACSRI010000042.1 GCA_014879845.1 Opitutaceae bacterium
CGGGCGGGCGGGACGCCGGTCTACCGAGACTCCTTGGCCTCCTCGCGAGCGCGCTGTTCATCCTGGCTGGAGACGCGCCGGCCGCGGCGGCCGGCCCGCCCCTGGGTACCGCCATCGAGGCCGCCGCGCCCGAACTCGACGAATCAGGTGTGCCCTCGTTCAGCGTCTATTCGCTCGATTCCATCGGTCTGACCTCGGCACCGACCGATCTCCGCGAACTCCCCGACGGTCGGCTGGTCATCGCTGCGGGGCACCGCATCGCGTTCGGCGACGGCTCGGCCTGGCAGGTCTTCAGCCCCGCGACCGGACACGACGGCACCGCCCTGCAACTCGACCTCGTGGTCGGGCCGGATGGCGGTCTCTACAACGGCACCCTCGGCGGCGTGCAGAAGATCGAACTCCAGCCCGACGGACACTGGACCGTGCGCACCATCGCGACCGTGGCCGAGGGCGACAGCAACCGTTACCTTCCCTTCCTGCGCGCCTTCCGCCACGGCGAGGACTGGCTGTGGATGAGCAGCGAGGGCGCCCTGTTCGCCTGGCGACCGGGAGCGCCGCTGCGGATGCTGCCCAACACCACCCACATCGAGTACGCCGCCGAGTTCGACGGCCGGCTCCTTCTGCACCAGACGACGAAGGGAATCATTGAATACAAGGACGGCGCCGTCGTGCGCCCGCCCGCGCTCGAGGCGCTCAACCGGCCGGAGATGACCGTGCGGGCCCTGATCCCGACCGGCCCGAACCAGATGCTCATCGCCACGCAGGTCAACGGCCTGCTGCACTTCGACGGACACGCGGTGCGACGCTTCGAACTCGACGGCGGCGCGACCGAGTTGCGGCAGGTCAACGACCTCTGCCGCATCAACGAGAGGCTCTTCGCCGCCGCGGCCGGGCCCGACGGCGTGGTCTTCTTCGACATCGACGGCCGGGTCGTGCAGGTGCTCGGCAAGTCCCTCGACCACCGGCTCGGCGCCGTGCGACGCCTGCGCTACGTCGACGGCATCCTCTGGGCCCTGCTGCACGACGGCCTGGCCCGGATCGAGTTCCCCTCGCAGTTCTCCGACTTCACGCCGCTCGCGCCGACCACGCTCACCTACGCACGGCCCTACCGGCACGAGGGACGGCTGTGGCTGCTCACCGACGGCGTGGTCCTGCGGGCTGTGTATTCGCCAGCCGGGCACGTGCAGCGCCTGGTCGCGGACGGTCCTGAGGGCGTGTTCGTGTGGTCGATGGCGACGATTGAGGGCGTGCTTCTCGCCTGCAGCGACTCCCATGTCTTCCAGCACACCGGGTCGGGCTGGACGCCCGTGCTCGCCGACGCGCCCAACGCGCGCGTCGAGGCGCGCGCCCCGGACGGCCGCTGGCTCTACACCGCGCGCGGTGAGATCGGCTGGATGACGATCCGCGACGGCCGGCCGAGTTTCGAGCGCCGGCGGGAGCCGCGCCTCGGCGACGTCTACAACTCGGTTCAGGACACCGATGGCGTGGCCTGGTTGGAGCTGGGAGTCGGCCAGCTCGGCCGGATCGACGCACGGCAGGCATCCCCGTCGCTCGAACTCTTCGGCCCGGACGCCGGCCTGCCCAACAGCTGGGTGCAGATCTGCCTGTTTGACGGTGAAGCCGTATTCAGTGTCGCAGACAACAATTACCGCCTCGACCCCGCCACGCGGAAGATCGTGCCGCATCCCGTCGTCACGCGCCGGTTCGCCGAGCTGCACCAGGCGCTCGGGCGCTTCGGCCGCGACGCATTCGGCCGGATCTGGGTCACCGCGCACGAGCGCCTCATCGTCGACTCCACCGACGCGCGACCCGACAGCCCCCCGCCCCCGCGCATCCCCGAGGCGCTGCAGTCCGCGGCACGCGGGTTCATCATGGAGACCGGGGGTGTGGTCTGGATCCAGGCCCCGCAGCGACTCCTGCGCTACGACCCGCGCCTCGCCCACCATCCTCTGCGCCGCGTGCAGCCGGTCATCACCCACGTGCACCTGCCCTCCCGCGGCACCCTGCTGTTCTCCCCGAGCCAGGACCTGTGGCTCGATTACGAAGACAACAACCTCGAGTTCCACTTCGCCGCTCCCCGCAACCCCTTCCAGCAGCAGGTGAGTTACGAGGTTCGCGTCGACGGCCTCAACGGCGCGTGGATCCCGATCGAATCCTCCGCGCTGGCCGCCTACAATCACCTGCGCGAGGGCACCTACCGTTTCCGCGTGCGCGCCGTCGTCAACGGCCGGCCCGAGGGCGAGACGTCGTTGGCCTTCACGATCGCTCCGCCCTTCTACCGCACCACCGCGGCCTACCTCGCCTACGCGGCCGGCGCGCTCGGCCTGCTCGCGGGCGTGGCTGGACTGGTCACCTGGATCAACCGCCGCGAGCGCACGCGCCTGGCCGCGCTCGTCGAGCGGCGCACGGCCGAGCTCCAGCTCAGCCAGGAGCAGCTCCGGCGCGCGGTCGAGAGCGCCTCCGTGGGCATCTGGGACTACGATTTCGCCACCGGCCGCATGACGTGGAACGAGCAGTGCCGCCGCATCTACGGGACTCCGCCCGGGGCGCACCCGATCTCCCGCGAGACCTACGAGAAGTTCATCTACCCCGACGACCTCGAGGCCGTGCGCCGCGCCGTGAACATCGCGGTCGAGCAGCGCTCCGAGCTGCGGCTGGAGCACCGTATCGTGCACCCCTCGGGCGACGTCCGCTGGATCACCGTGATCGGCCGCTCCGTCCACGACGAGAGGGGCCGCCCCGTCTCGCTGCGCGGCGCGGCCCTCGACACCACTGAACGCCGGCTGGCCGACGAAGAGCTGCGCAACCGGGAGCACCTGCAGCGGCAGATGATCGAGAGTTCGCCCGTCGCCATGCTCATGGTGGACACGCGCGAGCGCGTGCTCTACGGCAACGCCACGTTCACCCGCCTCTTCGGCTACACGCGGGCGGACATACCCGACGTGAGGGCATGGTGGCCGCTGGCGTATCCCGATCCCGAGTACCGTGAGCTCATCCGCGCCGAGTGGACCACCCGCATGGAACGGGCCGCCGAGGCGCACGGGGCCGTCGAGCCGATGGAGGCCGTGGTGACCTGCCGCGACGGCTCGCGGCGCACGATCCAGTTCGCCACCTCCGAGGTGGGCGACCGCACGCTCATCGTCTTCACCGACCTCACCGAGCGCAAGCTGGCCGAGCAGGCCATCCGCGACATGAACGCGACGCTCGAGCGGAGGGTGAAGGAGCGCACAGCCGAGCTGGAGGCCGCGAACAAGGAGCTCGAGTCGTTCTCCTACTCGGTCTCGCACGACCTGCGCGCCCCGCTGCGCGGCATCGACGGCTGGAGCCTCGCGCTGCTGGAGGACTGCGGGGACCGGCTCGACGAGACGGCCCGGGGCTACCTGCAGCGCGTGCGCGCGGAGACGCAGCGTCTCGGCCAGCTCATCGACGACCTGCTCAAGCTCTCGCGCACAACGCGCGCGGAGTTTCACCCCGTGCCGCTGAACCTGAGCGAACTCGTCGCCCACACCGCCCAGCGCGTCGCCACCACCCGCCACGACACGCGCGTGCGCTTCACCTGCCAGCCCGGCCTTTCGGCCCACGGCGACCCGGGCCTGCTCGAGGCCGCCTTGTTCAACCTGCTCGACAACGCCTGGAAGTTCACCGCGAAGGTGCCTTCGCCCGAAGTCGAGTTCGGCCTGACCGAGACGCTCTCGGGCCCGGCCTACTACGTCCGCGACAACGGCGCGGGCTTCGACATGCGCCATGCGCGCAAGCTCTTCGGCGTGTTCCAGCGCATGCACAGCCAGGAGGAGTTCCCCGGCACGGGCGTGGGCCTCGCGACGGTGAACCGCATCATCACCCGGCACGGCGGCCGCATCTGGGCCGATTCGGTGCCGGGCGAGCAGACCACATTCTATTTCCAGCTCCCCGGAATCGCCCACGTCCGCGACTGATTTCACTCCCCGCGTGCACCTGCGCCCGACGCAGCGTCCTCACCATCGATGGTTCTCCTCCGGTCTCCTGGCCGCGTGGCTCGTCGCGACCAGCGCACCGTGCCTGCACGCGCTCGATCCGCTCCGGCGCGCCGGCGACTACACCTTCGCGGCATGGAACACCAGCCACGGCCTGCCCTACACTGCCGTACGCAGCCTGCACCAGGATCCCCGCGGTTACCTCTGGGTCGCCACTCGCGGCGGGCTGGCGCGCTTCGACGGCGTCCGGCTCGTCGCCTTCACGCAGGACACCACACCCGAGCTGGGCGACGGCGAGGTCCACACCGTGGCCAGCGACGCCGACGGCACGCTCTGGATCGCGACCAACCACGGGATCGTCTGGCACCTCGACGACCGTTGGTGGCGCCCGGAGCAGCTGAGCGCATTGCGGGACCAGGCAGTGACGTGGCTCGAGCATGACGGCGCGACCACGTGGATCGTCACCACCACCGGGGTCCTGACCTATCGCGAAGGCCGGCTCGGACCGGCCCCGCTGCCCGCGGGGATCGAGTTCCAAAACCTGCGCGCGGTCGTGCGCCGCGGCGCGGACGAGTTGATCATCCTCGCCGAGCCCTCCTGGCACATCCGTGGCAACGAGGCCGCCCGGATCATCCGGGAGGACGGCACCTGGCACAGCTGGATCTACTGCGCGATACCACATCCTGAATACGGCTGGCTCCTCGGATCCGACAACGGCCTGTTCGCCCTGGTCGACGACGTGGCCCGCCGGATCCCACATCTCGGAGGCTTGGGGGTGTCGAGCGGCCGCAGCCTGCTCCTCGATCGCGCCGGCACCCTCTGGATCGGCACGCGCGGCGAACTGCTGCGCCACACGCCGGAACGGACCGAGGTCGTCGAGAAGCCGGGCATCGACTCGATCGGCAACTACCTCTGCCTGTTTGAGGACCGGGAGGGCAACCTGTGGGGCGGCAACGACAGCGGCCTGACGCGATTCGGCGACGTGCGGGCCTCGTTTCTCGGCACGGTGGATGGACTGCCCGGACGTTCGGTCGTGTCGATGCTGACCGCGCGCGACGGCTCGATCTGGGCCGGGATCTGGGGCGGCGGGCTGGCGCAGTTCTCCCGCGGGGGCCGGCTGGTGCGCTCCTACCGCACGGCGGACGGCCTGCCCGGCGACGCGGTGCGCAACATCTGCGAGGCGCCCGATGGCGCGCTTTGGGTCAGCTTCCTTAACGAGACGGTCGCCCGCTTCCAGGACGGCATGATCACCCGCCTGGACCAGCGCCCGCTCACGACCAACCGCGCCCACGACATGGTCTGCGACCGCCGCGGAACCGTGTGGCTATCCACTTTCGACCACGGGCTGGTGCGCCTGGCCGAGGGACGCGCCGGGACCGTGAAGCTCCCCGAGGGCGTCTTCGTCGCCGCCCTCCTCATCGACACCCAGGACCGCCTCTGGGTCGCCTGGCGCGGCGGGTTCGGCCGCCCCGACACCGTATCCGGTCGGTGGATCGAGCACTACGCGCACGCGGCCGGCACCGGCGGCATACCGGTCGACATGATCGAGGACGCGCGCGGCGACATCTGGGTGTTCCGCGAGGGCATGACGATCGAGCGCCTGCACGCCGGCGCGGTGCAGACGGTCATGCTGCCCCAGCGGGTCGGGCGGTTGACCTACTCGGCGCTCGTGCACGGGACGGACCTCTGGGTCAACTTCCGCAACGGCATCGCCCGCATCCCGATCGCCGAGTTCGAGGCCGCCGCGGTGACCGGCGCCGAGCCCCGGTTCACGCTGCTGCGCGAGGCGGACGGTCTGCGCAGCGTCGCGCCCAACGTCTACACCGGGAGCGGCGCCACCGCGGGCCCCGACGGGCGGCTCTATTTCGCGACGAGTCGCGGCATCGCCGTCGTCGATCCCGCGCGCGTCCGCACGCCGGATACGCCGCCGCCAATCGTCTTCGAGGAACTGGTCGTCGACAAGGTCGTGCACCACCCAGCCACGCTCGACGCGATCCGACCCGGCCGCGGCGAGGTCGAGATCCACTACTCCGCCCTTGCGCTCGCCAACGCCGAGCTCAACCAGTTCCGCCACCGGCTGCTGCCGATCGAGAAGGCCTGGACCGCGCCGGGCGCTGAGCGCGTCGCCTACTACGGCGGCCTGCGCCCGGGCGAGTACCGCTTCGAACTGCTTGCGGCCAACGCGGACGGCGTCTGGACACCCGAGCCGGCCGTGCTGGTCCTGCGCCTGCCGCCGCATTTTCACCAGACCTGGTGGTTCGCCGTGCTCGTCGCCCTCGCCGTGCCGTCGGCCGTGTGGCTGCTCGTGCGCCGCCGCGAGGCCGCCCTGCGCCAGGACAAGCACCGCCTCGAGGAGGGCATCGCCGCACGCACGCTCGAACTGCACGAGAGCAACCGCAAGCTCACGCTCCAGGTCCAGGAGACCGCACGCAAGGCCGCGGCGCTACAGGAGGGCGAGGAGCGCATACGCCGGCTCAACGAGGAACTCGAGTCGCGCGTGGCCGCACGCACGGCGGAGTTGCACGCGGTCAACCGCGAGCTCGAGTCGTTTGCCTATTCAGTCTCGCACGACCTGCGCGCGCCCCTGCGCGGCATCGACGGCTGGAGCCTGGCGATCCTCGAGGACCACGGCGACAAGCTCGATGCCTCGATCCTCGCCCACCTCCAGCGGGTCCGCGCGGAAGCGCAGCGCCTCGGCCATCTCATCGACGAACTGCTCCAGCTCTCGCGCACGACCCGGGCCGAGCTCACATTCACCGCGATCGATCTCAGCGGGCTCGCCACGGCAGTGGCTCAGCGTGTCGCCGGCACGCGACCGCACACCGACGTGACTTTCACCTGTCAGCCCGGACTGCGGACGCGCGGCGACATCACGCTGCTCGAGGGAGCGCTCTTCAACCTCATCGACAACGCCTGGAAGTTCTCCGCGCACACCGAGCATCCGCGGGTGGAGTTCGGCCTGACCGACACCGACCGCGGTCCGGCCTTCTTCGTGCGCGACAACGGTGCGGGCTTCGACATGCGCCATGCCCGGCGTCTCTTCGGCGTGTTCCAACGCCTGCACAACCAGCAGGAGTTCCCTGGCACGGGCGTGGGGCTGGCGACCGTCCACCGCATCGTCCAGCGCCACGGCGGCACGATCTGGGCCGAGTCGGCGCCCGGTCGCGGCGCGACGTTCTACTT
>JACSRI010000040.1 GCA_014879845.1 Opitutaceae bacterium
ACGTGGAGGTGGACGAAGTCGGACGGGGAGCCGGACATGGGGTCGAAAAGGACGACGCGCGGCGGCGCGGAGCAACCGAAATTGCCGAATGGCAAATGCGGAAGGTCGAATCGGGTAGGGCGAAGCCTCTGGCTGAGCCGCGGCGGAGAGGTGAGGTTGGCTGCGGCTCGGCCGGAGGCCTCGCCCTACCATTCGGGCCGCAACGTCGGGACTTTCCCAAAATTAGGTTTGACCGCGGGCTCGCGGCATGGAGTCCTTGTCCCCTTTCGCTAATCACCACCGCCATGCCGATTGAGATCAAGATCCGCAAGAACGAGCCTGTTGACCGCGCCATCCGCCGTCTGAAGAAGAAACTCGACCGCGAGGGCGTCATCAAGGACGTGCGCGCGAAGCGTTACTACGAGAAGCCCTGCGAGGAGCGCCGTCGCAAGGAGAAGGTCGCCGCCTTCACCGCGATGCTCCGCGCCCGCTACAACAGCTGAGCCGCCGCCAGGCGCTCGCTGTCGTCGCACCGCTCCGCATCGTCGCAGGCCGCAGAGCCTGCCCACCACAACCCGCGCCGCACCGCAGCGCGGGTTTTCGTTTTTCGGCGTGCTGGTTGAGTCCGGAGACGGAGTCTGAACCACGGATGGGCACGGATAGACACGGATGGAAGCGGCACGGGCGCGATCGAAGGAGCCACTGATCTTGAGATCGTCATGAGCGGCAATCAGCGAAGATCAGCGGTTTCTCTTCCCTGGAACAAATCCGTGTCCATCCGTGGTTGGCCTCTTTCTCCGTGCCCTCTGGGTCCTCTGTGGTTCAAATCATCGGTGTCCGCTCTCCGCTTTGCTGACGCCGCATGCCGCCGCCCATCGCCCTCTCCACCTGCTGGAACTCTCCCCGCCACACCGACGGGTATGAGATGCTGGCCGAGATCGCGGCGCTGGGCTTCGAATATGCCGAGCTGAGCCACGGCATCCGGCTTTCGCTCGTGCCCGGCATCGTCAAGGCGCTCGACGAGAAACTCGTGCGCATCCGCTCGACGCACAACTTCTGCCCGCTGCCCCCGGGCGTGAACACCGCGTCGCCGAACCTGTTTCTCCCGACGACGGCCGACGAAAAGCAGGCGCGCCAGTGGGAGCGCTACACGCGACGCTCGATCGACTTCGCCCACCAGGTCGGTGCGTCGATCCTCGTCACGCACATGGGCGCCGTATCACACGGTTGGATCAACCCCGCGAAGAAGGTCGCGCGCCTCGCCGAGGTGCGGCGGCCGAACGACTCCGACATCGACCGCCTGCAGGCAGCCGTCGCTGAGGCGATGCCGAAGATCGCGAAAAAGCGCGGCGCGCCCATGGATCGCCTCGTCGACCGCATCTCCAGCGTTCTCGAGCAGGCGCGTGCAACTGGCGTGCGCCTCGGAGCGGAAAACCGCGAGAAGGTCGACGAACTGCCCTTCGACGTGGACATGCTTTCGTTTCTCGAGCAGTTTCCCGCCGACGCCCCGATCGCCTACTGGCACGACTGCGGGCACGCGCATCTCAAGGAAAAGATGGGCCTGCTCCGGCACGAGGATCATCTGAGCGCGCACGCTTCGCGGCTCGCCGGCTTTCACTTGCACGACGTCTGCGGCTTCCGGGACCACATGCCGCCGGGTGCTGGCGAGATCGACTTTGCCATGATCGCGAAGTTTGTGCGGCCCGAGCACGTGCTCGTGCTCGAGCTCAACCCGAGGCTCGAACCGGCGGAGGTCGTGGAGGCGCGGGATTTTCTCGTGAAGGTGTTCGCGAACGCGGCCCCGGCGCGGCAGGGGTAGGGCGAGGCCTCCGGCCGAACCGAGATCTTGGATACGCGTGTGCCGGCTCGGCCGGAGGCCTCGCCCTATCGTGCGGATCGATCGTGGAGCAGCGCCGTGACCCAGCGGCGGTGCGGGCCGGAGAGCGTGATCGAATCGAGCGTGTCGCGCTGGACCCAGACGAGGTCGCGCGCCGCGGTCGCTTTCGCGGCCGCGAGGTCGCTCGGGCAGGCGGCGGCGAAAATCCGTTCCGTGATCTGGTAGCGCGTGATGGCGCGGCGGTGCGTCGCGCGCAGGCGGTCGGCCGTGAGCGCGTCGCGCGCGATGCCGGCCTGCTCGGCGGTCGGCAGTTCGTGCAGTCCGCACATGCGTGCAGCATCGGCGGGGATGCGATGGAGCAGCAGCGCGCCGTCGCGCTCGATCCAGACGCGGTCGACCTCACGTTTTTCCGCGGCGGCGCGCGCGATCGCGGGGATCGCTTCGGCCGTGCCCTCGCGTGCGGCGCGGCAGTGCGCGATCACGGGGCAGACGGTGCAGCGAGGCTTGCGGCGGAAACACACCGTCGCGCCGAGTTCCATCATCGCTTCGTTGTGCCGGCCGGGGTGCCTTGGATCGAGCAGTTCGCCGGCGAGCGCGTTGAAGTGCTTCACCGCGGCCGAGCCATCGGGAAAGGCGCGCGTCTCGCTGGTGAGGCGCGCAAGGATGCGCACGACATTGCCGTCCACGCACGCGGCCGCGTCGTCGAAGGCGAGACTGGCGATGGCCGCGGCCGTGTAGGGGCCGACGCCCGTGAGGTCGGCCCAGCCGACGGCGGTGTGCGGCGGAGCTGGCAGCGCGACGAGTTCGCGCGCGAGAGTGTGGAGGAAACGCGCGCGCCGGTAGTAGCCGAGGCCCTCCCAGAGCTTGAGCACCGTCTCCTCGTCGGCCGCGGCCAGCGCTGCGAAGTCCGGCAGCGCCCGCATCCAGCGCTCGAAATATGGCAGCACCGTCGCCACCTGCGTCTGCTGCAGCATGAACTCCGATACTACCGTGCGGTAGAGCGAGCGCTCGGTTCGCCACGGCAACCGGCGCTGGTGTTTCTCAAACCACGCCGCCAGCGCACGACGAAAAGCCGCGGCGTCGAGTTCGGACGAGTGCGTCTTGGGCGGTCGCGGCATGAAAGCCTCGCAGAGAGAACGAGACCGCCCGCGAGAACGAGCCAGATCGACTCCGGCGATTGTCATCCAATAGATGACAATCGCGCGGCGCGCGTCGGCCCCGCGCCGCGGGCCGATGTCACGTATTGGATGACATTGGCCGGGTGCGGATGGAGGCGTGCGATGCGTTCGCGTCGCCCGCGGGCGGGTCTGGAGCCGCGATTTTTCGTGTCTTCCGGTCCTGATTTGTTGCCATCTCCTCCATGCCCAGAACGCCGCCGGCCGACGACGACGCGCCGAAGAAGATCACCAGCTACACAGCGAAGCTCACCGCCGAGCAGATCGCGCAGGTGCGGGCGTACTGCGAGGAGCGGGCGTGGGAGAAGTTCGACGTCGCCTACGCGCACTACGCCTACAAGGGCGCGAAGGTGAACGTCACGGCCTACACCAGCGGCAAGGTCGTGGTCGCGGGCAAGGAGACGGAGGACTTTGTCGTCAACTTCCTCGAGCCCGACGTGCTCAAGAAGGCGAGCCTTGGCTACGACGACGTGTTGCATCCGGATTGGTTCGAGTCGCACGCCGGCCTCGACGAGAGCGGCAAGGGCGACTTCTTTGGCCCGGTCACGACCGCGTGCGTCATCGCCGACCGTCCCGCCATCGAGGCGTGGATCAAGGCCGGTGTGAAGGACTCCAAGAAGATCGCCGACACGCAGATCATGAAACTCGACGCCATCATCCGCAACACGCGCGGTGTCGCCGTCGAGATCTTCACCTGGCGCATGGAGAAGTACAACGAACTCATGCGCAAGAAGGGCGCCAACCTCAACCGCCTGCTCGGCTGGCAGCACGCGACCGGCCTGGCGCGCGCCCTCGAGCACAAGCGAGTGCCGTGGGGCCTGCTCGACCAGTTTTCGGAAAAACCCCTCGCGCAGACGGAACTCAAGAAGAAGGGCGTGACCGATTTCGACCTGCGCATGCGCACGAAAGCGGAAGAGGACCCGGTGGTCGCGGCCGCGTCGGTGTGCGCGCGCGCGGAGTTTGTGCGCACGATGCGCACGCTCAGCGACGAGGCGGGCTTCCCGCTGCAGAAGGGCGCGAGCGCGGCGGTGAAGAAACAGGCGCACGACATCATCGCGAAGTTCGGCGTGGCCGCGCTGCCGCGCTTCGTGAAGCTGCATTTCCGCACCGCCTACGAGGTGGTGAAGGAGGCCGGGCTGCTCGCGGAGTTCCCGCTGCCCGAGCCCAAGGAGTACACGGGCACGTTCGGTCGCCCGAAGAGTGGGGAGGCGGCTGACGCGTGAGCGCGACGAAGAAACGCCGCCTGCGCGCGCACGACCTGCGGATGTTGCGCGACTGCCATGGGCTCGTCGGCGTCGACGAGGCCGGCCGCGGCGCCCTCGCCGGTCCGGTCGTCGCGGGCGCCGTGCTGGTCAATCGCGCGTTTCTCGACAGCGACTGGTGCCGCCGTTACGCGCCGTTGATCAACGACTCGAAGCAGCTCACGGCCGAGCAGCGCGAGCACATCTACGAGCGCATGGACTGGCTGCGCAGCGAGCACCGGATCATCTTCGCGGCCGGCACGGCCAGCGTGGCCGAGATCGAGCAGGAGAACATCCTGGGCGCCACGCGGCTGGCCATGCGCCGCGCGATCGAGACCGCGCTCGCGAGCGGCCGGGTCAACCTGCACCCGCCGGATCCACTTTTCACCTACGAGAATCCACCCGCGCTCGCCGCCGGCGAGGTGCTGGACGACTGGAAGGTCCTCGTCGACGGCAAGCCGATCAAGAACTTCGGCTTCGCGCACAAGGCCATCGTCGAGGGCGACGCCAAGTCGCTCGCCATCGCCATGGCCTCGATCGTGGCCAAGGTCACGCGGGACCGCCTCATGGACGCGCTCGACGTCGAGGCGCAGGGCTACGGCTTCGCCCGCCACAAGGGTTACGCCACGCCGCAACATCGCGCCGCGCTGCTCACGCTCGGCCCCGGCGTGCATCACCGGAAGCTCTTCGTCTCGACCTTCCTGAAGACGACTGCGAGCGAGGCGGAGCGCGCGCAGACGCAGTTTGCCTTCGAGGACGAACAGGATGCGGCCGTGGCCGAGGAGCCTTCCGAGGCCGCTCCGCGTCCGACCGAGGCTGCGATCAGGACGGTCGATTCGACGACGCCATGACGATGAAACACAGCTACCACGCCCACCACGCGCCACTCGGCGCCGGTGCGAGTTTTCTCCTCGGGCTCAACGGTGCTCCCGGTGGCTTCGTCGAGGGGGCCGCGTCCGAAGGCACGCAGGATGTCTTTGTCGGCTATCGCTACGCCGGCGAGCCGTGGACCTTGCTGCCGTTCGTGCGTCCATCGACGGCTGAGGCTGCCGGGGGCGCCATGACGCTGCTCCCGCACGGGCGCTATGGGCGCACGCTCGGCTGGGCGACGGATCGCTGGATGGCGCAGGCGCTCGTGCTCCTGCTGGCGACGCCGCTTGACTCGATCGCCGATCCAGCCGCCCTCGACGAGGCGCGCCGGCGGGTCCTCTTCACGCCGGCCGTTTACGGCCTGCTCGATTTCGACAACTCGCACATGGAGGTCGCGGTCGAGCTGGTGTTTGCGGTGGGCGACGCCGAGCGCCCATGGCGGGTCTTTTCCGGCGGTGGCGGCGATCTCGATTTCGATGCCGTGCGGACCGACGACGCATCCTGCGCGATCGGCACGCCGACGCGGACGAGCGCGGGCTCGGGCGCCGCGCCATTTGTCGGAGCCGATGTGCTGGGCGTGCCGGCGGCGGGTCTCGTGTTCCAGATTCCGCCGCGGGGCAAGGCGGTGTTTTCCCTCGCCCTGGCCCTGGGGAACGATGTCGGGAAGACCCTGGAGGTCGCCCTCGGGCAGTTCGCCCAGGCGCGCGCCGAGGCGCAACGTCGCGACGACGAGCTGCGCGCCAGCGGGTTGGGGGACGACGCCCGTCGTCGGGTGTCGCTCCGCACCCGCGAGATCGTCGCGGCGCGGGCGGGCGGGTTGGCGGCGGTCGATCTCGGCCTCGGCACCCTGCGCCAGCAGGCTGGGGTGTAATGGCGCTACTTTCCCGCGCGCTGATTGCTAATAGCGCGTCAGCTCTTGGCGGGACGCGTATTTCCAATTGAAATCGAGTCTCAGTTTCGTTCTCTTCGCCCGCGTCATGCATTTCCGCCCGATCAAGCCTTCCACGATCCCGCTCAGCCGCCTGCCGGCTGGCACCGAGGCTCGGGTGGCGCGGCTCGACGGCAAGGCCGAGACCTGCCAGCGCCTGCGCGAGATCGGGTTCTGTGAGTCGGCCGTGGTCTGTCGGGTGGGCAGCGAGCACACGATGGTCTGCCAGGTGTGCGGCACCCGCGTGGCCCTCAACCGCCTGCTGGCCGACGTCATTCACGTCGAACCGCTGGTGGCGACGGCCTGATCACCGGCCAGGGGCGACGACGTTGAGCGCGGCTTTCGCGGCATGGCCATGAAGTTATCCGAACTTTCGCCGGGCTCCTCGGCGGTCCTGCGCGAGTTGCCCGCCACGGGCACGCGTTTCCTGCGCATGCGTGAGATGGGTCTTTTGCCCGGCACGCGCGTCAAACTCGTTCGCACCGCCCCCCTCGGCGACCCGCTCGAGATCGAGGTCCGCGGTTATCATCTTTCGCTGCGTCGCGACGAAGCCTCGCAGATCGTCATCGATCCGCCGGGCGGTTGACGCCGTTCGCGCCGCGCCACCACCGCCACGCCATGGATCTCCCCCCATCCGGTCCTGACGCCACCAAGAGCCCGTTGCCCGCGCACCTCGCGCCGGGCGCAGCCGGGGCCTCCGCCGCGCACGGTACGCCGACCTTTGCCCTCGTCGGCAATCCGAACTGCGGCAAGAGCACGCTCTTCAATGCCCTCACCGGACTGAAGCAGAAGGTGGGCAACTACCCGGGTGTGACGGTCGAGAAGAAGATGGGCGAGTGCTACTCGCAGCACGGGCGCGCCATGCGCGTGATCGACCTGCCCGGCGCCTACAGCCTCGCGGCGCGCTCGCCTGACGAGGCGGTGATGCGCGACGTGCTCCTGGGCCGCCGCGCCGACACGCCGCAGCCCGACCGCATCATCTGCATCGTCGACGCCTCGAACCTCGAGCGAAACCTCTACCTCGTCCACCAGGTCCTTGATCTCGGGCGTCCGACCATCGTCGCGCTCAACATGATGGGGCTCGACCTGCGCACCGC
>JACSRI010000137.1 GCA_014879845.1 Opitutaceae bacterium
TCGGAGATGTGTATAAGAGACAGGGACTGCGCTTGCCGTGGTGTGGGATCGCTAGGCGCTCGTTTCCCGGGCGTGCGTTGAGCGATCGGAGCGTGAGACTTCGAAGTCAACCTCAGGCATGGCGGGATCACTTGCTCTTTCGGCCCCCTCCGCTCGCGACGTCGCACCGGGAATCAACATCGGTGTGCGACGGCGATAGGCGAGATAGTCGGCGCCGTGGATCGTGACGAGGTCGCGCTCCTCAAACTGGATCGCGATGAGAATGTAGGCGGATGTCGCGAGTGCGAAAACCAGATGCGCCACCGTCATCGTGGGCGTGAACCAAAAGGAAAAGAACCAGCCGACGTAGAGCGGATGCCGCACGAGACGGTAGGGTCCGGGAGTGACGAACTTCAGCGGGCGATACGGCACGCCGCGAAAGTACTTCCACACCTGGCGCAGGCCGAAGAGATCGAAGTGGTTGATGAGAAAAGTCGTCACCAGCACGAGCAGCCACCCGAACGCGAACCCGGCGTGCAGCAGGCCGATGATCACGGGGCTCTCGGCCTGCCAGACGATGCCGCCCATCGGACGCCATTGCCAGAACAGCAGGATCAGCGCGAGTGACGAGAGCAGCACGTAGAGCGAGCGCTCGGCCGCCGTGGGCACGAAGCGCTCGAGCCAGCGCTTGAAGACCGGCCGCGCCATCACGCTGTGCTGCACGGCGAACACGCCGAGCAGCGCGAGGTTGATCGCCAGCGCCAAACCGAACGGGTCGGTCGCGGGGGAGTCCATCGACTTTGGCACGAGCAGGTTGCCGACGAAGCCGGCGGCGTAGAGAAAGGTCACGAAGAAGATCGCGTAGGAGACGATACCGAAGAGCAGGACCGCGCTGCGTTGCAGGGCGGTCGGCGTCGAATGGGACGGGGGCGGATTCATGGTTGGATGGGTGCCTGTGTTTTGTGGATCTGATGGGGGTGCACAGACTGAAGCGGAGTTTCGGGGCGAAAAGGACCACGAGCCTGCATTCCGCAGTGCAATCCTTCGATGTCGCGCGTCCTGGAGCGTGACCTTCTCCGGGCGGGGTGCCCCCGAGGCAGAGCGGTCTCGCCGAGCCCTCCGCGAGGATCCCGCGGTGCTTCGGTCGACTGACGCGCACATCTCGGCGAGGCGTCCTCGTTTCCTGTGCGTCGTACACGGCGCACAGACCAACGTCCTCCCGCGATCGATCCGTTACGGCGCCGCTGTGCCCAGGGTCGCTTCCTGCGTCGCCGGATGATCCGGGCCGAGCGTCGCCTCGAGGTGCTCGCGCGCCGAGGTGAACGCCGCGATTGCGCCCGCGTGATCGCCCTGCGCCCGCAGCACGTGCGCGAGGGCCAGCCAGTCGCGACCGAGATGGCTCGAGACCTCGCCGTGCGGGATCGACTCGCGGTCGATCGCGAGCGCGCGTTCGGCGTCGGTCCGCGCATCGGCGAACCGGTCCAGGCGCCGATGCGCCTCGGCCCGCCGCGCGAGCAGCGCCGGCAGGAAACACACCGGGAGCGCCGCCTCTCGGTGGGCGATCGCCCGATCAAGCGCGACCAACGCCACCGCAGTCTCGCCGCGCGCGAGCGCCAGCAGGGCCGCCTGCTCGTCGACAAAACTGAATACGAAGTGCCCTTCGGGCAGGCTCGCGCGAAATCCTTCCTGCGCTGCGGCCAGCGCGGCCGCAGCCCGGTCGAGGTCGCCCTGGCTCGTCCTGATGCGGGCGAGGCTGAGCAACGCTTGATTTGCGACCATGCCATCGTCGAATTTCCGCGCCTGACTCAGGGAGCGGTCGGCCAACCGGGACGCCTCGTCGTACCGACCCAGGTCGATGAGGGCGCGGGCCAGGTTGTTCAGGAGCAGCGGCGACATGCCTTCGTCGGAGACAGCACCTCCGTTGATTCCGATCGCACGGCGGTACATCGACTCGGCTTCGCGCGGACGGCCGAGCGCGACGAGCGCGAGGGCCCAGTTGTTGAGCAGCGTGCCGGCCTTTTCCGTCTCCTGGCGACCGAGCGCGTTCAGTTGCGTCCGCGTGGTGGCGAAGAGCGCCGCGGATTCCGCCCAGCGGCCGGCCATCCGGTAGGTCTCCGCCAGTTCCATCGCCGAGCTCACCTTGAACAGTCCGGAGCCGGCGGCGTATCCCTCGACGATCCGGTGTGCCGCTTCCGCGCGCTCGACGGCGAGCGCGAGCTTGCCCGCCTGGCGAGCGATCTGGCTGCCGGATTTAAGGCAGTAGACATGGGTCGTCTCGTTGCCCGGCGAAGCGATCACCTCGGCGAGCGCGGACGCGATGATCTGCTCGGCGCGATCGAACTCGCCCCCGCCGGCCAGCGCCTTGGCCAGCGTCGCACCCGCGTAGGGCCGGAGCGAACCATCGGGCAACGCGAGCGCGCGGGCGTAGGCCCGCTCCAGGACCTCGATCGCCTTGCCCTGCATTTCCAGGTTCGAGTAGTAGCTGCCGATCGTCACCAACATCTCGACACGGTTCTCCTCCGTGTCCGCGAGTTCGTGATCGACCACGGCCTCCGCGCGCGCGAGGAGTTCGCCCAGGGTGATCGGTTGGCCGCCGGGCGCGGCTTCCTTGAGCAGGAATGCATTCAGGTCGTTGATGGCCTCGGCCCGCGAGAGCTCCACGAGCGCCTTGTCCCGCGCCTCATCCGCGCGCTGGCGCTGCGCATCGGCGCGCTGGCGCGCCTCATTCGCACGTTCGCGCTGGGCGTCCGCCATGGCGGCGTGGCGCTGCGCGCGTCGCGCCTGCGTGACCGTGCCCGCCAGACCGGCGAGCAGCAGCACGAACACCACGACGACAAACGCGACCGGACCGCGATGGCGGCGCACGAACTTCGCCGCGCGATAGGACCAGCGATCCGGCCGCGCGAGCACCCGCTCGTGTGCCAGATGGCGCGTCAGGTCCAGCGCGAGTTCCTGGGCGGTCTCGTAGCGGCGTTTCCGGTCCTTCTGGAGGCATCGCAGCACGATCCAGTCGAGGTCGCCGCGCAGCTCACTGACGAGTTTCCTCGATTCGAGGCGCCGGCGTTGCGCGGTGGTCGTGAGGTCCGCGGCGCTCAACGACGTGAGGCGATGCGACGGACGCGGCGGCTCCGTCTCGCAGATGACGCGCTGGATCTCCTCGTAGCCGGCGGCCAGCAGCGCCTGCGGGTCGAAGGGCGTGCGGCCGGTCAGCAGTTCGTAGAGCAGCACACCGAGGCTGTAGATGTCGCTGCGCGTATCCACATCGATCCCACTGAGCCCTGTCTGTTCCGGGCTCATGTACGCGGGCGTGCCGACGAACTGGTGGAAACGCGTGAAGAGGGTCTTTTCCGTGAGGCGCTGCTCCGTCGCTTTCGCGATGCCGAAGTCGATCACCTTCGGCACGGCCTTGTCGTCGTGCAGCGTGACGAGGATGTTCGACGGCTTCAGGTCGCGATGGATCACGCCCTTCTGGTGGGCGTGCTGCACGGCGTGGCAGACCTGTGTGAACAACTCCAGGCGTTCGCGCGTGCTCAGGCGCTCCTGGTCGCAGAAATCGGTGATCGGCACGCCGCGCACCAATTCCATGACGAAATACGGCCGCCCTGCGGCGGTCGCGCCGCCGTCGAACACCCGCGCGATGTTCGGGTGCTCCATGAGCGCGAGCGCCTGGCGCTCGGCCTCGAAGCGCGCGACCACCGCCGCCGTATCCATGCCGAGCTTGATCACCTTGAGCGCCACGCGCCGGCGCACCGGCTCCTCCTGCTCGGCGAGGTAGACCTCACCCCAGCCGCCTTCACCGATCTTCTCGAGCAGCTTGTAACGGCCGATCTTCTCGCCCGCCATCACTTCGGCCGCGCGCGCAGGCGTGCCCATCCGGTGCGGTGCCGGTGTGTCCATGAATCCTCCGGCGCGCTCGTGAGCGTCGAGCAGCGCGTTGACCCGCGCGAGCAGGGCCGCGTCGCCGCCGCACGCGCGCTCGAGATACGCCCTGCGCTCCTCGCCACCCAGAGCCAGCGCATGCTCGAAGAGCGGCTGTTCGGGTGGGATCGTTTCGTTCATGGGGGCGAGCAAAGACCTGCTGCATCCTTGAAGCGAGATCAGCGGGCCAAAAGGACCACAGGATCATCCATTCGCGTCGGGAACAGCATCCGGCGAACCAGCCAGCACGTGCCACGGACCGGCCAGGGTCCGGGTCCCGAGGAGCACCGCTGCCTCGATCCTGCGACGCCGATTCTCTGCATGTTCATGATCGCCTCGAGCGCGCGCATGCCGGCATCGCGGCCGAACGGGGTCGGTGTGAGGTGTGGCGGTGGTTTCATGCGCGATCGAGCGCAACCCGGATCACGTGGAGTGGCGGCGTGCGTCGGCGAGAATCTCGTGGATCGTCCAGCGCGCCATCTCGGCGAAATTCGGATTCGTCGCGCGATAGTAGGGCAGGGCGATGAGCGCGATCGAGAGGGCGCGGGCGCGTCCGCGTATCCACATGGCCTCGTCGGCGTCGACGGCGGAGCGGAAGATTCCCCTCGCGCCCTCCGGGAGCAGCGTCCAGGCCGGAATCAGGTCGCAGGCGGGATCGCCCATGCCCGCGGTGGCGAAGTCGAGCACGCCGCTCAGCCGGCCCTGGTGTGTCAGGAGGTTGCCCGGAAGCAGATCCGCATGCACCCACGTGGGTGGACCATCCCAGGTCGGGGCGCGCAGGGCTTCCTCCCAGACCGCGAGGGCCGCGACGGTGTCGATCATGCCCGCCACGCGTGCGATCGCCGTGCGTGTCTGCGCGTCCCGGTCGATGAGGGGACCGCCGCGATAGGCGGTCTCCGTGCCTGACGGTGTGATGCGGCGCATCGCGGTGACGAACCGGGCGAGATCGGCCGCGACCCTCTCGGGTGCGAGGAGCGTCGTGGGTTCGGGTGACACGCCTTCGATCCAGTCGGTCACGAGCCAGGTCCACGGGTAGGTCCCCTGGGGTTTGCCCACGCCGAGGACGCGCGGGATGCGAAACGGCAGGTGCGGGGCAAGCAACGGCAGCACGCTGGCCTCGCGCTCGGCATCGCGCGCACCCCACGGCACGCGGCAGAGGCGCACGGCCTTGTCCGTCCCGAGGCGAAAGATCGCGTTGACCGTGCCGTCGGTGTTGATCGCTCCGAGTTCGAGCGTGCGCCACGGTGGGAATTGCGTGGTCACGAGCCGACGTACCAGGTCGGGCGTGATGACGATCTCGTCCGCGTGCATCATGGGGGGAGGAGAGGCATGAACGGCGGAAGCCGTGTCGGCAATGCCGCATCGCGTCAGGAGAATCGTCGGCTCCGGCCGGCCGGGCTGTCAGGCGCCGGATCGCCGTGCCGCGAAACGGGGACCGCCACCGTGATACGGGTGCAGCGTCGCGAGGCGGCGGGCGGGTCCGTCCGGCCTGCGCTCGGCGAACCGAGGGCGAGCCCACGTTCGGAGTTCTTCGGCACGGGCGTCATGTCGCGGGCGCCATGGACCAGCGTCAGCACCCAGCGGTAGTTGCCAGACAACTTCAGGAAGCTTCCTCCCGCGGCCGCTGGTCGCGGGAGGCTGCAGCGATCGTGCGGTATCTGGTCGGCGCGCGGCGGCGAGGAGTCACTCCGGCAGCATGCTGCGAAGCTCCTCGAACAGCAGCAGGGCCGAGAGCGCCGCCGTGACCGGGCCACGCAGGTCGGCGGGGAGATCGTCGGCGAACCACACGGCGCCGTCGTTGATCACCTCGGCGGCGGCGAGGATGCGACCCTCGTGCTCGATCGTGTAGCCTGTCGTTTCATCGAGCGGCAACGGGGTGCCGGAGAGCCGGTTGGTGCCGCGCACGTGCAGGACGAGTTGGTCGCGTGCGAGCGTGCCGGTGAGTGCGGTTTCGCCGGCTTCGCTGAGTTTCATTTCCCAGGTGACGTCGGGATCGTGTGCCGAGGCAAAGCGGGCGCCGAGCATGGACGCGTTGCGCAACTCGATCTCGACGCCGACGGTGAGGCGCTGCTTGCGCACGAAGGCTTCGCAATCGCCGGTCCACGCGGGCCCCTCGGAATCGGCGAGGCGGAAGGAGTAGATCTGGCGCCGCCGGCTCTGGTCATAGACGAGAATTCGCAGGTCGGGGCCCTTGGTCAGCCCGCGCTCGACGTCGTAGACGTGTGCGTCGGCGAACCGCAGCTCCTGTCCGACCTTCCATCCCTGGCGTCCGGCCACGGGGTGAGGCGTCGCGCCCGCGAGGGCGGGTGGCAGGTGCATGCGCGCCGGAGGCAGCGACGTGCAGCCGGCATGGAGTGCGAGCATCAACAACGGCAGGAGGACGACGGGGCGACGACCGGAGAGTAGTGTCATGGGGAAGGTTGGCCGTGATCGGACGATCGCGGGAGCGCGGACTCTCGCCGGGCCGGAACGGGCGCGCAACGGGGATCGCCTCTGGAGGCATACCACTTTCGGGCCCCTCGGTACGGTTTGGGACGTCCGGGTCTGTCGGCGCCGGCGTCCATCCGGGCGCTCGACGCGATCGGACTGAGGTTCGGGCTCAACCCTTTTCCGGCGCCTTCGGTGCGGGCAGGGCCGCCGGGTCCTGCACCTTTTCGCGGCGCGCGACGGTGGCGAGGACCCTGGGCACGTAGAGGCGCGTTTCGGACGGTAGTTGCCGGGCCACTTCAGGAAACGACTTCGTCCGGCTGGCCTTGAGCGCGCGGCTGACGCGACCTTCGCCGGCATTGTAGGCGGCGAGGGCGAGCGGCCAGGACTGGAAGGTGCCGTGCAGCGTGCGCAGGTAGCGCGCGGCGGCGCGGGCGCTTTTCTCCGGGTCGGTCCGCTCGTCCGGCCACGAGGTGCTCATGCCGAAGCGCTCGGCTGTCGCCGGCATGAACTGGAACAGGCCGCGCGCGCCGACCGGGCTGCGCGCCCTCGGGTTCATCGACGACTCGACCTCGGCGATCCACACCCACTCCGGCGGCACGCCCTCTTCCGCAAAGACCCGTTTCAGGCGCGGGACGAGGGTTTCGGCGCGCGCTGGCGGTTGGTGGCCGATCACGACTTTGTCCCAGTAGGGACGCTCGAGTGGCGACGAGACCTTCGTGCGCGACGTCTCCGGAATCGGCGTGCTCGCTCCGGGCGCGGCCGAGGCGGTGACGATGTCGAGCCGCGGCTCGAGCCAGTCGGCGAGCTCATCGCCGCCCTCAAACCGGCGCAACACGAGCAGCGCCTGCCGTGCGTCGATCTCGTAGGCCGCGATCTCCTCGAACGACCCGTCCGTGAGCGCGCGCTGCAGGTCGGCGAGAAACGCCTCCACCGACTCGCGTGTGGGAAATTCGTACTGCGCCTTCAGCTCCTGCGGGGCGTACGCCTCCCAGAGCTGCTGCCCGGCCTCGAGCACGGCGTCGAGGTCGGGCGTCGCGGCATCCTCCTCCGCTTGCGCCGCGGGTGTGGCGCGCGGCGCCGGTGGCGTATCGGCGGCGCGCACCGCGAACGTGGCGACGGCGAAGCCGATCGCTGCGCGACGAAGCGCCGCTGGAGCGAAACGGGATGGAGCGCGGGTGGGTCTCATGACTTCTGGGACTCTATCGACCGCGCGGTTGAGGGGAAGTTTCTCGGGGCGCCGATCTCTATGCCCAGTCGATTCGGGAACTGCGCGAGAAATGTGTGCGATTTCGCGACGGCGTGCGGTTATGAAGTGAGACCGCATGTGCACCGATGCCGAATTGCTCCAGCGCTACGTTCGTGACCGGGAGGAGGCCGCCTTCTCGGAACTGGTCGGGAGGCACCTTCCAGTCGTCTATGCCGCGGCGCTTCGCCGAGCCGCGGGTCGGGCTGAGCTGGCCGAGGACGCGGCGCAGCAGGTGTTTTGCGACCTCGCCCGCAAGTCGGCCACGCTCATGCACCACGACTCGCTGATTGGCTGGCTGTATCGGAGCGTCCGCTACGCGGTGATCGACGCGCTCCGCGCCGACGTGCGGCGGCAGAGGCTCGTGCAGCGCGCGGCGCAGGAGGTGGTCGGCATGCCTGAGGACAACCCGCCGGACTGGGAGGAGCTGCGCCCATGGCTCGATGCGGCGATGGACGACCTGCGCGCGGGCGACCGCGAGATCGTGCTCATGCGCTACTTCTACGATCTCTCCTACCGCGAGATCGGCGAGCGCCTCGGCGTGCCGGAAAACACCGCCCGCATGCGCACGGAGCGTGGGCTCGATCGTCTGCGCGCCTTGCTCGCGCGACGCGGCGTGCGCTCGAGCGCGGCGGCGCTGGTCGTCGCTCTCGGGCACGAGGCCTGCGCCTCGGCTCCCGCGGGCGTCAGTCTCGCGGTGACGCAGGCGGCGCTCGCGGTCGGGCCGGCCCACGGAGCCGGCGCGGTGCTCATGACTTTCCTTATGGCCAAATACACCATCCCTGTGCTGAGCGGCCTCGTGGCCGCCGGAGTCACCGCGGTCGTCTGGACCGCGTCGTCGGAGCGCGTGAGCGCCGAAGAACTCGCCGCGCTGCGTGCCGAGCGCGACCAACTGCAATCCCAACACGCCGAGGCGGGGTCGGGGAGTGCGGTCGCCGCGGTGCCGGCCGCAGCCACGGCGGCGACGCCGGTCTCCACCACGCCGGTTTCGACTTCGGCCACGGCGATCTCGACGGAACCGACGGCTGCATCTCCATATCCGGCGACACAGGGCGAAGTCACCGCGCGCGGCCACAGTAACCACGGTACGGCGACGCCGATGGATGCGGCGATGACCTTCGCCTGGGCCTGCGACATCGCAGATCCGGTCGAACTGGAGCGGCTGATCACGTTTGATGCGGACGGTCGCGCGGCGGCCCTCGAGGAGTTGGCGCGCATGCCGGAGGAGGTCCGCACGCAATTCTCCACGCCGGAGGCGCTCTATGGCATGCTCATGGCCGGGTCGTGCCTGGAGGCGCCGCCTCCCGGAGCGGACATGATGCGGCAGTTCATCACCATGGTCGAGCTGACGCCGGACCGCTATGCCTCACGCAAAAAAGGCAGCGACCGCAACTTCCACGAATACCAGCGGACCGAGGCTGGCTGGAAGTACGTCATCCCGGTCGCCGGCGTGCGCGGCCTGCCGGGCATCCTGAAAAGCGATACGCTGGCGCGCCTGAGTGCGCGGGCATCGGCTCCGGCCCAGACGGCGACTCCCGCACCATGAACCGCGTGGGACGATCCAGTCTTGGCGCGCTGGCGGCGGCCGGGCTGACGCTCGGTTGCCTGTATTGGATCGACCAGAGGCGCGCCGGCGAGGCGGGCGCGCTTCGGAGCGAGATAGCCGGATTGCGTGCTCGAGCCGCGGCGCGGGAGCCGGTAGCTCCCCCGGCGATGGCGGCGACTCCTGGGGGCGGCGTGTCGGTCGCGACGCCGGCACCGACGGCGGCGCCGGCAACGCCGCCACCTCCGCTGCCGATCTACCGTAACGAGGGCAGGGCGACAGCGCGCGCCGCCCTGCAGACGCTGGCCTGGGCCAGCGATCGCGGCGATGTGACGACGGTGCAGGCCATGTTGGTTTTCGACGATGCAGCGCGGACCAAGGCCGAACAGTTGTTCTCCTCCATGCCACCAGAGGCTCGTGGCTCGTGGCGCAGCGTCGACGACATGGCGGCGTCGCTGATCACCATGTCCGGGATGCAGGCGCCATTTCCCGCCGCGGATGTGCTTGAGCACATCGAACTCGAGCCATTGAGCCCGGAGCGTGCGCGGCTGCACTTGCGGGGAACCCGGCGCGATGGATTGGAGTTTCAGCGCACGAGCACGGGCTGGAGCTACGTCATCTCGGAGGTGATGGTGGACCGGTACATCCAGCAACAGGCTGCGGGGCGTTGAGCCATGGTGCGGCTCCACCCGTCGGAGGGGCGCAGGCTCGTGCCAGTCGACTACGCGTGCGCGCGGCGCTCGAGGCGCGTGCAGAGGAAGCCGTAGAGGGCGATGACCACGAAGCAGGCGGCGGGCAGGAAGAACGAGACGCGCACGGATTCGAGGTGTTGGCCGAACAGGGTCATGCCGCTGCCGTCGATCGCCTTGCCCTGCCAGAGCGGCATGAAGGCGCCGCCGACGATGGCGAAGATCAGGCCGGCCGAGCCGAGCTTGGCGTGGTTCGGCGTCAGGCCGTCCAGTGCGATGCCGTAGATCGTCGGGAACATGAGCGACATGCAGCCCGACACGCCGATCAGGCAATAGAGCCCTGGCATGCCCTGGATGAAGATCGCCGCGAGGGTCAGCAGCAGGCCGCCGACGGCGAGGATGCCGAGCAGCAGTCCGGCGTTGAGGAAGCGCAGCAGGAACGTGCAGATGAACCGGCTGGTGAGGAACAGCACCATCGCGGCGATGTTGTAGTTCTGCGCCTGTGCGGCGGTGAGGCCGACGAGTGTCATCCCGTAGTGGATGATGAAGGTCCAGCACATGATCTGGGCCCCGACGTAGAACGTCTGCGCCACCACGCCTCCGATGTAGTGGAAATTGGCCAGGCGCCGGAAGAGTTCGCCGAGACCGATCGGCTCGTCCTCGTGCCCGGTGTCAGGCATCCTGGATACGGCGAAGATCACCAGCACCAGGAGCACGACCACGGCGATCGCGGCGTAGGGGATCATGACGACGTTGAGGTCGTGCTTCACCATCTCGAGGTGGTTTTCCGGGCTGGTCTTTGCGAACGTCTCGAGTGACTGGATGAGCAGGCCGTCGACCTGGCTCGGCAGCATGTCCTTGTATTCCGGATGCGCGGCGATCTCGCTGTCGCGGAACTGGCCGACCTGCAGGTTCGGCAGGATGAACAGGCTCGCGACGAGCATGCCGGTGAGCGAGCCGATGGGATTGAAGGCCTGGGCGAGATTGAGCCGGCGGGTCGCGGTCTGGGGCGAGCCCATGGAGAGGATGTAGGGGTTCGCGCTCGTCTCGAGGAAGGCCAGGCCGAAGGTGAGCACATAGAAGCCGAGCAGGAAGATGTTGAAGTTCATCTGCGTGCTCGCGGGGATGGTCAGCAGCGCGCCCGCGGCGTAGAGGCCGAGCCCGATCATGATGCCCGCCTTGTAGGAGAGCTTGCGGATGACCAGCGCGGCCGGGATCGCCATCGTGGCGTAGCCGCCGTAGAAGGCCCACTGCACCAGACTGCTCTGCGCATTGCTGATGAGGAAGATCTCGCGGAACGCGCGCACCAGCGGGTTGGTGATATCGTTGGCGAAACCCCAAAGCGCGAACAGCGTCGTCACGACGATGAACGCATAGAGAAATCGGGCGGGGACGACGCGGTGATCTGTGTCGGGGGAGTGGGGCGAGGACATGGGGCGGTGTCGAGAGAAGGTAAGTCGGGGCGGAGAGTCGCGGCGGTGATCAGCCGATGATCGGGTCGCGGTTTTCCGGGCGTCCCCGCGTGAAGTTGTGGTTGTGGATTGGGCGCAGGATCGCGCGCACCTCGTCGATGAGCTCCTGCTCCAGCGGCGCCTCGGCGTAGACGATGTTTTTCCGGATGTTCTCGGGACTGGCCGAGCCGACGAGCGTCGTGGCGATGCCCGGGTGGCTGATGGCGAACTGGATCGCGAGCTTCACGATGTCGACGCCCCGGGCGCGGCAAAACTTCACGGCCTCGCGGGCCACCTCGACCATGCGCGGCGGGGCGGGATGCCACGCGGGCACACCGCGCTCGGTGAGCAGGCCCATGCCGGTGGGGGAGGCGTTGATGATTCCGACGTCCTTGGACTGCAGATACGGGACCATGTCGGCCAGCGCCGTGTCATTGAGTTCGTAGCGGCAGAAGGAGAGCACAGTGTCGACGACCCCGGGGCCGACGCGGTCGAGCACGGCGGGAAAGATGCGCAGCGGCAGGCCGGTGATGCCGATGAAGCGGATGCGCCCGGCCTCGCGCAGCCGGACCAGCGCGGGCAGCGTCTCGTTCACGATCTGGTCGATGTCGGCGAACTCGATGTCGTGACACTGCAGCAGGTCGATCGTCTCCACGCCGAGGCGCGCGCAGCTCTCGTCGAGCGAGCGCGTGACGCGTGCGGATGAGAAGTCGAACTCACCTTCGCCGTATTGCCCGACCTTGGTGGCGAGGATGTATTTCTCGCGCGGGATACCCTTGAGCGCGCGGCCGAGCACGGTCTCGGCCTTGGTCGCGCCGTAGTAGGGCGACACGTCGATGAAGTTGATCCCGAGGTCGAGGGCCACGTGGACGGAGCGGATCGCCTCCGCGTCGTCCGTCGGGCGGAAGACGCTGCCGAGCGAAGAGGCGCCATAGCTGAGAATCGAGACATCGAGGCCGGTGTGGCCGAGCTTGCGGGTGTGCATCGGGCGGGTGGCGGTGAGCCGGGGTATGTGGATTTGTAGCAGAAGAGCAGCCCGGGGTTACATGGCTGTTTTCTTCGCTGGCATGACGATTCTTGATCTCGAGTGCGGACACCGACATCTCTGGCGCGTGAGCAAGCCGATGCCCGAGGAGCCGCCCTACATCTCCCGCCAGGTGCGCGAGGCAACGCGCTTCTATCTCGGCTCCGGGTCGGCGCCTGCTCGCGATCTCACGGTCATCTGTGGTGGCTGGGAGCGCACCACGCCCGACTACGTGATCCGGCGGGACACGTTTCCGTGGCTTGCCTTCGAGTTCGTCGCGGGCGGGCGCGGGAGCCTGGTGATCGGTGGTCGGCAGCACGCGCTGGGCCGCGGCAGCTGTTTCGCCTACGGCCCGGGGGTGCCGCATCGGATCGAGTCCGACCCGAGGCGGTTGCTCTCCAAATACTATGTCAACTTCGGTGGGCGCGAGGCGGCCAATCTTCTCTCCGCCGTCATGATGAGCCCGGGCCAGTCCCGCGTCGTGGACAACCCCGGCGAGATCGAGGCCGCGCTCGACGTGATGATCGCCGATGGCGGCCGTCCGCGCCCGCAGGCGCCGATGATCGCCGAACTGCAACTGCACGTGCTCCTGCTCAAGCTCGGCGACGAAGGCGCCGCCGAGGATGCCGCCGACCGCCGCTCACGCCAGACCCTGCGGGCGTGCCTGAGTCACATCGACAGCCACTTCCTCGAGCTTATCACCGCGGAGCAGGTCGCGGCGGCGTGCCATGTTTCACCGAGCCACATGGCGCGGTTGTTCAGCCGGTTTGGATACGCCCCGCCATATGAGTACCTCGTCCGGCGCAAGATGGTGCACGCGGCCGAACTCTTCGACTCCGGTTACCTGCTCGTGCGCGAGGTGGCGGAGCGGCTGGACATGGACCCGTTCCAGTTCTCGCGCGTCTTCAAGCGCGTGCACGGCCTGAGCCCATCGGAGTTCATCCGGCGGCATGGTGGGTAGGGGGGCTTCGGTGGCAGGCAGGTGCCCGCCACCGGTCCACGTCAATCAAGGTCGTGCGATCGCGCGCGACCTTCAGCCGGCACCCGGCTGGGCAATCATTGCCCGTTCGGCGGTACCGGCCTGGGTGGAGCGCGGCGGCAACTGCGCTCAGTTGGTCACGTCAAACGACGAACTCTGGGCGCGAATCGGGACGTAGGTCTCGTACCACTTCTTCTGCGCGTCGCTATCGGCGTACTCGGCGAGGGCCTTCTCGCTGGCGAACTCCATGGCGATGACGTGGGTGCGGGGCACCTCGGTGCCGCGAGGATTCTGGACCTTGAGTGTCTTGATCCAGACGCGCCTGATTCCGGGATAAGTCTTTGTCAGGTTTCGGGCGCCATCGAGTGCCGCCTGAATCTGTTCCGGGGTGGTTCCCTCTTTGAAGGCGACCGTGACCACGTGGATCACCGTCTTGGGGGCGGCGTCGGCAGCGGCGAGGCGCGCTGTCGCACCGAAAATCAGGGCAGCCGAGAGGAGGGCGAGGACAAGTTTCTTCATGGGTGGGACGCGTGGGTTGTTCGAACGGTTGGTGGATTTCCGGCCACGAGCCCGCGAGGGCGAAGGTGCCGGAGACGGAAAAGACGTGTCGGGTGCGACGAGGGTTTCCACGCGTTTCATGAATCAGGGGAGGAGGCCGAGCCTGGCGGCTCCGGGCCTTCGGAGGTGCGATCCCTCTGCCGCGGAAAACGCGGGCGCGGCACGCGCCTCCTGGGGCGGATCGTGCGCGAGGCGCTTGTTCAGGGCGTCGGGCCGGACCTTGCCACCGTCGGGAAAACCTGCCGGGACCGAAGCCTGCACTGGCGCCGAGTGTGAGCAGGAAGGCATGGTCCCGTGGGGAACGAGGCTGATCAGGACTTTTCTCATCATGGATGGAATCCTGTTCGGTCGAGCGGTCCTGCGGTGCTGATGATGGTGCGATGGGCGAGAGCGATGTGGAGTTGTTGGGACGCTACGCGACCGGAGGATCGGAGGCGGCGTTTGCCGAACTGGTGCGCCGGCATGTTGCGCTCGTCTTCGGATCGGCCCTGCGCCGGACCAATAACAATCGGGCGCTGGCCGAGGAGATCGCGCAGACGGTGTTCGCGACGCTGGCGCGCGACGCGGCGCGGCTGCAGTCCGGGCAGGCACTCGCCGGCTGGCTCTATGTGGCGACGCGCCATGCGGCGGCGAATGTCATGCGTGCGGAGGCGCGCCGCGCGCGCCGGGAAGCGGAGGTTTGCGCGATGGATGTGATCCACTCCTCGGATGACGCATGGAATCAACTCCGGCCCGAGATCGAGGCCGTGCTCGATGCGCTCGAAGCCCGCGAGCGCGATGTCGTGCTCCTGCGTTTCTTCGAGGGACGATCGTTTGGCGAGATCGGCGAGGCTCTCGCGATCTCCGAGGATGCGGCCCGCGTGCGCACGAGCCGCGCCCTGGAGAAATTGCGTATCCGTCTGGCAAGACGCGGCATCACCTCGACCGCCGCGGCCCTGGGCGGCCTGCTGGCGACGCAGGCCGCGGGTGCCGTGCCGGCGGGCATGGCGGCTTCCATCGCGACAGCGGCCCTTTCCGGAGCGGCGGTGCCGCTCGCCATCGGCGCAAGTTTCGGGGCGAGCGCGCTGGGTGTCCTTACTTTCATGAATACGACGAGGATTGCGGCGGGTGTAGCCGTCGCGGCGGCGGTGCTGGCCACGGGAGTCTCGGTCCAGGCGCTGCGCGAGCGCGGGAGTGCCCTGGCCGAACTGCACGCGGCGTGTGGCGAGATGGACGCTCTTTCGCGGGCGCTGGCCGAGGCACGGGATGCCAGGCGCGGATTGGAGGAACGGCTCGCGACGGCCGTTCCTGCCACCGCGTCTCGAGATCCCGGGGGCGCGGCGGCGTCGGTGCAACGACCCGCCGAGGACGAACTCACGCGCGCGCTCGATATGCAGTATGGGAGTGACGACTATATCACGGCATCCCAGCGCCTCGAGCGCGCGGTGTTCCCGTTTCAATACGGTCAACTCTGTCGACAGCTCGGCCTCTCGCCGCAGCAGGTGGCGGCCTTTGAACAGGCGCTTGCGGACCGCAGTACAGATATGAACGATGTGATGGCCGCTGCCCGCAGCCAGGGGCTCTCCACCACGGATCCCGCTGTGATCGAGATGGTCGGTTCCGCACAAACGCGGCGCGAGGCTACCCTCAAGTCGATTCTTGGAACCGAAGGATACGGCGCGTTCCAATCTTACCGGGCCATCGGTGGGGTGACGGAACTCAACGAGTTCCTCGTCGAGGCGCAGCTTCAAGGCATACCCATGAGCAGCGAGCAGGTGGATTTGCTCTTGCAGCAGAAGGCCGCACACAGATCCCGGGTCAAAACCGCAACCAGCAGCGTGAGAGCGTATGACTGGGAGGCGATCACTCGCGACCTGGGCAGTGTGCTTTCGCCTGAACAGTTGGAGCTTCTGGGGCGTTTTGGCGAGATGAAGTCGGCGTTGGTTGCGAGAACGGTCGCCTCTTCGGCTTTGCGAAAACAGGCAGCCGACGCCGGCCCAGTGCCCTCGCCATAGGAACGGAGCAGCAATGTTCAGGTAGTCGCAGGCAGGCTGGAAGCCTGCGCCACGGGAGGTTTTCGGGTGGAACGTCGCTGCATGGTGTGTGCTGGGGTGGGGAAGTTGACAGCGCGCCGGAACGGCTACAAAAGTGTAGCACCATGAAAACAGCGACCGTCAGGCAGCTCCGGAACCAATACACCGAAGTCCTCGGCTGGGTCGCCTCGGGTGAGGAGGTTGCGATCAGTCAGCGGGGCAAAGTCATCGCACGGCTGGTGCCGGAAACGGACGCGGGAGTGCGCAAGGTCGATTGGTCGGCGAGTGCCGCGGCCCGGATGGACAAGTCCACGCTCCCGGCGTTGACCGCTGAGGAATCCGTGCGGTTGGTGGCGGAAAGCCGAGGGGCTTACTGAGCACGCATGGCGTACGTCTGCTGCGACACGAGTTTTCTGTTTTCGCTCTACGGGCGCGATGCCAACTCGGCGCGTGCGCTCGCCGCAGTGACCCGACTCAGGCAGGCGTTGACGCTGAGCGCGCTCAACGACTTCGAGTTTCGCAACGCGGTGCGCTTCGCCGTCTTTCGTCAGATCCTCGCGCCGGCCGATCTCGCCAGCATTCTCGCGGCCTATGAGTCGGACGTCGCCGGTGGGCGATTGATCGTCGAACAGGTCAACCTCGCGCAGGTGGTCACCGAAGCCAGCCGGCTCTCGGCCACGCACACCGTGAAGGGTGGGCACCGGTCGTTCGATCTGCTGCATGTCGCCGTGGCGACGCATCTCGGGGCCGGAGTGTTTCTGTCGTTCGATACCAACCAGGCGGCGCTCGCGAAGCGCGTGGGATTGAAGGTCGCGCCATAGGCTTTTGCGCCGCCTTCAGGCGGACTTGAACTGCGCGGCGTGCGGGGACCGACTCCCGGGAGTTCCGGCTGAAGCCGGGGCTACGAACGGAGTCGGTTTCAACTGCAGTGCATCTCTCGTGAGTCGCTGCGCGAACGCGGGCGAGGCGATCGGCGGCAGTTGCGACTGCCGGACAAAACAAGGGCGTCCCACGAATCGCGGGACGCCCTCGGTGCAACGTCAGTGACCCTTCCTCGCCGGAGCGACGAAGGGCCAAGGTGTTTGGCGGTTCAGTGCGCGAGGCGCTTGTTCAGCTCCGTCAGGATCGTCTTGGCCGCTGCGGGGATGACCGTGCCGGGGCCGAAGACGGCGGTGGCACCGTTCTTCAGGAGGAAGTCGTAATCCTGCGCGGGGATGACTCCGCCGCAGATGACCATGATGTCCTCGCGGCCGAGGCGCTTGAGTTCCTCGACCAGCTTGGGCAGCAGCGTCTTGTGGCCGGCGGCGAGCGAGCTCATGCCGACCACGTGCACGTCGTTCTCCACGGCCTGCTTCGCGGTCTCCTCGGGCGTCTGGAAGAGCGGCCCGATGTCGACGTCGAATCCAAGGTCCGCATACGCCGTGGCGACGACCTTCGCGCCGCGGTCGTGGCCGTCCTGGCCCATCTTCGCGATCATGATGCGCGGACGGCGACCTTCCTTCTTCGCGAAGTCGTCGGTCAGTTTCCGGACCTCGCCGATCTGGTTGTCTTTGCCGAATTCTGCGGAGTACACGCCGGTGATGGAACGGATGACAGCCTTGTGGCGGCCGTAGATGACTTCAAGCGCGTCGGAGATCTCGCCGAGCGACGCGCGCACCTGGGCGGCGTTCACGGCGAGTTCGAGCAGGTTGCCGGTGCCGTTCTTCGCGGCCTCGGTGAGGGCGGCGAGCGCGGCCTGGACCTTCGTCCCGTCGCGTTCGGCCCGGAGCTTGGCGAGGCGCTTGATCTGCGACTCGCGCACGGCGGTGTTGTCCACCTCGAGGATCTCCAGCGGGTCCTCCTTCGCGAGGCGGTACTTGTTCACGCCGACGATCGTCTCGCGGCCGCTGTCGATGCGCGCCTGGCGGCGGGCGGCCGCCTCCTCGATGCGCATCTTGGGCAGGCCGCTCTCGAGCGCCTTGGCCATGCCGCCGAGCTTTTCCACTTCCTCGATGTGGGCCCAGGCGCGGCGCATGAGCGCGTCGGTGAGGGCCTCGACGTAGTAGCTGCCGCCCCACGGGTCGATGACCTTGCAGATGCCGGTCTCGTCCTGGAGGTAGAGCTGCGTGTTGCGCGCGATGCGGGCGGAAAAGTCCGTCGGCAGTGCGATCGCCTCGTCGAGCGCATTGGTGTGGAGCGACTGCGTGTGACCCAGCGCTGAGGCCATCGCCTCGATGCAGGTGCGCGTCACGTTGTTGAACGGATCCTGCTCGGTCAGCGACCAGCCGGAGGTCTGCGAGTGCGTGCGCAGCGCCATCGACTTCGTCGACTTCGGGCCGAACTGCTTCACGATCTTCGCCCAGAGCAGGCGGGCGGCGCGCATCTTCGCCACCTCCATGAAGTAGTTTTTCCCGATGGCCCAGAAGAAGGAGAGGCGCGGCGCGAAGTCATCGACGCCGAGGCCGGCCTTCGTGCCGGTGCGCAAGTACTCGAGACCGTCGGCGAGCGTGTAGGCGAGCTCGAGGTCGGCCGTGGCTCCCGCCTCCTGCATGTGGTAGCCGGAGATCGAGATGGAGTTGAACTTCGGCATCTTCTGCGAGGTGAAGGCGAAGATGTCGCCGATGATCCTCATCGAGGGCGCGGGCGGATAGATGTAGGTGTTCCGCACCATGTACTCCTTGAGGATGTCGTTCTGGATCGTGCCGGCGAGTTCCTCGAGCTTGGCGCCCTGCTCGAGGGCGGCCACGATGTAGAACGCGAGCACGGGCAGCACGGCGCCGTTCATCGTCATCGAGACGGAGACCTTGTTCAGCGGGATCCGGCTGAAAAGGATCTCCATGTCGAGGATCGAGTCGATCGCGACACCGGCCTTGCCCACGTCGCCGACCACGCGGGGGTGGTCGGAGTCGTAGCCGCGGTGGGTGGCGAGGTCGAAGGCGACCGAGAGGCCCTTCTGGCCGGCCGCGAGGTTGCGGCGGTAGAAGGCGTTGGACTCCTCGGCGGTGGAGAAGCCCGCGTACTGGCGCACCGTCCACGGCTGCGTCACGTACATCGTAGCGTAGGGGCCACGCAGATACGGGGCGATGCCGGCGGTGTAGCCGGTGTGCTCGGCACCGGCGATGTCCTCGGCGGTGTAGAGCGGCTTGACGGCGATCTGCTCCATCGTCTGCCAGACGAGGTCGTCCAGCTTCTTGCCGGTCTGGGCCTCGAGCTGCGCACGCCATTCGGCGTAGGTGGGCTGCTTGGCCGCAGCCGCGGCGGGCTGGAAGGGCAGGGTGGTGAAATCAACGGTGCGGCTCATTTCAGGACTCCGATCTTCGTGAGGAGGCGGGTGAGCATCTCCAGGCTGTTGCTGGCGACATTGACGAATTCATCGACGCCGGCGGCGCGCCAGGCGTCTTCAACGGGTTTATCCTTCGGTGCGGCGCCGGCCACCATGACGTGGATACCGGCGTCCTTGGCCTTGAGGGCGCGGGCGAGCGGCTCGACCGCGGTGACGTAGGTGTCGTCCATCGAAGTGATCACGACGATGCGGGCGCCCGAGGCGAGGGCCGCGGCGGCGGCTTCGTCGGCGTCCTTGAAGTCGCGATCCGCGGCGACCTTGAAGCCGCCGACCTCGAAGAAGCCCGTCGTCCAGTCGGCGCGGAGCCGGTAGAGGCGGGACGGGCCGATGTTGGCCTGGAAGAGCAGGGGCGTCTTCCCGGCGGCGGTGGCGGCGGCCGAGGCCTCGCGAAGGCGCTCGAACGGCTGCGCGGCGCGGTGGATGCACAGCGGCGTGGCCTTGGGATGCTCGGCATCGCCGGAGCGCATCGCGCGGCAGATCTCGCCGAGCGTGGCGCCCTTCGACACGGCCTCGATTGCGGCCTCGAGGGCGGAGCGCGGTTGCGACTCGAGCAGCACGGACAGGCTGTTGAGGACAAACGCGTCCTCGTCGGCGTCGTGCTTCGTGCGGTAGTCGGCGACCTGCTTCGCGCGCTTCTGCTGGATCGCGGCGTAGTCGAGCGGCTTGCGATCGGGCTGGGCTTCGCGGGCGTTGGCGTACTGGTTCACGCCGACGATGACCGTGCGGCGCTTGGCCACGCCGTCGGCGCGGGCCTTGGCGGCGTCGGCCACCATCTTCTGCGGCGAACCGGCGAGCAGGGCCTTGGTCATGCCACCCTGCTTCTCGATTTCCTGGAAGAGCGCCCAGGCGCGGGTGGCGACCTCGTTCGTCAGCCACTCGACGTAGTGCGAACCGCCGGCGGGATCGACGACCTTCGTGAGGTCGCACTCCTCGGCGAGGATCGTCTGCGTATTGCGCGCGATGCGACGGGAGAACTCGTCGGGCAGGCGCGTGACCTCGTCATACGGGCTGACGTGGAGCGAATCGCAGCCGCCGACCACGGCCGAGAACGCCTCGGTCGTGGTGCGCAGCATGTTCGTGTGCGCGTCGTAGACGGTCTTGTTGAACGTCGCGGTGCGCACGTGCAGGTGCATCGCGCGCGCCTGCTCGTCGCCGCCGAGCGCGGCCACGGCCTGCGACCAGACCTGGCGGGCGGCGCGGAACTTCGCCACCTCCATGAAGAAGTTCGAGCCGGCGCTGAGCGAGAAGCGCACGTGACGCGTGGCCTCGTTGATCGAGACGCCGTGCTTCTGCAGTTCGCGCAGGTACTCGACGCCCGTCGCGAGGACGAAGGCGAGTTCCTGGACCGCGGTGGCGCCGGCGTCGGCGTAGGGCGTGCCCTGCACCGCGACGGTCTGGAGGTTTTTCGCCTGCTTGGAGGCGTAGAGTGTGAGCCCGGCCATCTCCTGCCAGGCGCGCTCGAGCGAGATGGGCAGGTCGCCCTTCCAGGCGAGCATGCCGAGTGGGTCGATCTCGATGCAACCGCGCAGGTCCTTCGGGGCCACGCCGCGTTTCTTCGCGAGGGCGAGGAGCAGGGCGGCAGCCGGCAGGGCGGAGGCGCCGGCGCGCAGGTAGACGGAGACCAGCGGCAACTGGATGTTGGCAAACGCCTTCTCCATGTCGGCGAGCGTGGCGAGCGAGAGGCCGCAGGCGCCGACGTCGCCCGGCTGGGCCTGGTCGGGGTCGCGTCCGGCGAGCGTCGCCAGATCGAGCGGGATGTTCAGCTCGGTCTGCCCGCGCTCCAGGTCGTGGAGGGCGGCGGCGTTGAACTCCTCGGGCGTGGCGAGCGGCAGTTCCTGGGAGATCTCCCAGCCGTGGCCGACCTGGCCGGCGGCAGTTGCGCCGCGCAGGCGGCTGGCCGTGCCCGGCAGCTCGGCGAGCTGGGGCAGGTGGGCGACGTCCTCCTTGCGGTAGATCGGCTGGAGCTCGATGCCTTCGGGCGTGCGCGTGATGAGCTTCTTTTCAAAGGGTGCACCCTTGAGGAGAGCTTCAGCGGCGGCGCGCCACTCGTCATAGGTCGGCAGCGGAAACTCCGCGAGCAGGCGCTCGGGTTTTCCGGCCGGGTTGGTTTCGTGCGTGGGCACTTTCATGGCGTTGCAGAAGAAATTCTAACACCCCGGGTCTACGCATTCCATAGTGAGCCAGTGGCAAAAAGTGCGGAGACGGTTCTCGGGCGCAACGTGTATCCTGTTCAGGATGCTTCCGCCAGAGGCCACTCCCACTCGCTCGATGGGGATTACGATCCTCGGGCCGGAGGCATGTTCAACTCCCGGGAGGCACGACGGATTCTTATCGCGTCGGCTGCTGGGTTTAGCTCTATAAGAAAAAATGATCCAACGCATCGACCACCTCGGCATCGCCGTCCGCTCGCTGGCGGAGACCGTGAAGTATTACGAGCAGGCCCTGGGCCTGAAGTGTGAACACTACGAGGAGGTGCCGTCGCAGAAGGTGAAGACGGCGTTCTTCGACGTGGGTGGGGTGCACATCGAGTTGCTCGAGCCAACCTCCCCCGAGAGCACGATCGCGCAGTTCATCGAGAAGCGCGGCGAGGGCATCCACCACATCGCCTTCGCCTCGGATGACATCACCGGTCAGCTCGCCGGTGCGAAGAACGCGGGCGTGAAGCTCCTGCACGAGGTGCCTTTCGAGGGCGCGGCGGGCAAGCTCGTCGCCTTCCTGCACCCGAAGTCGACCTACGGCGTGCTGACCGAGTTCTGCATGCCCAAGCCCGGAGCCGCGGCCGCTCACTGAGCCGGGCCGCGCTTTCCGTCACCTCAATCCGCCATCCGCTTTCAGGAGAATCGCTCCATGCCCATTGATCCCGCATTGCTCAAGGAACTCGAGGCGCGTCGCAAGAAGGCCGCGCTCGGGGGAGGAAAAGACAAGATCGCCAAGCGCCACGAGAAGGGCCAGCTGACGGCCCGCGACCGTCTGGCCGCGCTCTTTGATGCCGACACGTTCATCGAGTTCGGCATGCACGCCGCGCACGCCTGCCATGCCTTCGGCATGGAGGACAAGGAGATGCCGGCCGACGGCGTCGTGACCGGCATCGGCTATGTCGCCGGCCGCCCCGTGGCAGCCTACTCGCACGACTTCACGGTCGGCGGTGGCGCGCTCGGGCGCATCCACGCCGCCAAGGTCTGCGACCTCATGGACTATGCCATGAAGGCGGGCATGCCCATCGTTGGGATCAACGACTCCGGTGGCGCGCGCATCCAGGAGGGCGTGGACTCGCTCTCCGGCTATGGCCAGATCTTCTTCCGCAACGTCGCGGCCTCCGGCCTCGTGCCCCAGATCGCGATCATCGCCGGCCCGTGCGCCGGTGGCGCCGCCTACTCGCCCGCGCTCACCGACTTCCTCATCATGGTGCGCAACGCGGCAACGAACATGTTCATCTGCGGCCCCGAGGTGATCAAAGCCGCCACCGGTGAGACGGCCAAGCTCGAGCAGTTCGCCACCGCGGACGCGCACGCTTCGGTCAGCGGCAACGTCCACCTCATCGCGAACGACGACAAGCACGCCGTCCAGCTCGCGCAGACGCTGATGAGCTACCTGCCGTCGAACAACCTCGACGATCCGCCGCACCATCCCGCCGAGCACCTCAGCCTCGCCCCGATCCTCAAGCTCAACGAGCTGATGCCCGCCGACCCGAAGATGCCCTTCGACGTGAAGGACATGATCGGTGCGCTGGTCGACTCCGGTTCGTTCTTCGAGATCATGGCCTCGTTCGCGCCCAACCTCGTGGTTGGATTCGCGCGCATCGACGGCATCGTGGTCGGCATCGTGGCCAACCAGCCCAAGGTCAAGGCCGGCTGCCTCGACATCGACGCCTCGGACAAGGGCGCGCGCTTCATCCGCACGTGCAATGTCTACGGCATCCCGATCGTCACGCTCGTCGACGTCCCCGGCTACATGCCCGGCCTCGCCCAGGAGCGCGGCGGCATCATCCGCCACGGCGCGAAGCTGCTCTTCGCCTACGCCGCGGCCACCGTGCCGAAGATCACGGTGATCCTGCGCAAGGCCTACGGCGGCGCCTACCTCGCCATGTGCTCGAGCGACCTCGGCGCCGATCTCGTCTACGCCTGGCCGACGGCCGAGATCGCGGTCATGGGCGCGGAAGGCGCGGTGAAGGTGATCTTCGGCAAGGAACTCAAGGAGGCGCCCGACGCCGACAAGAAGCTGGCCGAGCTCATCTCACAGTACCGCGAGGAGTTCGCCTCGCCGTATCAGGCCGCCAAGAACGCGCTCATCACCGACGTGATCGAGCCGTCGCAGACGCGCGGCATGGTCTCGCTCGGCCTGCGCTCGCTCCTGACCAAGCGCGAGACCCGCCCGCCAAAGAAGCACGGCAACATGCCGCTCTGATCCTCGAAGACACTCACACCGCGATCAGCCCCATATGCACCTGAACTGGCAAGGATTCCTCGAGTCACTCGAACACCTCACCGGGTTCGTCATCGTCATGATCGCGCTCGGCGGGTTGTGGGGGCTCACGGCCCTCATGGCCAAGCTGGTTGCGTTGATTGAAAAGCCCAAGGTGCCGGCGACGGTGGCTCCCGCCGCCGCGCCCGCGCCGGCCGCGCCGGTCGCCGCTGTCGCGGCGGCCGCCGGTGGTCCGCCCGAGGACGACCTCGTCGTCGTGGCTGCGGCCGTCGCGACGATGCTCGGCGCCCGCCACCGCGTGGTCGCCGTCAAGCCCGTCTCCTCGTCGTGGGGCCAGCAGGGCCGCCGCGACATCCATGCCTCGCACCGTATCCGTTGATCCACTCTCCAGTCTCCGCCATCGCCTGACCCTTATCCGTCCATGAAGAAGACCCTTCGCATTTCGTTCAATGGGAAGACCTACGAGGTCGTCGCCGAACTCCTGGGCGAGGACGATGCCGCGCCGTCGCCGGCGCGCGCCTCCGCTCCCGCTCCTGTCGCTGTCGCCGCCGCGGCGGCCGCACCCGCTGCGGCCGCGCCCAAGCCGGCGGCCGCTCCCGCCGCGCCCGCCGCCGGTGGTGCCGGGGCGATCCCGAGCCCGCTCGCGGGCAAGGTCGTCTCGATCGACGTCAAGGTCGGCCAGCAGGTCGCCGCCGGTGCCCAGCTCGCCACGCTCGAGGCGATGAAGATGAACACGCTCATCTACGCGCCGCAGGCTGGCACGGTCGCCTCGGTGCATGCCAATCCCGGCGACGCCGTGGAGGAAGGCCAGCCCCTGCTCACGCTTTCCTAACGGTCGTCGGACATGGAACTCATCAATCGCATCATCGAAACCACCGGTTTCCTGCACATCACCTGGCAGATGGTGGTGATGTGGGGCGTGGTGGCCATCCTGCTCTACCTCGCGGTGGCGAAGGGGTTCGAGCCGCTGCTGCTCGTGCCGATCGCGATGGGCGCGCTCATCGCGAACATCCCGACGCACGGCGTGCTCGAGGGCATGGAGGGCACGCCCTTCAAGCCCGACGGCACCGGCGGCCTCTACTACTATCTGTATTCAGGCATTCGATTCGAGCTGTTCCCGCCGATCATCTTCCTCGGCGTGGGCGCGTTGACGGACTTCGGCCCGCTCATCGCCAACCCGCGCACGCTCCTGCTCGGCGGCGCGGCCCAGCTCGGCGTGTTTGCCACGATGTTCACGGCGATCCTGATCGGATTCAGCGCACCGGAGGCCGCCTCGATCGGCATCATCGGCGGCGCGGACGGCCCGACCTCGATCTTCCTCGCCAACAAGCTCGCCCCGCACCTGCTCGGCCCGATCGCGGTGGCGGCCTACACCTACATGTCGCTCGTGCCGCTCATCCAGCCCCCGATCATGCGGCTGCTTACGACCGACGCGGAGCGCAAGATCCGCATGAAGACGCTGCGCAAGGTGTCCAAGACGGAGAAGCTGGTCTTCGCCGTCATGGTCATGGTGGCCTGCACCCTGCTCGTGCCCGATGCCGCGGCGCTGCTCTTCATGCTCTTCCTCGGCAACTTCATCCGCGAGTGCGGAGTGGCCGACCGGTTGAACAAGGCCGCGCAAAACGAGATCATCAACATCACCACGATCTTCCTCGGCACGAGCGTGGGTGTGACGATGGGCGGCGAGTCCTTCCTGCGGCCGCAGACCCTCGGCATCATCGTGATGGGCGTGGTCGCATTCGGCATCTCCACCGCGGGTGGCGTGCTCATGGGCAAGATCATGAACAAGCTGAGCAAGAACCCGGTGAATCCGCTCATCGGCTCGGCCGGTGTGAGCGCGGTGCCGATGGCGGCCCGCGTCAGCCACAACGTCGGCCAGGAATACGACCCGCACAACTACCTGCTCATGCACGCCATGGGTCCGAACGTGGCGGGTGTGATCGGCACGGCCCTCGTGGCTGGCTACTACATCGCCGCCCTCGGCGGGCGGTGAGCCATCCGGGGTAGGGAGGCCTCGCCGAGGCCTCCGCGAGTGAGACCCGCAGGCACGGGAACCTCACGCGGACGCCTCGGCGAGGCGACCCTACCCTGAATCGAACCCACTCCCTTTCATCCTTTCTCATGAAACTTCCTTTCCCGACACTCACGGCCGACGAAGCGGCGGCCCTCATCCAGAACGGCCAGACGCTCGGCTGCAGCGGTTTCACGCCGGCCGGTGCCGCCAAGGTCATCCCCAAGGCGCTCGCGGCGCGCGCGCGCGCCGAGCACGAGGCCGGCCGCCCGTTCAAGGTCGCGATCGTGACCGGCGCCTCGACCGGCGACTCGCTCGACGGCGAGCTCGCCCGCGCCGACGCCATCTCCTGGCGCACGCCCTACCAAAGCAACAAGTCGCTGCGCGACAGTATCAACAAGGGCAAGACGCGCTTCTTCGACATGCACCTCTCGCACGTGCAGCAGCAGGTGCGGGCGGGTTTCCTGGGCCAGATGGACTGGGCCATCGTCGAGGCCTGCGCCGTCAGCGCCGACGGCCAGATCGTGCTCACGACCTCGGTCGGCGCCTCAAACACCTTTCTGCGCTGCGCGAAGAAGGTGCTGATCGAGCTCAACCACTTCCACTCGCCGCGCCTGCGCGGTTTCCACGACATCTACGAGCCGCAGGATCCGCCCTATCGCCAGCCCGTGCCGATCATCCGGCCGTCCGACCACATCGGCCAGCCCACGGTGAAGATCGATCCGTCGAAGATCGCCGGCATCGTCGAGAGCAACATGGCCGACGAGACCGGTGGTTTCGAGCCGGCCGACGCGGTGACGAACAAGATCGGCGAGAACGTCGCCAACTTCCTCGCCGGTGAGATCCGCGCCGGACGCGTGCCGCGCGAGTTTCTCCCGCTGCAGTCCGGCGTGGGCAACATCGCCAACGCCGTGCTCGGCGCCCTCGGCGCCAATCCCGAGATCCCCGCCTTCGAGATGTACTCCGAGGTGATTCAGGACTCGGTCGTCGACCTCATCCGCTCGGGCAAGATCCGCTTCGCCACGGGCACGTCGCTGACCATCGGCAAGGAGAAGCTCCAGGCCTTCTACGACGACCTCGAGTTCTTCCGGCCGCGCGTGCTCCTGCGCCCGCAGGAGATCACGAACAACCCCGAGATCGTGCGCCGCCTCGGCATCATCACCGTGAATACGGCGATCGAGGTCGATATCTTCGGCAACGTGAATTCGACGCACGTCATGGGCAGCAACCTCATGAACGGCATCGGCGGCTCGGGCGACTTCACGCGCAACGCCTACATCTCCGTCTTCACCTGCCCGTCGTCGGCCAAGGGCGGCAAGATCAGCACGATCGTCCCGCTCGTCTCGCACATGGACCACAGCGAGCACTCCGTGCACGTGGTCGTGACCGAGCAGGGCGTCGCGGACCTGCGCGGCAAGGATCCGAACGAGCGCGCACGCCTGATCGTGCAGCATTGCGCGCATCCGGAGTACCGCGACGAGCTCCTGCGCTACTTTGAGATGGCGAAGGACGGCCACTCGCCGCAAACCCTCGCCAACGCGTTCCTCATGCACCAGCAGTTCCTGCAGACCGGGGACATGCGCGGTGTGAAGTGGACGCCCTGACCGAAGGCTGCGCTCGGCAGGCCTTCCGAGGTGGGCCTGTCGGGCATCGAGACACACCTCAAACCTACCCCAACTCCCATGATACCCCTCGTGGCCATCGCGCTCGTGTCGCCGGTGCTGGCGGCGGCCGGGGGCGTCGCGGCGGAGACGCCCCAGGTCTCGTTCCAAACGGCGATGCTCCTGGTCGTGGTGGTGGTGCTCGCCTTCCTCGGCAAGAAACTGGCCGATCTCGGCCGCGCCGTGCGCGACCTCGAGGAACGCCTGGCCGCGCGCACGCCGGCCGGCGTGTCCGAGCCGGGCGCCAACCCGGTCCAGCCGGTGGCCCATGCGCCCGGCGAGCCGGTCGACGTCGACACCGAAACCGCGGTCGTGATCTCCGCCACCGTCGCCGCCCTCTGGGGACCGACGGCTCGCATCGTCTCCGTCGGGGAGCCGAAGGGCGGCGTGCGTCTCTGGGCGCTCGAGGGGCGCCGTCAGATCTTCGCTTCGCACAAGATTCGCTGAGCAGGCTCGACCCGGACCGGTCCCTCCCATCCATTTTCGCGCATGCACTCGCTGACGTTTCTCTGGGCGCTTTTCTGGGTTCTCTTTGTCGTCGTCTCGGCGGTGGACCTGTTCGTCGTCACGCACCGCAAGACCACGATCGACGTCAAGGTCGCCCTGCGCTGGACGGCGCTGTGGGTGAGCCTCGCGCTCGGCTTCGGTGCGGCGACCTGGGTGCTGCACCCCGGCGGGCATGAGATCGCGACGGCCTACATCGCGGGCTACCTCACGGAGTATTCGCTCTCCGTCGACAACCTCTTCGTCTTCATCCTCATCTTCTCGCTCATGGGCGTGCAGCCGGTCGCCCAGCCCAAGCTGATCAAGCTCGGCATCTACCTCTCCATCGTCCTGCGCATCGCCTTCATCCTCTTCGGCATCGCGCTGGTGGAGAAGTTCCACGTGCTCATCTATGCGTTCGGCGCGCTGCTCATCTGGACGGCGTGGAAGATGGTCGCGGCTGACGAGGACGAGCACGTGCATCCGGAGAAGAACATCTTGGCGCGGATGGCCTCGAAGATCCTGCCGATCCACCCGGAGCCGCAGGAGACGCGCAAGCTCTTCACGCGCTGGAACGGGAAGCTGCACATCACGCCGCTCTTCCTGGTGTTCCTCGTCATCGGCTCGACCGACGTGCTCTTCGCCATCGACTCGATCCCGGCGATCATGGGCATCAGCCAGGACCCGTTTGTCGTCATCACCTCGAACATCTTCGCCGTGCTCGGGCTCAACTCCCTGTTCTTCGCCATCCGCGGGATCATGGGCCTGTTCAAGTTCCTCAAGCACGGGGTGAGCGTCATCCTCTTCTTCATCGGCGCGAAGATGGTCGTGCCGGGCCTCGGGCACCTGCTCGAGATCGCCGGGCTCGAGGGCGCCGGTCATCCGATGGTGCTCTCCGAGGAGTGGTTCAAGCACCACGTCTCCGTCTCGCTGCTCGTCATCGCCGCCGTGCTCGCCGTCTCGATCGTGCTCTCCGTCTGGCACGACCGCTATGAGCGGCAGCTCGCCGCGGCGAAGGCCCCTGTCCCCACGGATACTCCATGAGTCAACTGACCTTCGGTCTCACCATGCTCGTCGTCGGCATGGGCGGCACACTGCTCACGCTGTGGCTGCTCACGCTGCTCATCCGCGGCCTGACCGCCATCTTCCCGCCGGACCACGGCGGGCCCGAGGGCAAGAAGGACTGACGGAGGGATCACGCCATGCTCGACGCCATCCTCGAAGCGCTCAAGGGCCTGGGAGCCGGTGCCCAGTTTCTCTATACACACGGCGGGCCGAACATCGTGATGCTCCTGATTGCGGGCGTCATGTTCTACCTCGCCGTCGCCAAGGACGTGGAGCCGCTCCTGCTCCTGCCCATCGGCTTCGGCTGCCTGCTGTCCAACCTGCCGCTGAGCGAGCTCATGGGCCACGACGGCGTGCTGCGCACGCTTTACGACATGGGCATCGGCAACGAGCTGTTCCCGCTGCTCATCTTCGTGGGCATCGGCTCGATGACCGACTTCACCCCGCTGCTGGCGGAGCCCAAGCTTCTGCTCTTCGGCGCGGCGGGCCAGCTCGGCATCTTCCTCACGCTCCTGCTCGCGCTGGCGCTGGGATTCTCCAAGGAGGCCGCCGTATCCGTGGCGGCCATCGGCGCATGCGACGGCCCGACGGTGATCTACGTCTCCAACATGTTCGCCGACCTCGGCAAGATCGACACCGCCATGGTCGGCGCGCTCGCCGTGGCGGCGTATTCCTACATGGCGCTCGTGCCGATCATCCAGCCGCCGATCATGCGGCTGCTCACGACGAAGAAAGAGCGCGAGACCAAGATGCCGCCGGTGAGGGGCAAGGTCTCGAAGACCGCGCTCATCGCGTTCCCGATCATCGTCACCGCCATCACCGGCATCATCGCCCCGAAGGGTCTGCCGCTCATGGGCATGATCATGCTGGGCAACTTCATGAAGGTCTCCGGGGCCGTCACGCGCCTGTGCAAGGCGAGCGAGAACGAGATCGCCAACATCTCCACGCTCTTCCTCGGGCTGGCCATCGGCGGCACGATGGCGGGCGGCGAGTTCCTGAAGATGCAGACGCTGATGGTCTTCGGCCTGGGCTTGGTCGCGATCGTGACCGACACCGTCGGCGGCGTGCTCCTCGGCAAGCTCTGGTACTACCTCTCGGGCGGAAAGGTGAACCCGCTGGTCGGCGCGGCCGGCATCTCCGCCTACCCGATGGCGGCGCGGCTCGTGCAGACCGAGGGGCAGAAGGCCAACAAGCACAACTTCCTGCTCATGCACGCCATGGGCGCCAACACGGGCGGGCAGATCGGGTCGGTCATGGCCGCGGCCATCATGCTGGCGGTGCTCAAGGGGCTCGGCGTGATTCCGTGACGCCGGCGAGGGCCTGACGGGAAATGCGCTTGCCGTCGCCACGACGGCATGAGTTTGGGAAGGGCGTTGGCACGCCTCGTGGTTGGGGTGATGCTCTTCGCCTCACCGGTCGTCCCCCCGTATGTCGTTCCTCCTCGCCTCCAGCACGCACACCGCCATGGCCGCGGTGCCGGCGTGGTTGATCATTCCGTTCGGCTTGCTGCTCCTGCTCATCGCGGCGATGTCGCTCACCCCGCCGCGGGTGAAGCATTTCTGGGAGCACTACTACCCGCATATCGCGATCGGGATGGGCGTGGCGGTGGCGGGATATTTCGTCTTCGGCCTGCACGCCGGCGGCGTGGTGGTGCACACGCTGCACGAGTATTTCTCGTTCATCTGCCTGATCGGGTCGCTCTATATCGTGGCTGGGGGCATCCACATCCGGGTTAAGGGCGAAGCCACGCCGACGCAGAATGCGATCTTCCTCTTCGTGGGCGCGGTCGTGGCCAACCACATCGGCACGACCGGTGCCTCGATGGTGATGATCCGCCCGTGGATCCGGACGAACAAGATCCGGATCAGCGCCTACCACATCGTCTTCTTCATCTTCGTCGTCTCGAACTGCGGCGGTGCGCTCACCCCGATCGGCGACCCGCCGCTGTTCATCGGTTTCCTGCGCGGGGTGCCGTTCTTCTGGCTGATGGAGCACGTGCTCCTGCAGTGGCTGTGCACCATCCTGGCGATCATCGGTGTGTTCTGGCTGATCGACCGCCACCACTACGCCAAGGTCCCGCGCCGCGTGCAGGAACAGATCGAGGAGCACGACAGCTGGCGGTTCGACGGCGGGATCAACGCATTCTTCCTCCTGGTGATCGTGGGTGCGGTCTTCCTCTCGGAGGTGCCGGTGGTCGGGCCGCTCTCGGACCGGTTCCTCCTGCGCGAGTGGCTCATGATCGGCGCCGCCGTCGCCTCGTACCGGATGACCAACAAGACGGTGCACGCGGAGAACCAGTTCACCTTCGGCCCGATCAAGGAGGTGGCCTTCCTTTTTGCGGGGATCTTCATGACAATGATGCCCGCGCTGGGCTACATCAACCAGCACGGCGGAGAGTTGAGGGTCAACCAGCCGATGCAGTACTACCTCACCTCCGGATCCCTGTCGGCCGTGCTCGACAACGCGCCGACCTACGCGACTTTCCTGCAGCTGGCCGAGACGGTGGCGCAGGCGGAGTCGCCCGAGGCGTTTCCCGAGGGTGCCGACGAGCGTGCGGAGGTGCGCGTGTTGCTGCATCATCCGCGCTACTCGCAATTCGTGGTCGCGATCAGCCTGGGCGCCGTGTTCTTCGGCGCGATGACCTACATCGGCAACGGTCCGAACTTCATGGTCAAGGCCATCGCCGAAGCCGCCGGTGTGCGCACGCCAACCTTCGTCGGTTACATCGTGCGCTACAGCCTGCCCATCCTGCTGCCGATCCTGCTGGCGAGCGGATGGTTGTTTTTGCGCTGAGCGGCAGTCGGCTCCGGGGCCGGCGAAGGCGAGGACGACCGGCGGCTTCGAGGTTTCGTCTGGCGAGGCTGCACCCGGCCCCGCATGGTGGCACGACGACCCCATGGTAAAGACACACGCCATGTACCCGCGTGAACGGTTTGCGGGGATCCGCGTGCATGCGCACTCCGTCGACTCGGGCGAGGCGGAGTTCAACCGTCGGCCCGAACTCGCCGGGCATCTCGGCACTGCGGCCTTCATGGCCCTGGCCCGCAATGTGCGACGCGAGGTCATCGTCGACCAGGTGCCGGTGCGCCGAACCATGGATGCGGGCACGCTCCTCGCCGTGGCGATCGCGCTGAGCCGGCGTTGGCGACGGCACTTCCACGAGCACCGCATCGGCATTGTCCTGCCGCCGGGCATCGGAGCCTGCGTGGCCAACCTCGCGCTCACGCTCGCGGGCAAGACGCCGGTCAACCTCAACTTCGTCATCGGCCGGACCTCCGTCGCCGCGGCCATGCGCAAGGGCGGGATCACGCGCGTGGTCGGCGCCGCCGCGTTGCGCGAGAAGATCCCGGACTTTCCCTGGCCCGAGGCCACGCACGACGTGGGGACCGAGATCGCGGCCTGCGGCAAGCCCCGCATCGCCGGCTGGCTCGCGGCCGTGCGCGCGCTCCCGGCGGGCTTGCTCGCGCGCCAGCTGCGCCTGCCTGCGCATGGCGGCGACCGCGAGGCGGCCTTGCTCTTCACCAGCGGCAGCGCCGGCGAGCCCAAGGGCGTGGTGCTCACCCACCGCAACATCCTGGGCAACTGCCTGCAGACGCGGGAGACCGGCCTGCTCCATCCCGGCGAGACGATGGTCGGATGCCTGCCGGTGTTCCACAGCTTCGGGTTCACGGTCACGATGTGGTACCCGATGCTCCACGACATGCGCATCGCCTCCTTCCCGTCGCCCCTCGAGACGCGGCGGATCGCCGAGGTGATCGCGGCGGAGCAGGCGCACGTGCTCGTGGGCGCACCGACCTTCCTGCGGCCCTTCCTCAAGCGCGCCGAGCCCGGCCAGCTGCGCAGCCTGCGGCTCGTCGTGGCCGGCGCGGAGAAGCTGCCGCCCGATCTCGACGGGGCGTTTCGCGAGCGGTTCGGCGTGCCGATCCGCGAGGGTTACGGGCTCACCGAGACCACGCCGGTGCTCGCGGTCAACCGCCCCGATCCCGTGCCGCTCGCGGCCGGGGGCACGGGCGAGGGGCACCGCCCCGGTTCGGTCGGGCTGCTCGTCGGCGGCATGCAGGCCCGTATCGTCGACCCGGAGACGCGCCAGGCCCTGCAGATCGGCGAGACCGGCGTGCTGGCGGTGCGCGGCTGCAACGTCTTCGGCGGTTATCTCGACGATCCCGCGGCGACCGCGGCCGTGCTCAAGGACGGCTGGTTCTACACGGGCGACCTCGCGCGTTTCGACGAGGACGGTTTTCTCTATATCGAGGGGAGGCTCTCGCGCTTTTCCAAGATCGGCGGCGAGATGGTGCCCCACGGCACGGTCGAGCAGCGCATCATCGAGGCCTTCGGCTGGCAGGCGGCCGAGACGCAGCCGGTCGTGGTGATCGGCGTGCCGGACGAGACCAAGGGCGAGGCGCTCGTCGCGCTCTCGACCCTGGACCTCCCGACGGAGGCCATGCGGGCGCGGCTGCTCGAGGGCGGGCTGCCTGTCCTGTGGGTCCCGAAACGCGTGGTCCGGGTCGAGCGCATCCCCGTGCTCGGCACGGGCAAGCTCGACCTCACGCGCTGCCGGTCCACCGCGCTTGGCGACAGGGAGAACGGCCGCTCGTGATCGACGGCCACGTCCATCTCATCGGCACCGGCGCCGGCGGCACGGGATGCTGGATACGCCTGCGCGGCGCGCAGAAGGCCCTCGCGCCCGTGCTGCTCGCGAGCTTCGGCCTGACCCTGCGAGATCTCGGGCGCGACGACTTCGACGACCTGCTTGTCGAGCGCCTGCTGGGGTTGATCCGGGCGGCCGGGCTGCGGCAGGTGCTGCTCCTCGCCCAGGAGGATGTCTATACCGGGCGCGGCGAGCGTGTGCCCGACCGGGCGGCGTTCTACGTGCCGAACGAACGCGTGCTCGAGCTGGCGCGGCGGCATCCGGAGTTTGTGCCCGCGGTCTCGATACACCCGGCGCGGGCCGACGCCCTCGATGAGCTGGCGCGCTGTCTCGAGGGCGGCGCGGCCGTGATGAAGTGCCTGCCCAACTGCCAGGACATCGACCCGCGCCTGCCGCATTACCGGCGGTTCTGGGAGCACATGGCCGCGGCGGGTTTGCCGCTGCTGGCTCACACGGGTGGCGAGAAGGCATTGCCCGTCGTGCGACCCGACTTGGCCGATCCGCGCGTGCTCGAGGCGCCGCTGGAGTGCGGCGTCACGGTCATCGCCGCGCACTGCGGTACGACCGCGGGCTGGGGCGGGCGACACTGGTTCCCGGAATTCTGCGCGATGTTGCCGAAGTACCCGCGGCTCTACGGCGACATCAGTGCGCTCGCGCTCGCGGGCAAGGGACGGTTCGTGCGAGGCCTGCTCGCGCCCGGGGTCGTCGACCGACTCGTGCATGGCAGCGACCTGCCCGTGCCGATCCAGGTCACCCCCATGCTGCTGGAGCGGCAGATCGGGCTGCGCGCTTGGTGGCGCCTGCGTGGCATACGCAACGCGCTCGCGCGCGACATCGCGCTCAAGCGGGCGCTGGGGTTTCCGGAGGCCACGTTCACGCGCATCGAGTCGCTCTGGCGCCGCGGCGGCTCAAGGTAGCGCGGGCTTCCCGCCTCGATGGCCCGGGTGCAGAGGCAGGCTGGAAGCCTGCGCCACGGGCCCGGCGTTCTCTCCCGGCTTGGATCCGCGCCGAAAATAGGTAGACTGTCTCCATGCGAAACCCGCTGCGTCTCCTTGGGATCGTGAGTGTGATCGCGTGCCTCGCGGGAGGCGATTTGTCGGCGCGCCCGCGCACCTTCGTCGCGGGGCAGGGTGTGCGCCTCAAGACCGAGGTGCCCGCCGGCTACTCGTTCGCGACCCAGACCAACCAGCACGGCATGACGCTGGTGAAGTTGGAAAACCCGGTGTGGAACATCTCGGTCGCCGTGATCATCTCGCCGGAATACTCGGCCGAGGCCGAGGGCGAGGAGTGGCAGAAGAACATCGTCGTCACCCAGAGCGCCGACTTCCTCGCGCAGTCGAAGGAGCAGGATTACAAATTCTTCCCGCTCAAGCCGGTCAACGGTTCCGGCGTCTACTGCGTGTTCACCGACCCCGAGGCCAAGCGCCCCGAGGACCTCAAGCCCGGCGAGTACCTGCACGTCGTCGTCGGCGCCAAGGTGATCCGCGGCGCGGTCATGTATTTCCAGATCTACAACAACGACGTGAAGTCCGCCGAGTATCGGGAGGTCTTCGACCTCTTCATCAACGGATTCGACGAGGCCTGAGCCGGGCATGGTCCCAGTGACCGCGTTCGCGGTGTCGGCGGCTCTCTGGGATTGAAGACCGGCGGCCCGCGCGCCGGAATGGTCGCGCGATGCCGTATTTCGACCACAACGCCACCACGCCGCTCCTGCCGGCGGCGCGCGAGGCGTGGTTGCGCGCCAGCGACGAGGCGTGGGCCAACCCGAGCAGCCCCTACCGGCTCTCGGCCCGTGTCTTTCGGCTGCTGGGTGAGGCACGCGCGCGGGTCTCGGCCCACCTCGGTGTGACGCCCGAGGAGATCGTCTTCACCTCGGGTGCGACCGAGGCGAACAATGCCGCGATCCGCTGGATCGCGCGCGTCCTGCCGGCCGACGCGCGTGCGTGCGTCGCCGCGACCGAACATCCGAGCGTGCTCGCCGCGGCGCGCGATGCGTTCGGGGAGCGATGCGTCGCGGGCCCCGTCGCGTCCGACGGTCAGTTCGCGTCGGCCACGGTCACGACAACCCCGGCGCGCTTCGTCGCCGTGATGGCGGCCAACAACGAGACAGGCGTGCTCGGCCCGGTGGCCGAAGTCGACGCCGTGTGTCGCGAGCGCGGTGCGTGGTATCTGTGCGACGCGTCGCAGTGGATCGGCCGGCTGCCTGCGCGCGGGCTCGCACTGGGCGGGTTTGTCGTCGGTTGCGCGCACAAGTTCGGCGGGCCGAAGGGCGTGGGTTTCCTGCGTGTTCCGCCGGCGGCTCTGGCGGCGGGCTTTCGCGCGCAGCGCGGCGGCGAGCAGGAGGGCGGACGGCGCGCGGGCACGGAGAATTTTCCGGCGATCGCCGCGATGGTCGCGGCACTCGACGCCGCGGAGGCGCAGTCGGGCAGCATCGCCACACGCGCCGCCTGGCGCTCGGCCTTCATCGACGCGATCGCGCGGTGCATCCCGGGCGTCGTGGTGAACTCAGGCGATGCGCCATGCCTCTGGAATACCGTCTCGCTGCGGCTGCCCGCGCACGACAACACGCGCTGGGTGGTGCGTTTGGATAAGCTCGGCTTCGAGGTTTCCACCGGCTCGGCTTGTGCGAGCGGCTCGGCCGCGCCGAGCCACGTGCTCGCGGCGATGGGACTGACCCCCGAGGCCGCGCGCCGCACCATCCGCATCAGCAGCGGCTGGGCGACGACCGAACGCGACTGGCAGCTCCTGGCCGAGGCGCTCGCGAATGTGTGGGGGCAGTTCGAAGCCGAGAGCGGAAGCGGGAAGGTGATCCAAGTATGAGGAAGCCGGCTTGAACCACAGAGGACACAGAAGGCACAGAGACCCGAACTGGATGGCCGTGAGAGGAACAGGATGCGCAGACGAGACGAAGCCATCGTGTGGCTCTTGTGCCTCTTCGCTGCTGAACTGTCTTTCTCTGTGCTCTCTGTGACCTCTGTGGTTCAACCGGATCATCTGACGCTGTGAAACTCCGCCTCATCCGCCTGCAGCATTTTCGCAACATCGCAGGCGCCGAGCTGGCGTTCGCGGGCGAGCGCACGTTCCTCCTCGGACCGAACGGGCAGGGGAAAACCAACCTGCTCGAGGCGATCGGCTACGTGAGCGCGCTCCGGGCGTTTCGTCCCGGCGACAATCGCACCCTCATCCAGCAGGGCCAGGCGGAGGCGGCCCTGGCGTTTCGCTTCGGGCACGAGACGCTCGGTGAGAGCGAGGTGATCGTGCGCATCCGGCCGAAGGGCAAGGAGGCGACGCTTGACGGGGAGCCGGTGCGACGGCTCTCGGACTACATCGGCCGCTTCCCCACCGTGCTTTTCGCCTCCGAGGACATCCAGCTCGTGCGCGGCGGACCGGCCCTGCGCCGCCGCCTTCTCGACTTGCACCTCGCCTCGCTTGATCCGGCCTATCTCGCCGACCTGCAGGCGTATCATCGTGCCTTGGACGCGCGCAACCGCCTGCTCAAGGAGGCCGCCGGTGCGGCGCAGATCTCGGCCTTCGAACACCAGCTCGCCCCGGCAGCCTGTCGCCTCATCGCGCGACGACGCGAGGGCGTGGCCCGGCTCGCCGCGCTCGTCGCCGACCTGTATGTCGCGCTCTCCGGTGGAGCCGAGCCTGGCAGCCTGGCCTACACGCCGGACTGCGCCCTCGAGGATCCGGCCCTGTACCTCGCACAGCTCGAGCGGGGACGCCCGCGCGACCTGTTGGCGCGCTCGTCCCAGCACGGACCCCACCGCGACGATCTCGCCCTGGCGGTGGCGGGTCGGGAGGCGGCCCTCTATGCCTCGGAGGGACAGCAGCGCGCGCTCGTGCTCGCACTGCGGTTCGCCCAGTTGCGCGACGCGCGCGCCGAGCGGGGCATCGCGCCGCTCGTGCTGGCCGACGACGTTTTGGGGGAACTCGACCCGGTGCGGCGGGCACGCTTCTGGGGCGTGCTCGACCCCGACCTGCAGCTCTTCGCCACGGGCACGACGCCGCCCGGGGGCGAGCGCGACGGATGGAGGGTGATCCACGTCGAGGGCGGGACGTTCCGCGACGACGAGTGACCGGGGCCAAGGCGCGCCGACGGCCCGCTTCGTGATTGAGGTGCTTGGAACGCGCGTTGAGAACAAACCGTGATGATCCCGCTGCTGTCGTTCGTCGTCCCGTGCTTCAACGAGGAGGACGTGTTGCGCCATTCGGTCGACCGCCTCCTCGCCGCGGGGCGCGCGCTCGGCGAGACCTTCGAGGTCGTGCTCGTCGACGACGGCTCGCGCGACCGGACCTGGGCGATCATCGACGAGTCCGCGCGTGGGCACGCCGAGGTGCGCGGGGTGCGCCTGTCGCGCAACTTCGGGCACCAGCCCGCCATCATGGCAGGCCTCGAGGCGGCGCGCGGTGTTTACGTGCTCGTGATCGATGCCGACCTTCAGGACCCGCCGGAACTCGCGGGACCGATGCTCGCCGAGGCCCGGACGGACGGCGGCTGGGACGTGGTCTTCGGCCAGCGCCGCTCGCGCGCGGAGGAGACCTGGCTTAAACGGGCGACGGCACGCGTGTTTTATCGCATGCTCAACGCGCTGGCCGACCGCCCCATCCCGGTGGATACAGGCGACTTTCGCCTCATGAGCCGGCGCGTGGTGGAGGCGTTGATCGCCCTGCCGGAGCGCGGGCGCTACCTGCGCGGCCTGGTCGGCTGGGTCGGTTTCCGGCAGAAAGCCTTTCCCTATGACCGCGCCCCGCGCGCGGCAGGCCAGACCAAATACAGCTGGGGTCGCATGCTGGCGCTGGCGGTGGAGGCTGTGACGAGCTTCTCCCTGCGTCCGCTGCGCCTGGCGATCTGGCTCGGTGGCCTGCAGCTGGGCGTCTCGGCGCTGGTCCTGGCGTGGGCGCTCTTCAGCTGGGCGCGGGGCCATGTCGTGGCAGGCTGGACGTCGATGATCTGCGTGATGCTCTTCATCGGCGGCATGCAGACGCTGATCCTTGGCATCCTCGGCGAGTACCTCGGCAAGCTCTTCATCGAGGCCAAGCGCCGCCCGATCTTCATCGTGCAGGAAACGACGGCCTCCGCGGGCGACGCTGGCGTGCGCGCGGCGAACACTTGAGGCGCTGCTCCCATGGAATCCCTGCTCCTTGCCCTCGGCGGAACGTCCACGCGCTACACCGTCGTCGCCGTGCTGGCCGGACTCGCGCTCCTCGGCGCGGCCTGGAGCCCGCGTCGCGTAAAGCCGCTCGGCTACCTGGCCGCCCTCGGGCTCTTCCTTCTCGCCTGTCGCTGGCCGCTCGCGGCCCTGAACGTCGAACTCGGCGTCGACGACTCGCAGGCCCTCGCGGGAGCCATGCGACTGAGCACTCACCCCATCCCGTGGAAGTACGTCGATCTCAACACAGTCGGTCCGCTCAACATGCTCCCCGTCGTGCTGATGAGTTGGATCGGCATCCCGATCCAGTTCTCGACCTCGCACTTCGCGGCCGTGTTGATGCTGTGGATCGCGCTGGGCGGCGCCTACCTCATGCTGCGCGAGGAGGCGGACGAGCGGGTGGCGCGGTGCGGCGTGCTGCCGGCCGTCGTGTTTTTCGCCCTCACCACCTTCTTCGATTTTGCGTATTCGACCTCCGAGCACGTGCCCATGGCCCTGATCGGGGCCGGCTCGGCGCTGCTCTGGCAGGGCGCGCACCGCGGGGTGGGGTGGCGGGTGCTGCTGGGGATGGCCGCGCTCGGCGCGACGCCGTGGGCCAAGCTCCAGACCGTGCCGCTCGCCCTCTGGTTCTGCCTGGCCGGGGGAGTCGTCATCGTGTGGCGGTGGCGGACGGAGCGCTCGCGCCTGTGGCGGTTGCTCGGCGCGTGGCTCGGCGGTGGCGTGTTGGTCAGCGTGCTCTTTGGCGCGATGATCCTGATCTGGGGCCTCGGGCGCCAATGGTATCTCGCCTACATTCAGCAGGCCTTCAACTACAAGGCCATGGGCGGGCTGACGTTTTCCGGGTTCTGGCGTGCCGTGCCGGAATTCACGAAGGATATCTCCGAGGTTCACACCTACACGGTCCCGCTGCTTGTGATTGGCCTCATGTTGGTCGGGGCCGCGGTATTTGTGGTGCCGCGTCGCTGGGTCACGCTGGGCGTGCTGCTGGTCGCGGCGTTTGTGGCGGCCTACGTAGTCGCCGCGCCCGGCAGGTTGTTTTTTCACTATTTGCTCCTGGGCGTGATCCCGCTGTGCATGGTCGTTGCCGCGCTGCTCGACGCCGTGTTGGATCGCGTGGCGTCGGCGCGGTCGTGCTGGTACGTGCACGGGGTGCTCGCGGTCTTGCTTGCGGCGACGCTCGTGCCGCAGGTGCGCTCACGGATGAGCCGCGACCATCCGGGTGTTCCCTACCAGCGCGGGCATATTGCTCTGCATGTCTCCGATCCGGCGCGTGTGCTGGCCGACGCCGCGCGGCCTGGAGACACGATGACGATCTGGGGCTGGGCCTCGCGGCTGCACGTCGAGTCGGGTCTGCCGCAGGCGACTCGGGATGGCACGACCGAGCGGCAAATCGTGGGGAATCCGCTGCTGGACTTCTATCGCACGCGTTATCTGTTCGACCTGCGGCGGCACCAGCCACGGTTCTTTGTCGAGGCGGTGGGCCCGGAATTTTTCGCCTACCAGGACCGTGCGAGAGACGGCTTCGAGACCTGGCCGGAGCTGCGTGAGTATGTGGCGGCTCACTACGAACTGATGAGGGAGGTCGGAAGCTGCCGGATTTTTGTGCGCAAGTCCGGCGCGGCCGAAATGGCCGTCTCGCCGTGAAGCACGTCCCCCGGTTCAGCGTCTGAGCCAGCGGGCCAGCTTCTCCTTCAGCGTGGCACGGGCGCGGTAGAGGCGGGTCTCGATCGCCTTGGGCGTGGTGCCGGCGATCACGGCGATCTCGGTGTGGGAGAGTTCCTCGTATTCGAAGAGGATGACCGCGGCGCGCAGGTCCGCGGGCAACTCCTGGATCGCGGTGCGCACGGCGGCGGCGCGCTCGCGCGTGAGAGCCTCGTCGGCCGGTCCGGGCTCGGAGGATGCGTGCTCGCGGGGGCGAGCCGAGGCGCCGGAGTCCGAGGGATCGGCGGACGCGTCGAGCGACTCCGCGGCCCGGCGGCCCATCTTCTCGGCGTGGTTGCGGCAGAGGTTGACGGCGATCGTGAACAACCAAGTCGAGAAGCGGCTCCTCGGCTCGTAGCGGGCGCGGTGCCGGTAGACACGCACAAAGGTCTCCTGCACGAGGTCGTCGGCGTCGGAGGCGTTGGCCAGGTAGCGCAGGACGAAGGCGCGCACCGGGCGCTGCCAGCGCAGCATGATCGTGTTCAGCGCGAGGTCATCGCCGCCGGCCAGGGCGGCCATCAGGCGCTTGTCCTCGGTGTCGTCGAGACGGGGCTCCATGCGCTCGTGCGTACCTGCGGCTGCCGTGCCTACGGTGTGAGGCGCGAGCCGTCGTGCGGGCTGTGCGCGAGGTGGGGTTCGACGAGCGCGATGTAGCGCGCCCCTTGTTCGGCCGGCATCGCGGCCGCGACGCGGCGAAGGTGGGCGCGGGTGGCTGTGTTGCACACCTCCTCGAGCGCGGCAACCTCGCGACGGGCGGCCTCGAGGTCGGTCGGAGCGGCGTTCTCCGACGTGAGTCTCTGGAGTCGGGTGGTCGCCGCGGCGATGTCGGCGCAGTGCCCGGCGCAGACCACCGCGTAGTCGTCGTGCAGCTTCTTCACGGCGGCGAACTGCGCGTCGTCGAGGCGGAACTCCGTGCGTATCCACTGGAGATCGTCGCCGCTCGTGCCTGCGAGCGCGGCGATGCCCGCGTCGTGGCGTCGCTGCACGAGCCAGAAGGCGCAGACGGCGGAGACGAGCGCGGCGACGAGGACGATCGCGATCTGCTTCATCGTGCGTGGCCGTGCGGCGCCGCGGCGTCGGTGCCGCGACCGTGCATCAGGATCGGGTCGATGGAGTGCGCGTATTCGGCGGCGAGGCGCTCGAGCCGGGCCTCGCGGGCGGAGGCCTGGGTCAGCTCGGCCACGCCGGCGCCGACGGCGGCGAAGAGCAGCACAGCGGCCGAAGCGGCGATGGGCTGGGCCAGGAGGCGGGCGAGCCCGTCGAGCCAGGCGCGCCACGGGGACGGACGCTCGGCTGCGAGGCGTTGCCAGACCTTGCGGGCGAGCTGCAGATCGTCGGCCGGATCGACCTCCCAGGTGCGCAGAAGGCGCGAGAGATCATCGGGTTGCTTGGCAGGCGGTTTGGCCATGGCGGAGTTGGTTTCCTAGGTAAACCACCGGGCCGGGGCAAACCCTTGCGGAATTTCCACCGCCGGCCTGGGGCACAGCGGTCACGGAGGTCGCACCGAGGTCACAGAGTCCGGACGGAAACGACGGGCACTCCGTGGACTCTGCGCCACCTCTGCGCTCCCTGTGGCCTGGCTTGGGTCGTTCGAGGGCGCCGGCCTACTTCGTCGCGGCCTCGAGGATCTTGTTCAGCCGTGCCACCATCGGGCGCGAGTCCTCGAGCAGGCCGGCGGCGATGAGGGCGTTGTCGAGGAGCTGCTCGGCCACGAGCTTGGCGAAGTCGGGCTTGGCCGCGCGCAGGTTGTTCAGGCCGACGATGAGGCTGTGGCGCGGGTTGACCTCGAGGTGGACCTTCAGGGCGCCGAGGTCGGAGCCCTGGTTCATCGCCTTCATCATGCGGCGCATGTGTGCGCTCATGAAGTCGGCGTTGAGCGCCATGACCGGGCTGTCGACGAGACGGTCGCTGCCCTTGGCCTCGCCCACGCGTTCACCGAGCGTCTCCTTCAGCCAGGCGCAGAGCTCCTTGGTCTGGTCGGCGTTGAGCGCGCCTTCGGCGGGCGGTGGCGGCACGTCATCGAGCTTCAGCTCGTTGCTGTCGCCGGCCAGGAGCTTCTTGCCGTCGAACTCGCGCAGGTTGCCCATGACGAACTCGTCGACCGGCTCGTAGAGGAAGAGCACCTCGAGGCCGCGCAGCTTGAACGCCTCGTAGTACGGGCCGTTTTCGAGCGCCTCGCGGTTCGGGCCGACGAGGAAATAGATCTCCTTCTGGCCGTCCTTCATGCGCGATACGTAATCGGCGAAGCTCGTGAGTTCACCCTTCGCCAGCGTGGACGACTCGAAGCGCAGCAGCTTCGCCAGCGCGGCGCGGTGCGTGTGGTCGATGGCCGCGCCTTCCTTCAGGTAGATGCCGAAATTCTGGTAGAACTCCTTGTATCCGTCGGCTCGATTCTTCGCCTCCTCCTCGAGGAACTTGAGGAAGCGGCCGGTCACGATCTTGTTCAGTTTCTCGATGAGCTGGCGGTCCTGCAGCGTCTCGCGCGAGATGTTCAGCGGCAGGTCCTCGCTGTCGATCACGCCCTTGAGGAACCGCAGCCACTCCGGCAGCAGGTCCTTGGGCGCGGCGTCGATCAGCACCTTGCGGCAGTAGAGCGACACGGCCGGGTCGATGCGGCCGAAGCCGAAGCGCTCCGGATTGTCCTTCGGGACGAAGACCAGGGCGTTGATCGCGAGCGGGGCGTCGGCCGAGAAATGGAGCCGGAAGCGCGGTTCGTCGTAGGCGCTGGCCTGATACTTGTAGAACTCGGTGTACTCCTCGTCCTTGATCTCGCTCTTGCTGCGCAGCCAGAGCGCCTGGACGGTGTTGACCTTCTCGCCGTTGAGATTGATCGGGAACGGCACGAAGGACGAGTACTTGCGCAGGATCTCGCGCAGGCGGCTGGCGTTGGCGTAGTCGTGACAGTCGTCCTTGAGCTCGAGCACGAGCTTGGCGCCGCGGCGCTGGCCCTCGGCCTCCTCGATCTCGAAGCTGCCCGCGCCCTCGCTCGTCCAGCAGTGGCCGCTGCCCTCAAGATGGTAGGAACGCGAATAGACCTTCACCCGCTTCGCCACCATGAAGGCAGCGTAGAACCCGACGCCGAACTGGCCGATGAGGTTGACGTCCTTCTTCGCGCCCTCGGCGAGGGTCTTGACGAAGGCCTTCGAGCCGGAATGGGCGATGGTGCCGAGGTTTTTCTGCAGTTCCTCGCGCGTCATGCCGACGCCGAAGTCCTGGATCGTGATCGTCTTGGCGGTGTCGTCGGTCGTGATGTTGATCTCGAGCGGCAGGCGGTCGTCAAAGACCTCCTTCTCGGTGAGGTGCAGGTGTCGGAACTTCTCGAGGGCGTCAGCCGCGTTGGACACCAGCTCGCGCAGGAAGATCTCGCGGTCGGTGTAGAGCGAGTGGATGACGATATCGAGGAGCTGGCGGATCTCGGCCTGGAACTCGAATTTCTCGACAGGGACTGTGCTCATGGGCGGTGGGTGGATGGATGGGTGAAGGTCGTTGTTAACGTCCGAAACGGCCGTGAATTACGGGTGCGGGCCGGCGGTGCAAGTCGGTTCTTCAGCGGCGGTGGCTCCGACTGGCGGACGATTCGCACCCGATTGACCTGAAGGCTGTGCCCGGCGCAAACGCGGGCTCCATGGCGGTGCCGTGATGTCGATAGAGGAGGCAGGATCCCTCATGAAGACCACCCCTCTGTTTCGCATCCTGCCAACCGCACTGGCCTGCCTCCTCGGGACCGCGCCCCTGATCGCGGATGAGCCGGTCGAGGCGGGCGCCGGCGAGCCGACCGAGGCCGCCGACGTGCCGATCTCGAGTATCCCATTGTCGAAGATCGCCTTCACGCCCGCGCAACGCACGGAGATCTTTGCCCTCCTGCGTCGCCACCGCGAGGAGGTCGAGGCGTTGCAGGCGGAGACGAACCTGAGCACCGACGCCAAGCTCGCGAAGGTCAAAGAATCGGCCGATCGTGCGTTGGCGCAGATCCGCGCGCTGATGAATCGGGAGCAGCAGCGGTCGTTTGACCTGCTCTACGATGCGGCCCGCCGCGAGGCGCGGGAGCGGGCGAAACGCCAGGGCATCCAGTAGGCTCGGCGTCGGGCGGTGACGCGACTGCGGCGGCGGCCGCGAAGTCCGCACGGGTTGGTCGTTGCGGGACGTGTGCGTGCCCGCTAGGACCACGGCTGCTTGCTCGCGCCGTCGCCCCCGGGATGTGGGCGGGGAAGCGGAGGGATTTCTCATGCCCGCTTGGATATCGCAGCATGCCGTGGGCGCGTTGGCGCTCGCGCTGGGTTTGTCCGGAGCCGCGTCGCCCGTGCGAGCGGTCTCGTTTTCAGCTGAGATGGTGGATACGGAACGCGAGGCGACACGCACGACCGCGTTTCACTTTCACGAGGGGAGCTACCGCTACGAGGTCGTCGAGAACGGCGCGACGGTGGTGATCGTCCACGACGCGGCGAGCCGGGTCACGCGCCTGCTCCAGCCCGCGGAGAAACAGTATCTCGAGGTCGGACCCGACGATCCGCTGAGCCGCATGGCCGATCCGTTCGGCTTTCACGCCTACTACGCGCGGACCAAGGCCGTACAACCCATGGGCGCGGAGGCGATCGACGGCGTGTCCTGCACCAAGCAGGAGGTGGCGAAGGACGGGCAGTCGTATTGCATGGCGTGGGTGTCGCCGGAGCTGGGATTCCCGCTCAAGATCGAGATTCCGCTCTTTCAGCGCACGGTCGAGCTGCGCCGGATCACGCCCGGCCCGCAGGATGCGGCGCTCTTCGCCCTGCCCGCCGGATACACGGCCGCTCCGCCGCCGGAGGAGTTTCGTCAGCCGGACTGGGCCGGTCAGGTCGCAGCCGCGCCCGAGGTGGCCGCACCGTTCGAGCGGACGCTCGAGGCAGCCAATATCCTGCGGGTGCGGCCGAGGGTCGGACATCAGCTTCGTCTTGAGGTGGGCAATTCGGGCGCCGAGCCGTGCACGTGCACCGCGGTGGCGTTCAAGGGCGGCCGCGCGCTGACCGATCCGTCCTCCGCGACCTGCACGCTGGAGGCCGACCAGTCGGTCACGATGACGCTCACCCAGGGCCCGAACGAGGCCGATGCGCTCGTCCTGCGCGTCCGCGCGGGCGCGGCGAAGATCAAGGCGGCCTGGGTCGCGGCGGCGGGCGCGAATGCCTCGACCCGGACCCCACCGGTGTCGGACGTCGCGGTCGAGCTGAGCGGACCGGCCGGAGCCGACATCGCCTCGCGCTTCGAGGTGACCTGGGCCGGGCCGGGTGCAGCCGAGGACTACCTCACCGTCGCGCGACCGGACCAGCCGCCGGGCGCCTACCTCACGATGGCGCGCCTGCGCGAGGGCAACCCGCTGAAACTCTGGGCGCCGAGCGATCCCGGCGAGTACGAGATCCGCTACATCCTCGGGCGCGGCACCAAGGTGCTGGGGCGCCTGCCCATCGCGGTCCACGCGGTCGCGGCGTCCGTGCAACCGGCCGGCCCGGCGCGGGTGGCGGACTGGGTCGAGGTGACCTGGGAGGGCCCGGCGGCGGACGGCGACTACGTGAGCATCGCTCGGCCCGGGCAGGCACCCGGCGCGTCGCAGGGACTCGCGCGGGTCAAGGACGGCAACCCCGTGCGCCTGCGTGCGCCGAGCGATGCCGGCGACTACGAGGTGCGCTACGTGCTCGCCCGCGGTACCCGGGTTCTGGCGACGGCGCCGATCGTGATCGAGGCCGTCGCGGCCACGGTCGGGGCTCCGGCCACGATCGCCGCGGGTGCCGAGGTCGAGGTATCCTGGAGCGGTCCGGCCTACAACGAGGACTATGTCACCATCGCGCGTCCGAACCAGCCGCCCGGCGCCTACGTGGTCGCGAAAGTGACGCGTCAGGGCAATCCGGCGAAACTCAAGGCGCCGAAGGAGCCCGGCATCTACGAGGTGCGCTACATCCTCGGGCGCGGGTCGCGCCTCCTCGCCCGGACAGCCATCACGGTGACCGCGCCGTAGTGCGGCGACGCTCGCCGCTCAGATCACCGCGGGCACGGGCTGTTTCACCTGCAGCCCGGCCTGCCAGTCGCGGATGCGATCGGCCACGAACTTGATCCAGAGCGGATGTTCGTTGAGGCAGGGGATGTGTTTGAAATGCCCGCCGCCGGCCTTTTCGAAACCCTCGCGGCCGACCACCGCGATTTCCTCGAGCGTCTCGAGGCAGTCGCTGACGAACGCGGGTGTCATCACGAGCAGGCGCTTGATGCCCTTCGCGCCGAGCTTCACAAGGGTGGCGTCGGTGTAGGGCTCGAGCCAGGGCTCGCGACCGAGCCGCGACTGGAAGGAGATCGACCACTTGCCGTCGGGCACGCCGGCGCGCTTGATGAACTCGATCGTCGTTTGCGTGCACTGCGCCTTGTAGCAGGTCGCGTGGGTCGCGCTCGGGGTGGTGCAGCAGTTGGGAACAACTCCGCAGTGCGCTTTCGAGGAGTCGGCCTTGCCGAGGTGGCGCACCGGGATGCCGTGGTAGCTGAAGAGCAGGTGGTCGAAGCCGGCATCGAGGTCGGGCTTGGCGCTCTGGTAGAGGGCCTCGATGTAGAGCGGGTCGTTGTAGAAGGGCTGGAGCGTGAGCACGTGCATCTGCGGCGCGAGTTGCGCGACGACTTCCATCACGCGCACGACCACGGTCTCGTAGCTCGACATCGCGTAGTGCGGGTAGAGCGGGATGAGAAAAAGCTCCTCCACGCCGGCGGCCTTGAGCTGGGTGATCACGTCGGGGATCGACGGCTTGCCATAGCGCATGGCCAGCGCGACCGGGATGTCGCTCTGCTCCTGCACGAGCCGCTGCAGCGCCTTGCTCGTCACGATCAGCGGTGAGCCCTCGGGCGTCCAGATCGACGAATACGCGTGCGCCGAGGCCTTCGGGCGCTTGGGCAGGATGAAGGCCTTGAGCACGAACTGCTGGATCGGCTTCGGCTTGTCGATGACCCGGTCGTCCGAGAGGAACTCGTCGAGGTAACGACGCACATCGGGGACGGACGTGGAGTCGGGCGAGCCGAGATTGACGAGGAGAGCAGCGTGCTTGGCCATGATGGAGAAGGGCAGATTGGTCGGGGCAATGCGGCGTGTTGTCAAACGCGCTCGCCGCTCCGGTCCGCTGTCGCAGATCCGGACTCGGCGCGGCGACAATGTCATCCAATAGATGACAAGGCCCGGCCCCGGCTGGCGCCCGCGTCAGTAGGCCTTGGGTGAGTTCAGCCAGGCCGCGACCAGGCTCACGGCTACATACAACAGGGTCACGAACACTCGGCCGCGACGCGGCTTTGTGCGAAGGTAGAGGAGCGGAAGCGCGATCAGGGCGGCATCGAGCACCTGGGCGTAGGTGAAGGCGCGGGACTTCCACAGGTAACAGTTGGCGAAAAGGGCGACCGCGAAGTAGGCCGAGATGAAGATCAGCGCCCACCGACCGTCATGCTCAAAGCTCGCCGCCATATCGCCGTCCCGGTCCGTCGGTTGCGCGGGCAGGACGAGCGCCGAGGCCACGTAGAGCAGCACCACGAGGAGCAGCAGGACGGCGAACTCGAGGATCGTCCAGGTGTGGACGAGGCCGGAGAGTTCGATCACCGCCCACCAGTATTGGAGCTGCCAGAGGAAGATGCATCCCGCCCAGGTGACGGGGATCCAGTCAAACCGGACGGTGCCGCGGGCGCGAAACAGCGCCACCATGCCCGAGAGCGTTCCCGTGATGCCCAGGCCCAGGACGATCGAGACGGTGACGGTGATCCATTGGAACGAATCCATCGCGCCTCGGACGATGTGCGCACGCGTGATCCGGCGCCAAGAAAAACTCGACGGCCACCTGCGCGTGCCGGTCTTGCCAACGCTGTCCCGCCTCGGCCAGCGTCACGGGGTCATGCCCACCACGTGCGCGCGTTCCGCGGGTCGCCTCAGGGTCGCCATCGTCTCGGCCGTGCTGGCCGCCATGCTTGTCCCGGTCGCGCCGGCAGCCGCAGACTTTTCGCCTGCGACCTCGGAGCGGCGCCCTCGCATCGGTCTCGTCCTCGCCGGCGGCGGCGCGCGGGGCATCGGTCACGTAGGGGTCATCCGGCTGCTCGAGGAGCTGAACATCCAGGTCGACGCCGTCGCCGGCACGAGCATGGGCTCGATCGTCGGCGGGCTCTATGCCGCTGGATACACGTCGGAGGAGATGATCGCCTGGCTCGAGCAATGCGACTGGGAGCGCATGCTCAGCGACTCGCTCGCACGGCCGCAACGCGGGTATCGCGCCAAGGAGGAGGAATTGGATACGCCGCGCTGGATCGAGCTCGGCGTCGGGCGCGACGGCCTGAAGCTCCCCAACGCGTTCATTTCCGGGCAGAATCTCCTCGTCGCGTTGCGCGAAAAGACCGACTGGGTCGGCGAACTTGACTCCTTCGACCGGCTGCCCGTGCCCTATCGCGCCGTGGCCACCGACGTCGAGACCGGCGCGATGGTCGTGCTCGATCACGGCACGTTGGCCGACGCGATGCGCGCGAGCATGGCCGTGCCCGGGGCCTTCGCGCCGCACACGATCGATGGGCGCGTGCTCATCGACGGCTTCGCCTCCCGCAACCTCCCGGTCAGCGTCGTGCGCGAGATGGACGTGGACGTGGTCATCGCCGTCGACGTGCGCGCTGAGCTGCAGAAGGCCGACGAGCTCAACAGCCCCATGGCCATGGCGGCGCAGCTCCTCGCCATCCTCTCGCAGCGCGACACGCTCGAGCAGATCGCCACGCTCGGGAAGGGCGACGTGCTCGTGCGCCTCAAGCTCCCGGGCTACGCCGCCTCGAGCTTCAGGAGCGCGGTGCAGATCGCGCGGCTCGGCTACGAGGAGGCTCAGGATTCGCGTGCGGCCCTGGCGGGCCTCGCGCTGCCCCGCGAGACCTACCTCGCGCGCGAGCAGGTCCGTCGCCGGTTGTCGCGCGACCTGCCGGTCATCGCGGGCATCGAGGTCGAGGGCGCCGGGCGCGTCGCCGAGGAGACCGTGCTGCAGCGGCTCGACCTCGAGCCGGGCGAGACGCTAGACCAGGAGAAGCTGCGCGACGGACTCGGGCGTATCCACGATCTCGGGCATTTCAAGAGCGTGGACTACCGCATCGACAAGCGGCCCGAGGGCGAGGTGCTCGTGCTCAAGCTCGAACCCAAGCCCTGGGGGCCGAACCTCGCGATCTTCGGCGTGGGGCTCGGCAGCGACGTCGATGGCACGAGCGAGCTCAATCTCCGCGCCTCGCTGCGCTTCACCCAGATCAACCGCTACGGCGCCGAACTCGCCGTCCGCAGCTCGCTCGGCACGGTCGATCAGCTCGAGACGGAGTTCTTCCAGCCGATCGGGCACGAGGGTTCGTTCTTCATCGCGCCCGAGATCGATTTCCTGCGCACGCCTGAGGCGTACACGGAGGACATCTCGCAGATCATCCCGGGCGCGCGTCCGCTGCGCGTCGACTTCCAGCGCCAGACCGCGTTCGCCGGCGTGTCGACAGGCGTGCGCCTCGGCACCTACGGCGAGATGCGGATCGGCGCCGAGCGCGGGCAGGTCGACTATTCGAAGGTCCGCGCGCCCTCGATCATCGTCGTCGCGCCCGACGGAAGCATCATCGTCCTCGATCCGGCCCAGGGCCTCGAGCCCTACACGACCAACCGTTACTTCGGCCGCCTCACGCTCGACCGGCTCGATGACGCGTTCTTCCCCCAGCAGGGGTACTACTTTGCCGGTTCGCTCGATCACGAGTCGGGCGAGCGCGGTTCGACCACCGCCACCGGGCTGTTTACGGCGCCGATCACCCGGGGCAGTGTCGTCGTGCAGCCGCGATTCGTGCTCAATCACACCATCGAGGACAAGGGGAACACCGGCCGGCTGCCTTTCCGCATCGGCGGCCTGTTCAACCTCTCCGGCGTGCCGACGGACGAGGTCTATGGCGCCCATTCCTTCGTCGGCGCCCTGATCTTCCGAAAGCGACTGGGCGGACCAGGTCGGCCGGCCGGACTCTACGTGGGTGGATCGATCGAGGCAGGCAACGCCTGGGACGGCTCGTCGCGCTGGGTGCCCGAGGACTGGATCCTGGGCGGCAGTGCCTTCGTCGCGACGAGCACGCCGATCGGCCCCGTGCACCTGGCCCTCGCGCTGGCGGAGGATCGCGATCCCACCGTCTACTTCTACCTCGGGCGCGTGATCCCGTAGCTCACCGAGCCCGGTTATCCATCATTCGCGGGCCTTGCGCTCGAGGCGCGTCACGCGCTCCTCGAGCGAGGCGATCGCTTCGGCCGGGAGTTTCGGCTCGTCGGTCGCCTTGTCCGCCGTGCCGAGGAAGAAACTCGCGGCTACGCCGCTGAGTGTGCCGAACAGGCCGATGCCGCTGACCATGAGCACCGTCGCGATGAGTCGCCCGGCGTCGGTCACGGGGTAGCGGTCGCCGTAGCCGATCGTCGTGATCGTGACCATCGCCCACCAGAGGGCGTCCTCGGCGGTCTTGATGTTCGAGGCGGGATCATTCTCGAACAGGAGCACGCCGATAGAAGCGAAGCAGATCACGAACACCGTCAACACGAGCGCCGAGGCGAGGCCGGCCTGGCGGCGCTTGTGCACAAACTGCGCGAGCAGCGCTCGGTAGGAGCGGAGCGCGAGCACGAGTTTGATCACACGCACGATCCGGAACAGCCGGCCCCAACGCAGCGCCGGCACGGCGGGGACGCAGGCGAGCAGGTCGAGCCATCCCCACTGCATGAAGCGCCACTTCGCGGGCGCGCGCGCGAAGCGCCAGAGAAAGTCGACGAGCAGCATCCCGCATATCGCCGTGTCGACGAAGAAGATCAGCCGCCCGATTTCATGGGGCACGCGAACGATGAAGTCGACCGCGAGGCCGACGAGCAGCACGACCGAGAGGACGACAAGCGCGAGCTGGAACGGGCCGAGTTCCTTCGAGGTTTCCTCGTTGGGCACGGGTGTCGAGAAATGCCGGACACCGGACAGGGTCAAGAGCGGACCCTTGTGGTCGTGGGTGTGAGGCGTCCCTACGAAGTCGTCGTGTTGATCTCGAAACGCGGCGTGTCGTCTCGTGTGCCGGCCGCCGGCCGTCGCAGGCAACTCGCAAAAGCATGCCAGGCGACGCCGCAAAGGCGCGCATACGAGTAATGCGTGTGGCCAGCCAGGCGCGGCGCGCGGTCGTAGGGAAATGCGACGCGCGGCAGGTCGATCAGGCTGACGAGCAGCCGCAGGTAGCGGTCGCGCGCGGGCAGGGCGAGGAGCCGGTCGAGGGCTCGGCGGGAGAGCAGGTAGAAGTAGCCGGAGTCGACGGGAATCGGGCGCGGCGCGACAAGATTGAGCGCGCGGTGAAACATCCAGGCGGTCGCCCGCTTCGGCCAGGGCTCGCCCGCGCGACTGCGACGCACGCCGGTGACGATGTCGTAGCCCTCCCAAGCTCGCGCCAACATCGGCGCCGCGAGTTCGGGCGGGTCCTGGAGGTCGGCATCAACCAGCAACGCATGGTCGCCCCGTGCGTGCTGCAGGCCGGCGAGCATGGCCGCATGCTGGCCGAAGTTGTGCGTGAAGCGGATGCCGCGCACGTGTTCCGGATCGCGCGTGGCCGCGTCGGCGATGAGTTCCCACGTGCGATCGGTCGAACCGTCGTCGATCAGCACGATCTCAAAGGACTCGTTCGTGGCGGCCCCGGCCGCGAGCAGGCGCGGAATGGCGAGCGGCAGGACCGCCTCCTCGTCGTGGCAGGGAACGATGAAGGAAAGCGTGGGCATGGCGCGGAAGCGCGGCGATCGAGTGAATGGCCGGCGGCCCGCTTGCGGGCTGCCTACACGATCCGGTCGGCCAGCTTCCAGCCGGCGCGGATGCAGTCGCCCACGCTCACGCCGTCGCGCACGTGGCCGCCGACGACCAGGCCCGGGTGGGCCTTTTCCGCCGCGGCCATGGCGTCGTGATAGCGCGCGTACCCGAGATTGTACTGCGGGATTGCGCGCGGCCACGCCGTGATGTGGCAGAAGAACGGTTCGGCCGAGACGCCGAGCAGCGCCTGCAACTCCTCGACCACGAGGTCGCGCAACTGACCCTGCGGGAGGCCGGCCAGCTCCGGCTGGCGCATGCCGCCGAGAAAGGTCGTCACGAGCACGCAGCCGCGCGGGCAGCGGCCGGGGAAGAGCGAGCTGTTGAAGAGCGTGCCGAGGATGCGCCGGCTTTCACAGGCGGGCACGAGCACACCGTAACCGTCGAGCGGATGCGCCACGTGGTCGCGCTGGAAGCCGAGCGATACGCTCGTCACGGGCGGGTAGGTGATCTCGCCGAGCGCGGTGAGCGGGTTGCCTCCGGTGAAGGGCAGCGTGGCCGTGGCGTGCGCCGGCGTCGTGACGAGCACGGCGTCGGCGTGGATCTCGGTGGCGTGGCCGTTGCGGGAGATCCGCACGGTCCATGGCCGGCCCGGAACGATCTCCTCGATCGTCACGCCCGTATAGAGGGAATCGCCGACGGCGTGCACGAGCGCGTCGATGATCGTGTGCAGGCCGTTCTTGAACGAGATCGAGCGCGTCTTGAACTTCGGGATGCCCGCTTTCTTGCGCGCGCGTCCGGCGGCGATGGCGCCGCGCACAAGCGAGCCGTGGTCGCGATCGAACTGATACAGCTTGGGGAAGGCGTAGCGCAGCGAGAGCTTTTCCGGGTCGCCGGCGAAGATGCCGCCGATGAGCGGATTGATCGCGTAGTCGACGATCTCCTGGCCGAGGCGGCGGCGCGCGAAGGCGGCCACGCTTTCCTCGACGCTGGGGTCGGCGCGGCCGATGAAGGGCTCGCGCAGCAGGCGCCATTTCGCGCCGCCGGAGAGAAACTTGGTCTTGAAGAACTCGCCCGGCCCCATGGGCACGGCCATGGGCGCGCCGCCGCGCACGATGTAGCGTTTCTTTGCCTCGGGCGAGGCGTCGACCATGTCCTCGAGGATCCCGATCTGGCGGAAGAACTCGAGCACGGCGGCGTCGTTGAGCAGCATCGTGTTCGGACCTGCCTCGACGAGGAAACCGTCGCGCCGGATGCTCTGGATCGCGCCGCCGGGCGTCGTGCTCTTCTCCAGGAGATAGACGTGGTGACCACGCTGCTGGAGCATGTACGCGGCGGTCAGGCCGGTCACCCCGGCGCCGATCACGACGACGTTTTTCGGAAGCTTTTCCTTGTGCATCAGAGACCTGAGTTCAGGCAGGTCACAGAGAACACAGAGGAGGCACAGAGGTCACGGAGCAAACGCTCGTGAGTCGGCAATCAAACCGGCTACGAGAACGGCACCAGGAAGGCCGTTGCGGCCCCGAGCCGCTGAGGACACCTCCGTGAACTCTGTGCCTCCTCTGTGTTCTCGGTGACGAAATCCTAGATCGTCTTCGAAAAACGCTTCTCGCTCGACTGGACGTAGGCGTCGAAGGTCATCGCGAGGTTGCGGATGAGGAGGCGGCCGGACTCCGTCGCGACGATGCCGCGCTCGCTCAGGGTCACGAGACCGTCGGCGGCCGGCGCGGCGAAGGCGGCGATCTCCTTCGCGAAGTGCGTGCGGAAATCGATGCCGAGGGCGCCGCCCATGCGGTCGAAGTCGAGTTCGAGGTCGCACATCAGGCGCATGATCACCTCGCGGCGGATCATGTCCTCGGGCGTGAGGAAACAGGCGCGCGTCCACGGCAGCTCGCCCGCGTCGAGGCGCTTGTAGTAGGGCTCGAGCGTCTTCTCGTTCTGCCGGTAGTGGGTCGGCGTCTGCGAGATCGACGACATGCCGAAGCCGTAGATGTCGGACCCGGCGCGCGTGGAGTAGCCCTGGAAATTGCGCTGCAGCGTGCGCGCGCGCTGGGCCACGGCGAGCTCGTCGGTCTCGCGCGCGAAATGGTCCATGCCGATGTAGGCGAAGCCGCGCGCCGTGAGCGTCTCGATCACGAGCTTGAGCATCTCGAGCTTCACCTCGGGCGTGGGCAGGACGGCGCGCTCGACGATCTTCTGCGCAGGTTTCATCCACGGCACGTGGGCGTAGTTGAAGACGGCGAAGCGATCCGGCTTCAGCTCGAGGGCGAGATCGATGGTGCGCGCGAACGTCTCGGGCGTCTGGTGCGGCAGGCCGTAGATCAGGTCGACGTTGAGCGACTCGAAGCCGAGTTCGTGGATCCAGGTCGCTGCGTTGTCGGAGAGTTCCTTGGGCTGGATGCGGTTGACCGCCTCCTGCACCTGGGGATTGAAGTCTTGGATACCGAAGCTCGCGCGCGTCACGCCCATGTCGCGAAACGCCTGCACGTGCTCGCGCGTGAGCCGGCGGGGGTCGAGCTCCACGCTCATCTCGGCGCCAGGCCGGAAGCGGAAGTGCTTGTGGATGATTTCGCCGAGCCGGCGGATCTGGTCGGGGTGGAAGAAATTGGGCGTGCCGCCACCGAAGTGCAGCTGCACCGCCTGGCTCTCCGGATGGAGCAGCGGCAGTGTGAGCTCGATCTCGCGCGCCAGGTAATCGATGTAGCGGCCGCCTTTGGTGTGGTCCTTGGTGATGACCGTGGTGCAGCCGCAGAACCAGCAGAGCGTCTCGCAGAAGGGCAGGTGAAAGTAGAGCGAGAGGTCGCGCGGGACGGTGTTGGTGGCCTTCAGGTCGTCGACGATCTGCGACGCGGTGAACTTGTCGGTGAACTGCACCGCCGTCGGGTAGGAGGTGTAGCGCGGACCCGGGACGTTGTACTTCCGGATGAGGTCGAGGTCGACGGTGAGGGCCATGGAAAGTGCGGAAGGTGGAGGGCGGAGTGCGGAGCCGCAAGGCCGCGGCCGCGGAGGAGTGTGCGGGGCGGATAGCTACGCGAAGGCGACGACCGTGTCCACGAGGGCAGAGACGTTTTCGATCTTTGCCTGCGGGAGGATGCCGTGGCCGAGGTTGAAGATATGGCCGGGGCGGCTGCGCATCGACTCGAGGAGTCGCCGGGCCTCGCGTGCGACGACGTCGGGCGTGGTGTTGAGCAGGACGGGATCGAGATTGCCCTGCACGGCGGTCGTGGCCGGCAGCGCGCGCGCGGCGGCGCCGAGGTCGACCGTCCAGTCGAGCGCGAGCACGGGCGCGCCGGTGGCGGCGAGCGCTGGCAGTGCGGCCATCGCGCCGCGGGCGAAGAGGATGACCGGGGCGCGGCGACCGATCGCGTCGACAATGCGGCGGATCCACTTGAGCGAGGCCGCCTCGTAGTCGATCGCCGGCACGATGCCCGCCCACGAATCGAAGATCTGCACCGCGTCGGCGCCTGCTTCGATCTGCGCGCGGAAGTGCTCGATCGACGCGTCTGTGAGTTTCTCCATCAGCCGGTCAAACAGCGGTCGGTCGCGGTGAAACACCTCCTTGGCGCGGGCAAAATCATCCGAGCCGCCGCCCTCGAGCATGTAACAGGCGAGCGTCCACGGCGATCCACCGAAACCGAGCAGGGCCTTGGTGTCGCCAAGTTCTCGGCGCAGGATGCGCAGCGCGGCCGGCATGTAGGCGAGTTTTTCCCGCACGGCCGAGGCGGGTGCGAGGCGCTCGACGGCAGCGGCGTCCTCGAGACGGAACTCCATCGCGATGCCGCCCTCCTCCTTGAAGCGGTAGGGCTGCCCGAGCGCCTCCGGGATCACGAGGATGTCCGAGAACAGGATCGCGGCATCGAGTGCGAAGCGCCGCAGCGGCTGCAGGGTCACCTCGACCGCGAGGTCGGGGGTGCGGACCATTTCCACGAACGTGTGCTTCTGCTTGAGCGCACGGTACTCGGGCAGATAGCGCCCGGCCTGGCGCATGATCCAGATCGGGGGGCGCTCCAGAGGCTGAGCGGCGCAGGCGGCGAGGAAGCGTTGGCGGCTGGTCATGGGATGGATGTTAAGCAGTAGACCCCAAACCGGACGCTGAAAGCCTAAAGACGGGGTTTCCGGTCCCGGGCTTGACCCGGGTCAGGTCCGGACCGGGCGACCGGCCTCCGAGATCATTCCGGCGTGTGCAGCACGCCGCGGCCCTCGCGGGCGAGGCGCACGAGTTTGGCGACCATGCCGTAGCGCGGGCTGGCGAGCGCGGAAAACAGGAAGGCCGCGCCGAGCACGAGCACGATCGAGGCGCCGCTGGCGATGCCGCCGTGGTAGCTGAGCAGCATGCCGCCCGCTGCACCGAGCACGGCGTCGGCGACCGACACGGCAAACAGCCGCCCGAGCCGGTCGGTCCACAGGTAGGCGGTGACCGCGGGCAGGATGAACAAGCCGAGCGCCAGCACCGCCCCCATGGCGTGGAGCGCGGCCACGAGATTGAGCACGATGAGCGCGAGCACGCCGAGGTGCAGCAGCGGGCCGCGGCCGCCCAGCGCGCGATAGAACGTCGGATCAAAGCTCTCGAGCACGAGTGGCCGGTAGCCGATCAGAGCCACCGTCACCGTGAGCGTGCTCGCCGCGGCGGCGAGCCGGAGGTCCGAGCCGCCCACGCCGAGCACGTGGCCGAAGAGGAAGTGCGAAAGGTCGATCTTGGTGCGCATCGCGCTGACCAGGGCCACCCCGGCGCCGAAGAAGATGATGAAGAGCGCGGCAAATGCCGCCTCCTCCTTCACGCGCGTCAGCCGCGTGACCAGGGCACTGCCCAGCGCGGTAAACATCCCAGCGATGAGCGCGCCGCCCAGCATCGCAGCCGGACTCGGCCCGAACGCGAAATAGGCCAACCCGATACCGGGCAGCAGCGAGTGCGCCAGCGCGTCGCCCATGAGCGCGAGACGGCGCAGCAGCATGAGCACGCCGAGCAGACCACCGCTGACCCCGAGCAGGGTCGCGGCCAGCAGGCCGCGCTGCATGAACTCATAGCCGAACGGCGCGACGAAAAACTCGTGGAGCGTGTGCATCGCGGGTCGCGGTTCAGCGTGGGCCGTGGGCGGGTCCGTAGGCGGACTCGATGCGTGCGGGATCGAGCACGGTCGCGGTGGGCCCGACCTCGATCAAGCGCGTGTTCAGCAGGAGCGCTTGCGGGAAGGCCCGCCGCGCGAGGTCGAGGTCGTGCACCACGGCGAGCACGGTGCGCCCCTGGTCGAGCCAGTGCGTGAGGCGCGCGATCAGGTCGTCGGACGCGCGTGTATCCAGCCCGGCGAACGGTTCATCGAGCAGGAAGATGTCCGCGCCCTGCGCGAGGGCCCGGGCGAGGAACACCCGCTGCTGCTGGCCGCCGCTGAGAGAGCGGATCTGCCGCCCCCGCAGGTCGTCGAGGCCGAGTTCGGCGATCGCGCGATCGACCAAGTCGTGGTCCTCGGCGCGGAATCCGCGAAATGCCCCGAGCGCCGGGTAACGCCCCTGGGCGACGACGGCCTCGACGGTGATGGGAAAATCCCAGTCGATCTCCGCGCGTTGCGGCAGGTAGGCCAGTCGCGGGAGGGCATGGTGGGCATGATGGTCCCCGATGCGGATCTCGCCGGCCGCGAGTGGCATCCAGCCGAGGATGGCGCGCAGGAGCGTGGTCTTGCCCGCGCCGTTGGGGCCGACGATGGCGGTGAGGCTGTTGCACTCGATGTTGGCCGTGATCGAGTCCAGCGCGACGGTGCGACCGTAGGCCACGGTCACGCCGCGGAAGCGCAGGATGTCGTGGGTGTGGTGCACACAGGCCCCCGGGGCGTCCGGGTGCGGGCCGGTGTGTGCGCGACCGTGGGCATGTGCGTGCGCGGCGCTCACGGCAGGTCCTCCGGATCGATCGGCGCCACGGCCGGGGCGAGCGCGCCGGCCCGGGTCGCGATGGACCAGTCGCGCGCGCACCAGAAGGTCTGCTCGCGCGAGACCGGTGTGCCCGCGATCCGGATACGCAGCGCGTTGGCGCCGTCCGTCTCGCCGGCGGCCGGGGTGGCGTCGATCACGAGGGCGCTCGCGGCGGTGACCGTGAGTTCGGCGAGCCAGATGGTCGCCGAGGTCGTGCGGGCCTGCACCGGCACGCCGTCGACGCGCACGGTCCACGCGGCCACGGGGCGCAGCGAATCGATGCAGAGCACGGTCCGGTGGGCGGCGGGCGTGGCGACCGGCTCGGGGGCCGCGTGTTCGCCCCCGGCCGAGCGGTCGGTCGCGACCGGCTCGAGCAGCGCGACCGCGCCGAATGCGAGCACGCCGAAGAGCACAGCCGCGGTCAGGCGCGGAACGAGTCCGCTCTGAAAGAGCGAGGGACGCATCGTGCCGGCGCGCATTACGGGGAGGCAGCCTCGAGGGCGGCGAGGATGCGCAGCGTGTTCTCGCGCACCATGCCGAGGTAGGAGGCGGCGGGCGAGCCCGTGGGTCCGAGGCTGTCGGTGAAGAGTTCGCCTCCGATGGCGACGCCCGTGTCGCGGGCGAGTTGCTCGAGCAGGCGCGGGTTGCTCACGGCCTCGACGAAGAGGGCGCGGGCGCGGCGCGAGCGCAGCAGGTCGACCGTGGCGGCCAGTTGTTTCGCATCGGGTTCGGTGCGGGCATCGACCCCGCGCAACGGCACGATCTCGAGGCCGTAGGTGCGGCCGAAATAGGCAAGCGAGTCGTGCGAAGTCACGAGGACACGACGATCCTGGGGCAGCAGGCTGAAGAGGCGGCGCGCCCAGGCGTCGAGCGTCTCGATCTGGGCCGCGTAGAGGCGCGCGCGACGACGGTAGCTTTCCGCGCCGGATGGATGGGCCTGGACGAGGGCATCGCGGATGTTTGCCACGTAACGCAGGGCGAGGCGGGGATCCTGCCAGGCATGCGGGTCGAAGGCCCCGTGATCGTGCGCGGTGTCGTGGTCGTGCGCGCCGTCGTGGCCGTGGTGCTCGTCAGGCGCGTTTTCCGCCTCGGCCGTGAGCAGCGCGCAACTATCGGAGGCCTGCACGACCGGACCGCTGTAGCCGCTGGCGGCGAGGAAGCGCCCCAGCCACGGCTCGAAGCCTGCGCCGTTGGCCACGACCAGGTCGGCCTCGAGGAGCGGGGCGATATCGCGCGGTGTCGGATCGAAGCCGTGCAGGTCGGTCCCGGCGGGCACAAGGCAACGCACCTCCGCCGCGTCGCCGGTGATCTCGCGCGTCATGTCGGCGAGGATGGTGTTGGTCGTCACCACGATCGGTCGCGGGCGTTCGTCGGCGGCCCGAGTGGCCGCGGCGAGGGATCCCATGACCAGGCAGGCGAGGAGAAAGGCGCGCAGGGACATCGATAAGGTGGGTCTGATGGAGCATCATACAGAACCTGTCCAGTGGCACCTGCGCCGTGGTTTGCGCACGCACCCCGTGCTTGCCTCGAGAGGCCAGGTGCCCGAGCATCCAGGAACGACTCCGGCAACCCCATACCGCGGCCCGGGTCGCATCCATGGTGGCAGCGTTTGGCGCAATCGTCGCAGGCGTCTTGAGTTCCGGTGTCGGACTCTTCGGGCCGGGATCGCACGGTGGACGTCTCACCGTTGAGGTGGCGCTGGCGCCCGGGTTGGCCGCGGTCGAACTGGGCTTCTGGCCAGTCGCGACCGGCCTGCTGCTCGCCGCGGCGTGCCTGGCGCTGGGCTGGCGCCTGGGGCAGCGGCGGGCGAAGGCGCGCACCGACGAGTTGTTCCAGCGCGCCGAGGGCCAGATCTGGGAGGCGATCGTTGAGCGGCGCGGGGAGGGTTACTCCTGGGACTTCTCCATGCACCGCTCCGCGCTTTACGACGGGCTCTTCGGCCCAGGGGAGCGCGCGAATACCGCGGACCCGTGGCGCGACATCCTTGTGCCCGACCAGAAGGCGATGGACGAGCGCGCGCAGCGGGCCTTGCGCGAGGGCCTGAGCGGATACACGCAGGAGTTCCCGATTGAGAAAGGTGGCCGGCGGCGCTGGCTGCAGGAGCATGTCAGCATCCAGGCGCTCGGCGAGGGCCGATGGTCGCTCGTGGGCGTGATCACCGACATCACCCCGCTCCATGAGGCGCAGGAGCGGTTGCGCGAACGCGACCGCCTCGTCGTCCAGACCCTCGCACGGGCGGATTGTCTCCTCTGGCGTGCGACCGTCCGGATCGAGGACGGGCGTGTGTCGTGGCTCGGCTTCGACATGCCCGTCTCGGCGCTCTATCGCCGCCTTTTCGGGGACCGCCCCCTCGAGATGGGCGGCAGGCTCTGGAGCCTGCTCGAGGTGCCCGACCTCGCGGAGATGAATGCGCGCAGCACGCGGGCCATCCTGTCGGGAGCGAGTGGGTACGAGCAGGAATTCCAGGCCCGGCGCGATGGCCATGAGTTCTGGTTGCACGAGCAGGTCTCGATCGCGCCGGCCGCACCCGGGGAGTTTCACCTCGTGGGTGTCATCATGGACCTCACCGTGCTGCGTTCAGCGGTCGAGGCCCGCAAGGTCACGGAGGCGCAGATCGAGCATCTGCTGGCCCGGGCGGATTGTCTGCTCTGGCAGGCTCGGGTCGTGCGCACCGGCGATCCCGAGCTTCAGTGGATCATATACGTGCCGCGCTCGAACCTGCATCGGCTACTTTTTGGTTTCGATCCCGGGGAGGGTCCGCAGTTGCCGTGGCGGACCATCGTTTCGGCCGAGGCATGCGTGGCCATGTACCACAAGGCGCGCGAGGCGATCCTCTCCGGGGCGCCGTCCTACGAGCAGGAGATCCACGCCACCCGCGCGGGCCACGAGTTCTGGTTGCACGAGCGGGTCAACATCCAGGCGGTGGGCCAGGACGAGTGGTTTCTCGTCGGTGCGATCTTCGACGTGACCGAACTCCATCGAGCGGAGACCGCGTTGGCGGCCGAGAAGGAGCGGCTTGCCGTGACCCTCGCCGCGATGTCCGACGCCGTGATCACGACCGATCGGGCCGGGTTCGTGCTGTTTGCGAATCGCGCGGCCGGGCAACTCCTCGGGATCGCGACGTCCTCCGCTGTCGGTCAGTCGGCCGTGGCCCTGTGCCGATTCATCGATCTGGGCGGCGAACCCGTGGCGCTGCCGCTCGATGAGGTGATCCGTCAGGACGCCATCGTCCCGCTCGCCCCGCGCCTGCACGTCGCCACCGAGCCGGCCCGTCGGGTCTCGATCGAGGGTGCGCTCGCCCCCGTGCACGATCTTGCCGGGGCGGTCGTTGGCGTCGTCGTGGTATTCCGGGATGTGACCGAGCGCGAGCGGCTCGAGCAGGAGATCGCGCGCGCCTCCAAGCTGCAGTCCGTCGGCGTGCTCGCCGGCGGCATCGCCCACGACTTCAACAACCTGCTCACCGTGATCATGGGCAACATCGCGGTCGCGCGGCAGGCCATCCCGGGCGAGGGCGAACCCGCCGCGTGCCTGCACGAGGCGGAGCGCGCCGTGGTGCGGGCCAAGGACCTGACGCTGCAGTTGCTCACCTTCGCCCGCGGCGGCGACCCGGTGCGCTCGGCGGTCCATCTCGCCGAAACGATCACCGAAGCGGCGGCGTTTGGCGTGCGCGGATCGAACGTGCGCTGCGAGTTCGACCTGGCGGACGACCTTTGGCTGGCCGACGTCGACCGCGGCCAGATCGCCCAGGTCGTGCAGAACCTCGTGCTCAATGCCGTGCAGGCGATGCCGGGGGGCGGGGTGGTGCGAGTCGCCGCATACAACGAGCCGGTGGCGCGTGGCGGCTCGGTCAAGGAGGGCGACTACGTGAGGATCACCGTGAGCGACTCGGGCTGCGGCATCGCGCCGGAGGACCTCGGCCGCATTTTCGATCCCTATTTCACCACCAAGAGCCAGGGCAGTGGGCTGGGTCTCGCCACCGTCTACTCGATCGTGAGGAAGCACCGGGGCTCGATCGACGTCGACTCCCGGGCCGGCGCCGGGACGACGTTTCGCGTCCTGCTGCCCGCCGTGCGTCGCCAGGCGGCGGCCGTACCGCCTCCGGCCGCGGCGCCGGTGCGGTTGCGGGGCCGTATCCTCCTCATGGATGACGAAGAGCCGATCCGCAAAGTGTGCAGCCGCATGTTGTCGCGGCTGGGGCTCGCGGTGGAAAGTGCGGCCGAGGGCGCCGGCGCCGTGGAGCTGTATCGCGCGGCCCTGCAGGAAGGCCGGCCGTTCGACGCCGTGATGCTCGACCTCACCGTGCCCGGCGGCATGGGCGGGCTCGAGGCGTTCCGGAAGATGCGCGACCTCGACCTAGGCGTGCGCGCGGTTGTCTGCAGTGGTTATTCCAATGACATGGTCATGGGCGAGTACCGGTCGCATGGCTTTTCCGGGATGATCGCCAAGCCATACCGCATCGACGACTGCGCGCGTGTCCTCGGCGACGTGCTCGGCCGGCCGCGCGTGCAGGCGTGACCCGCTTTGCGGACGCGGGCCCGGCTAGAATCCTCCGGCCGCGGAACGTCGGAAGCGCGCGAGGTCAAACTCCGGCTGGTCGAAGCTCACGAGCTTCCAGGACCACGGAAACGATTTCGCGCGGCGCCACTCGAACGTGAAGGGCGAGAAAAGCGCGTTCGTCGCCACCCGGGCCTCCTGGGCGCGCCCGGAGCCGCGCACCTCGACGCGGAGGATGGCGGTGATGGTGGCGCGATCTCCCTCGATGCGGACCTCCTCCTGCTCCGCCCGGATGGCGATGGAGTCGAAGTGATAAAACGCGAGTCGTGCATCCTGGACGAGCGTGCCTTTGCGGTAGCCCCAGCGATCCGCATAGTCCTCGGCGAGCAGCGTCCCGAGCGCACGAGCGTGCCGTGCCTCGACCACGGCAACGAGCTTGTCCCAGGTCCGGCGCAGCCGGCGTTCGGGCTGCAGGTGCCAGAATGCGGCTGAGACGAACACGAGCACAAGCAGAGCGGCGGCGAGGCGCGTACGGGTCATGGGCGAGGGCGAGTGTGGCGTGGTTCAGGCCGGGCGCAAATCGCGGCGCGCGGGCCACGATCCGGCCGGGACGTCGGACGACAGCAGGTGGTGGTGTGTAGTCGGATTCCCATGACACACGGGCCGGCCGCGGGTGCGCGGCCGCCCGCGAGCGAGAGGCTGGGCCCGTGCCGCCTGCGGAGGCGGCCGTCGGTGTGCTCCGGCGACACCGGTTTGTCCTGGCACCAGCCCCTTCCGGCACCCTCGTTACTACGGAGAATCATGCAGGAGTGATGGCTGCCCTACGTGGTCTTCCTGAGGGAATTGGGCGTTTGTGGGATCGCCGAACCCGGTGTCCGCGTAAATTGACTGTTTTCCCGCATCCATCCGTGGAATTTTCTCGTGCGTCTGGGGGGCACTCCCTATGTTACAAAGCAGAGACGAGCCGTATACTCCACGCATGCTCCTACCCATCCTCCTCTCCATCGCAGCCGTCTGGGTCGTCGGGATTGTTGTTACGGTCGTGCACCTGCGTCGTGCTCCGGTGGCCATCGAGGACGAGACCGGCTTCCATGTGATCGAGGAAGCGGATGCTGGCAAGGTGCTCGAGTTTCGCGAGGCCTCTGTTCGGGCCCACTGAGCGAAACGCGTGGAGCTTTACGGAGAGCGGCAGGGCAGTCGCCGCTCTTCGCAAAAAAGCGCTGGTCTCTCCGAGACTGGCGCTTTCCATTTTCCGGGGGACGTGGTGAACCGATTCAACAACGGTCTGGCCGTGTTTTCGGCGCCGCCGGCGGCACAGCGGCTCTGCGGCACCTCCCTGGCAAAGAAAAACGCCGCCCCCGGATGGGAGCGGCGCAGGGGAAAACGTGCAACGGCTGGCCGTGCGTGATCAGGCCGTCGGAGCAGTATGGTCGGCATCGGCCGGCGCGGCCGTGTCTTCACCGGGTTGGGGACTTGGCGAAAACTCATAACCGATGCCGTGCACCGTGCGCAGGTTCGTGATCGGACGGCCCTTGCGGGCGAAGAGGTCGCGGATCTTCACGATATACTGGTCGAGCGAACGGCTGCGCACATCGGCGTGCAGGCCCCAGACCGAGTGGATGAGATTCTTGCGGGTGATGATCACCCCGGCGTTGTTGGCGAGGTAGGCGATGATGCCGAATTCCTTGCGGCCGATCTTTTCCGTCGAGCCATCCGGGAAGGTCGCGGTCATTGTCTTCGGGTCGACCATCGCGCCTTCGAAGGGGAACGGGTTGTCGGTGATGCGGGCGTTCTTCGTGACGTTGAAGTCGCGTGAACCCTCGGCGCGGCGCAACACGGCGTTGATGCGGGCGATCAGCTCGGCGGCGCTGAAGGGCTTGGTCACGTAGTCGTCGGCGCCGAGTTCGAGGCCCTTCACTTTTGAGACCTCGGTGTCGTTGCCGGTCAGGAAGATGACCGGCAGGTTGATCTCGTTGCGCTTCAGCTCGTCGAGGAAGGAGAAACCGTCCTGGTCGGGCAGCGTGATGTCGAGCAGCAGCAGATTCGCGAAGTTGCGCTTCAGGAATCGCAGCGCGTGCGCACAGCGATGGTAGATCTGCGTCTGCATCCCCACGGACTCGAGCTGGTGGGAGATGATGCTGGCGAGTTCAGGCTCGTCTTCACAGATCAGGATGAGCGGCTTGGGTGTGGCGGACATGGGAACAGTCTGGCGCTTCAGTGGGTTGGGACGCAGGGATGACAGTTCCGGGGAGTGTGGGTTCGAACAGTCAGTGCGGGTATTCGGCGTGGAGCTGGATGCGCGCCAAACCCACCCCGCCGGAGAGCGAAGGTGCGCTTGATGCGAAAATCCGTGGCAGCGCCGAGTTTCACCGGTCTTTTTACATCGGACAAGTGTTAAAAGGCTCGAGGCCTTTTTCCTTGAAGCGCCCTCGGGGGTGGCGCTGTCTGTCGGACTGTGTCCGACGCAAAACCTCTTATCATGCTTGGCCTTCCGAAGGGATCGCTCGAGGAGTCGACCCGCAACCTCTTCGCCAAGGCTGGCTATAAAATTTCGGTAAGTTCGAGGTCCTATCGGCCCTCGATCGACGATCCGGAGCTCGACGGCCGGTTCGTGCGCTCCCAGGAGATGAGTCGTTACGTCGAGCATGGGTTCTTCGACTGCGGCCTGTGCGGACACGACTGGGTGGTCGAGAACGGTTCCGACGTGATCGAGGTGTGCGAACTCGGCTACAGCCGCGCCTCGCGCAACCCCGCGCGTTGGGTCATCGCCGTACCCGAGGCGTCCGCGGTCAAGACCATCGCCGACCTTCAGGGCAAACGCATCGCCACCGAACTGGTCGGCACGACGAAGAAGTTCCTCAGTGATCGCGGCGTAAGCGCCGTGGTCGAGTTTTCATGGGGCGCGACGGAAGTGAAGGTCCCCGACCTCGTTGACGCGATCGTCGACATCACCGAGACGGGGAGTTCGCTCCGGGCGAACAAGCTCCGCATCGTCGAGACGATCCTCACGAGCACGACGCGCTTCATTGCCAACAAGGCGAGCTGGGCCAACCCCGCCAAGCGCCGCAAGATCGAGACGATCGCGATGCTGCTCAAGGGCGCGCTCGAGGCCGAGATCAAGGTCGGCCTGAAGATGAATCTCCCAAAGTCCGCCCTCGAGGCCGTGTCGCGTGCGCTGCCCGCGCTGCGCAACCCGACGATCTCCCCGCTGAGCAACCCCGAGTGGGTTGCGCTCGAGACGATCACCGACGAGAGCGTGGTGCGCGAGATCATCCCCAAGCTCAAGGAGCTCGGTGCCGAGGGCATCGTGGAGTATCCACTCAACAAGGTCGTCTATTGATCGTCGCACCCGTCGCGACGTCACGACAGGCCCTGACCGATCGGTCGAGATGAAGGTCACGCTCGGACTCCTCCAGCACGCGTGCGGGCCCGATCCGCGCGCGAACCAACGCGCGACCTTCGCGCTGATCGAGCGCGCCGCGAAGCAGGGTGCGCAGGTCATCTGCACGCAGGAGTTGTTTCGTTCGCAGTACTTTTGCCAGGCGGAGGACTACAAGAACTTCGAGCTGGCCGAGCCCGTGCCGGGCCCGACGACCGCGGCCCTTCAGAAGCTCGCGAAAAAGCACGGCGTCGTGATCGTCGCCTCGCTCTTCGAGCGGCGCACCCAGGGGCTCTATCACAACAGCGCTGCGGTCATCGATGCCGATGGCTCGCTCCTCGGGATCTACCGGAAGATGCACATCCCGGACGATCCGCTCTTCTACGAGAAGTTCTACTTCACCCCGGGCGACCTCGGTTATCGTGCCTGGTCGACGAAGTTTGGCCGGATCGGCGTGCTCATCTGCTGGGACCAGTGGTATCCGGAAGCTGCGCGCCTCACCGCGCTGCACGGCGCGCAGATCCTGTTCTACCCGACGGCTATCGGCTGGCATCCACGCGAGCCGGCCGAATTGCAGGCCAAACAGCACGGCGCCTGGGAGACGATCCAGCGCTCGCACGCCGTGGCCAATGGTTGCTACGTCGCTGCAGTCAACCGCACCGGGTTCGAGGATCCGTACGGCGGCGATGGCATCCGTTTCTGGGGCCAGAGTTTCGTCGCGGGCACGCAGGGCGAGATCCTCGCCAAGGCCGCGGCGGACCGTGACGAAATGCTCCTCGTCCCCGTCGACCTCGGCCGGATCGACGACACCCGCACCCATTGGCCGTTCCTGCGCGATCGCCGCGTCGACACGTTCGGCGATCTGACGCGACGTTATATCGACTAGTCCCGCCGGCGCGCCGCGGCGGCGCCGCCCGGAACCACGGAGGCAGGCTGGACGCCTGCGCTACACCTTGGCTCATCTTCACCCATCCAATATCAAGAATCGGAAATCGAAAGTGCCCGCGCCCGCTGTGGCCTCGCCGGCGGCGCTCGGCTTTCGCATGCCCGCCGAGTGGGAGCCGCAGGCTGCCGTGTGGTTTTCGTGGCCGCACCGGCTGAAGACCTGGCCGCGCCATTTCCGGCCGATTCCCGCCAAGTTTGCCGAGATCGTCGCCACCGTGAGCCGTTTCGAGGACGTGCGCATCAACTGCGCGCGTAGCCTTCAACCGCGTGCGCGCCGCCTCTGTGAGCGCGCCGGGGCCATGATGGAGCGAGTGAGGTTTCTCGATCATCCGACGGACGACGCCTGGTGCCGCGACCACGGTCCGATCTTCGTGAAGCACGCCCGCACCGGCGAGGTCGCGTTGACCGACTGGGGATTCAATGCCTGGGGCGAGAAATACCCGGCGTGGAAACGCGACGACGCCATCCCGCGCCGCATCGAGAAGGTGGTCGGCCTGCGCCGGTTCCCGGCCCCGATGATTCTCGAGGGCGGATCGATCGACGTGAACGGCGAGGGCCTGCTGCTCACCACCGAATCCTGCCTGCTCAACCCGAACCGCAACCCGCACCTCTCGCGCGATCAGATCGAGCAGGCCCTGCGCGATCACCTCGGGGTGCGCGAGATCGTCTGGCTGGGGGACGGTATCGCCGGCGACGACACCGACGGGCACGTCGACGACCTCACCCGGTTCTTCAAGGCCGACGGCATCGTCACTGCGGTCGAATCGAACCCGCGCGACGAAAACTACCGTGCCCTCGCCGAGAATCTCGAGCGGCTCAAGTCGCTCCGCACGTCCAAGGGGCGGCGCTTCGACCTGCGCGTCCTGCCGATGCCACGCGCGCTCCACGGCCGCGGGCAACGGTTGCCCGCCAGCTACGCGAATTTCCTCATCCTCAACGGCGCGGTCATCGTGCCGGTGTTCGGCCAGCCTCGCCGCGACAGCGAGGCCCTCGAGGTGCTGCGTGACTGCTTTCCAGGTCGCGAGGTGATCGGCATCGACTGCCGCGACCTCGTGCTCGGCCTGGGGACGCTGCATTGCATCTCCCAGCAGCAGCCGGCCTGAGGTGAACTCTTGCCTCGCTTTGCGTGTCTGCCTGGCGAAACGTACCCTGCACCCGATGAAATCCCGCCTCTTCTCCGTCTGCCTTGCCGGCGTCCTGCTGGCCACCGCCGGTCTCCTTGCGCCGGGCTGCTCGGTCATGGACACCGTGCGCAAGCAGTTCTCCGAGTTCCATGAGGCGGCGGTCGCGGCCGGTGACGAGCCCGTGGTCTATGCCGCTGCCCAGGAGAGCCTCGAGGGCATGGGTTACGTGCGCGAACGCGGCAGTCTCTCGAGCCATCGTCTCGAGATGGCCACGGCGATCCAGCCCGGGGGCAACGCCCAGAATCTGCGCCAGCGCCGCGTGATCCTCGAGTTCCGTGCCATGGGGTCGGAGGGGACGGACGTGAAGATCGGGTTCTGGGAGGTCAGCGAGGAGACCTCGCAGAAGGACAACGCGGTGGCGGGTGGCAAACTCATCCGCGGTGGCCCGTTGTATCAGGCTTTCTGGGACCGTCTTGGCAAGGCGCTGCCCGATCGACCGATCGAGCCCAAGGCCGACGAGGCCGCGACGTCGTCGGCCAAGTAGGCCGAAGGTTCGCGGCGCGGCCGGAGGTCTCGTCCTACGGCCGTGCGCCCCGGGTGGGCGCGACCTGTCGGTAGGGCTCGATCAGCCCGGTCAGTCCCGGTGGGAACCGACCGACCACGTAGACGCCGTCGTCGCGCGTCTCCGTGCGATGGATGCCGCCGGCAGCATGGAGTTTTCCCAGCACGTCGTAGCGATCGTGCGGGACGAGCAACTCGACGGCGCGATTGCCCTCGTGCAGCACCTCGACGATGCGCTGGAGCAGCGTGTCGATCCCCTCGCCGGTCACGGCGCTGACGTAGACCGCGTCCGGGTGGTGCATGTGCACGGCCCGCAGGTGTTCGGGGTCGCCGCGCAGGTCGACCTTGTTGAAGACGGTGATGATCGTGTGGCCCTCGAGGGCGCCGATCTCCCCGAGCACGGACATCGTCATCTTGGCGTGCTCCTCGAGGTCGGGGTTGGTCACGTCGATCACGTGGATGAGGAAGTCGGCCACGATCACCTCCTCGAGTGTGGCCTTGAAGGCCTCGACGAGGGTGTGCGGCAGGCGGCGGATGAAGCCCACGGTGTCGGTCAGGAGCAGTGTCTGACCATCCGGCAGCGACAACTGCCGCGTCGTCGGGTCGAGGGTGGCGAAGAGCTTGTCGGCGGCGAGCACGCCCGCGCCGGTGAGCGTGTTGAGCAGGGTGGACTTGCCGGCGTTGGTGTAACCAACGATGGCGCCGGTGGGCACGGGCACGCGCATGCGCTTGCGGCGCTGCACGTCGCGCTGCTTGACCACCTCGGCGAGTTCACGGCGAAATTGCGCGATACGGTCGCGCACGATGCGCCGGTCGTTCTCGAGCTGGGTCTCGCCCTGGCCGCGACCGCCGGTGCCGCCGCCGCGCTGGCGGCTGAGGTGGGTCCAGGCGCGCTTGAGGCGGGGGAGGGAGTATTCCATGCGGGCGAGGCCGACCTGGAGGATGGCTTCGCGCGTCTGGGCGCGGTCTGCGAAGATGTCCAAGATCACCTCGCAGCGGTCGATGACGGCGATCTTGGCCTCCGCCTCCCAGTTGCGCTGCTGCGCCGGGCTGAGGTCCTCGTCGATGACAATCACGTCGGCGCCGATCTCGCGGGCGCGAGCGATGAGCTCCTGCGTCTTGCCTGTGCCGATGAGGAAATGCGGGTTCGGCTCGCGCAGGCGCACGAGGATCTTCTCGGTCACCTCGATCTGGAGATTCTGCACCAACTCCTCGAGTTCATCGAGCAACGCCTGGCCCTCGTGCGGGGGCATGGTGGGCGTCTGCACGCCGACGAGCAGGGCGCGGGTGACTTTCTTCTGGGTCTCTTGGGCCGAAAACATCCGAAAAAGCCGCGGAGCCTCGTCGCGCTCCCGGCCGAGGTCAAATCCGGTGCGCGCGCGGCCGGCAGCGGGTGGGGTGGCACGGACGGGGGCGGTCGACCCGTCGCGGCGTGGTCGGAAATGATGCTTTTGCGGCTTTTCAGTGGGCAGCGCGATCGTAACGTGGCCCCATGCGTTCGCCCGCCCCCGGTCGTTTCCCCATTCTACTCGCCTGTGTCGCACTGTTGTGCGGTGCGGATCGTGCCCTGGGTCAGGGGCGGATGCTCGAGCCGCTCGAGGCCTTTTTCGGGCCCGCGAGCGCGGTGTTTTCGTCGGATGGACGCACCCTTTTCGTGTCGAACTCCGCGCGTGCTGACTACGGCATGGTGGCCGGGCGAGGCGCGATCAGCCGGGTGAGCGTGGCGGAGGATGGTACGCTCAAGGTGACCGAACCGCGGCTGGTCGACGGGCTCAACGCCCCGATCGGCGTCACACTCATGCCGGTGGCGGTGGGAGACTTCCCCGCCGGAACACTCGTCGCGGCCGTGGGCGGGCGTTGGACGATGAAGGATCGCACGACGCGGGTGACCGACCCGCGCGAGCGCGAGACCGGCCTGATTTTCTTCGATCCGGTGACCGGGGCGCGGCGCGGAGCCGTCTATCTCGGCAGTGGATCAGCGCTGGACGCGGCGATCGGGCATGGCATGGCCGATCCGAGCCATGTGGTCTTCGACGGTGCGGGCAACTGCTTCGTGGCCGACGTGGCGGGCTTGGGGCTGCAGAAAGAGCCCGGCGACACCAGCCAGCCCGGGATCATCCGCCTGACGCCGGCCGCTCTCGGTGCGCTCGCCCGAGGCGAGACGCCGGCGGCTGGCTCGATCGAGTTTCAGAGCGTGCCGGAGGTGGCCGGCGGCATCGCGTGGTATGAGAAGGAACGCCTCTTCTATTGGGCGACGGGGCCCGGTTTCGGCGACCTGGCGGGCGCGGTGTTGCGCCTGCGCGGTGGGGATTTCGGGCCCGGCGGCAAGATCGAGACCGTGCACAAGGAGATCTTTCCGATGATCGGCGCGTGCGTCACGGCAAACGGCAGCCTGATCGTCGCCCACACCGACGGCGCGATTGGCGTGATCAAGCGCGGTCGCGGCAAGGTGAAGCCGGTGAAGTTTCGGGCGCGCGAAGTCTTCATCTCGCCCGGTCAGCCGGCCGCCACGACCCTCGGAGACGGACGTGTGCTCGTGGTGGTGCCCGAGATGGCCTCGGGCGGACGCCCGGCCTGGCGGCACCGCCTCCAGATGTTCACGCTGCCGTCGGACTACTGAGCCGGGTCAACCTTCCGGACGGCGACAGATTCCGGCGGCCGTCAAGGGCCGGGCGGTTTTGCGTCGCGGGTCGGGCGGCGCCGCGCAGCATCGGCGACATGATCATCGGTGTCCCGCGTGAGGTCAAAGTTGGCGAAACGCGTGTATCGATGACCCCGAGCCTGTGCCGGCGACTGACCGGCATGGGCGCGACGGTCATCGTGGAAAAGAGAGCGGGGGTGAGTGCCGGATTCGGCGACGCCCAGTACCGCGAGGCCGGAGCGACGATCGCGGCGAGCGCAGCCGCGGTCTGGAAACGCGCCGACCTCGTGCTCAAGGTCAAGGAACCCCTCGAGTCGGAGTACGCCCACCTGCGCGATGGGTTGACTCTGTTCACCTATCTGCATCTCGCGGCCATCCCGAGACTGGCCGAGGCGTTGACGAGGCATCGCGTGCTCGCCATCGGCTACGAGACGGTGGAGGCGCCCGACGGCACGCTTCCGCTCCTCAAGCCGATGTCGCAGATCGCGGGCCGCCTCGCCGTGCAGGTCGGCGCCTACCACCTGCAGAGTCAGAACGGCGGCTCGGGCGTGCTGCTCGGCGGCATCCCCGGAGTCGCGCCCGGTCACGTCGCCATCCTCGGCGCGGGCAATTCCGGGGCGCACGCGTGCCGCATGGCGTTGGGCCTCGGCGCGCACGTGACGCTCATCGACGTGGACTCGCGCAAGCTCGACGCCCTCGACGGCGAATACCGCGGTGCCGTCACCACGCTCGTCTCCAATCCGGCCAACATCGAGCGCGCCGTCGCGGCGGCCGACCTCGTCATCGGCGCCGTGCTCGTGCCGGCGGCCCGTGCTCCGATCGTCGTCTCGCGCAAGACGGTGGCGAAGATGCGTCCGGGCGGCGTGATCGTCGACATCGCCGTCGACCAGGGCGGCTGCATCGAGACGACGCGGCCGACCTCGCACGCCGAGCCGACCTACGTCGCGCACGGGGTCGTGCATTACGCCGTGCCGAACATGCCGGCCATGGTCGGCCGCACCTCGACCGTCGCGTTGACGCAGGCGACCGAGCCGTTCGTCGTCCAACTCGTGGCGAAGGGCATCGAGCAGGCGCTCGTGGAGAACCGCGGCCTGGCCCGCGGCATCAACTCCCGGGGCGGCCGCATCGTGCACCCGCAGGTGGCACGGGCCCTCGGGCTCGGGGCCTGACCCCCCTCCAGGTCCTCGCGCATCGTTGTCGCGGCTGTCCCGGCGGGTGGGTCCCGCCGGCCGGGCGCGACCGTGCCCATCCGTCCGCAGGAAACGGGCGACCCGATCGCGTCGTCATCGACGGCGCAAGCGGGCGCACGGACCCCATCTTGACGGGATCGTGCGTGCGGCCGTTGACGAGTCCGCGAAACCGGATTCCGTCCGTCCCTCATTTTCGGCGACGGATCGTCGCGCCGTACGGATGCACCATGCGAACGAAGATTCTGGATACAATCGATTCTCCACGCCGCTCGGCCCTACTTGCGGGGCTGGCCGTCTGCCTTGTCGCGGCCCTCGCGGCCGGCGCGGAGGTGCTGCCGCCGGGTTCGGGCGGAGCGACTTTGCGCGGCGAATACGGCGTGCTTGAGCTGGGATCGGCCGGGCTGCTCGCCGCGGCAGTCGTCGCGGCCCTGGCGGGAGCGATGCGCCGGCCGTCCGCGGTGCGGTGGTGCGGCGCCCTGCTGCTCGCGGCGCTGCTGTTGCGCGAGTTGGACTTCCAGAAGCGCTTCACCTATCGGTCGATCGAATCGGTGGGGTTCTATACTCGGCCGATCGCCTCGGTGCATGCGAAGATCCTGGCCGGCCTCGTGCTCGCCACCTGCGCGATCGCCGCCTGGGTGCTGGCCCGCTCGGTCTGGCGGCAATGGCGGACTGGAGGCGGCATAGGCTCACGGCGGTGGACTCTTCCCGCAGGCCTCGCCTCGGTCTTCGTCGGCAGCGCTCTCCTTTCAGAAAAGGTGCTGCGCCGCACGGTGGCCGAGGAGATGTTCGAATTCGCGTTTGCCGGCTGCATCCTTGCCTTGGCCTGGCGACTGCGTCCGACGCCATGGCGCGCGCTCGGGTCGGTGGAGGAATCCCTCCGCGCGGTCGAGGCGACCCGTCCGGCCGAAGTGTGGACCGAGCACGACGAACGCAAGGCGGCGTGAGATCGGAAAAGAAAACGACCCGCGGCGCTGGGTGCCGTGGGTCGCGGGAGCGTGGGAGACGGCGCGGGGCCGAAAATCTTCCGAGCGCCGGAAAGCCGCTCAGGCGCGGCCGAGGTAGGAACCGTCGGACGTGCTGACCTTCAGCAGCTCGCCTTCCTTGATGAAGAGCGGCACCTGCACGACCAGGCCGGTTTCCATCTTGGCCGGCTTTTGCACGTTGCTGGCGGTGTCGCCACGAATGCCGTCCGCCGACTCGACCACCTTGAGCGTGACCGACGAGGGCAGCGTGACCGAGACCGGCGTGCCTTCGACGAAGAGGACTTCGACCATGCCGTTCGGCACGAGGTAGTTCTTGGCTTCGGCGATCAGCTCTTCGTTCAGCTCGACCTGCTCGTAGGACTCCGGGTTGATGAAGCAATAGGTGCCGCGGTCGACGTAGCTGAACTCCAGGGTCTGGCGGTCGGTCGTCATGACCTCCACGGTCTCGGTGGAGTTGAAACGGACTTCGCCGCTGCGCCCGCTCTTCAAGTTGCGGAGCTTGGCCTGGACGAACGCGCGAAGGTTGCCCGGGGTGCGATGATGCACCTCCATGACGAAATTCGGCTCGTTGTTATACTTGATGACGTTGCCTTTGCGGATGTCGTTGGCGGAGGCCATGGGAGCGTGATCGCGGATTAGAAAAGGGGTTCGTTTAGCCGCCCGCTCCGCGAGGTGTCAAACGTCGATTTTTCGCGGTGCCGGCGTCGGGCAAAGGTTCGGCGGCGAACCAGGGGTGCGTGAAGTATCGGCTTGCTAGGAAACTAAAAGAACCTATATAGTTTCCATAGTTTATGGGCTCCTCGACGAAAACGACACGCCTAGCGGCCGCGCCGGCACCTGCTGCGACCGAGTCCCCGGCCGGAGCCGGGGTCGAGGCGCGCGCCCGGATTCTCGCCGCGGCTCGGCGCCATTTTTTCGCGCTGGGTTTCGCGAGTTGCACGATGGACTGCCTCGCCGGCGAGCTGGGCATGAGCAAGAAGACGCTCTACCGGCACTACCGCAGCAAGGAGCAGATCATCGACGAGTTGTTGCACGCGAAGATGATGGCGGTGCGTGACGGCTTCGAGGCCGCCCTGGCTGGCGCGGACATGACGTTCGCGGAACGTGCCTCGTCCATGATGCGGCATGCGCTCGCGCAATTTTCCGAGGTGAGCGCGATCTTCCTGCACGACCTGCGGCGCTTTCATCCTGCGGCCTATGCGCGGCTCGAGGCGTATCGCGCGCAGATCGCTCCCGGTATCTGGGAGCGACTGCTGCGCCAGGGTATGGAGGCGCGCGCGGTGCGGGCGGATGTGGACCCGGCCTTCGTCGGCCGCCTCATCCCGGTGGCGATGCAGTCGCTCCTGCACCCCGACACCCTGGAGCGTCTGGCGCTGCAGCCCCACGAGATGATCGATCGCTTTTTCCGACTGATTTTCTGCGGAGTGCTCACCCCTGAGGGGATCGCCGACTATGCACAACATGCCACGACCCGAGTCTGAGTCTGTCCGTCGCGCCGCACGCGCGACGCTGTTCATCACCGTCCTCGGTGCGGCCTTGCTCGCCGCGGGTGGTTGTGCGCGGCAAGGCCGCGATGGGGGCGAGCCGCTTGCCGTCCATGGCAATCTCGAGACCGACGACGCGCGCCTCTCGTTCAAGGTCGCAGGCCGTCTGATCGAGCGTGCGGTCGACGAAGGCCAGCGTGTGCAGGCCGGCGCGCCCATCGGGCGACTGGACGACACCGAGCTCACGCAGGAACTCGCGGTGCGCCGCGCCGAGGCCGGTATGGCCGCGGCCGCTCTGGCCGAACTCGAGGCCGGTACGCGGCCCGAGGAAATCGCGGCCATGGAAGCGACGCTGCGCAGCGCCGAGGCGGATCGCGAACGCGCCCGCGCCGAGTACGCCCGGCAGGAGGCGCTGCGCGCCGCAAACGTCAATGCCGAGCGCGAACTGGAGATCGCCCGCGCGACGGCCCGCGCCACCGAGGCGCGCGTGGTCGAGCTCGGTCAGCGGCTCGCGCTGCTCCGTGCCGGTCCGCGCCGGGAGACGATCGAGCAAGCGCGTGCCCGCCTCGAGCAGGCGCGCGCCGCGGTCGCGCTCGCCGAGACCCGCGTGGCCAATGCCGTGCTCACCGCGCCCTCCGCCGGCGTGGTCCTTGCGAAACACGCCGAGCCCGGGGAATTTCTCGGCGTCGGCGCGCCGGTGGTCACGGTGACCGACCACTCCCACATCTGGCTCCGCGGCTACGTGAACCAGCTCGACCTCGACTACCTGCGGCTCGGGCAGACGGTCGAGGTCGCAGTCGACGCGTTTCCCGGGCGCGCGTTTCAGGGGCGGCTCGCCTTTATCTCGCCCGAAGCCGAGTTCACGCCGAAGACCGTGCAGACGGAGAAGGAGCGCGTGACCTATGTGTTCCGCATCCGTATCGATCTCGACAATACCTCCGGTGAACTCAAGGCCGGCATGGCGGCAAAGGCGACGCTGCCCGCGCCGTCGCCAACGCCGGCGGCTGGGACGAACTAGCCTGCGCCGACTGCTCATGCCCGCGATCCGCACCACGCAGCTGCGCCGCACGTTCGACGAGACCGTGGCCGTCGATGCGCTCGACCTGAGCGTGGCCGACGGCGAGATCTTCGGACTCGTCGGTCCCGACGGCGCGGGCAAGACCACGACCATGCGCATGCTCGCGGGCATTCTCGAGCCGACGAGCGGCGCGGCGGAGGTCGCCGGATGCGATGTGCGCCGCGAGAGCGAGCGGCTCAAGGACCACGTCGGCTACATGAGCCAGCGCTTCGGGCTCTACCCCGACCTGACCGTGCTCGAGAACATCACCTTCTATGCCGACATCTATGGCGTGCCGCGGCGCGGTCGTGAGGAGAAGCTCGAGCGCCTCCTCGGCTTCTCGAATCTCACGCCGTTCAAGCGTCGGCTCGCCGGCAATCTCTCCGGCGGCATGAAGCAGAAGCTCGGGCTCGCCTGCGCGCTCATCCACACGCCGCGCGTGCTCCTGCTCGACGAACCGACCAACGGCGTCGACCCGGTCTCGCGGCGCGACTTCTGGCGCATCCTCTACCAGCTCGTGCGCGACGGCGTGACGATCTTCGTCTCCACCGCCTACCTCGACGAGGCCGAGCGCTGCGGCCGCGTCGCGCTCATGGACCGCGGGCGTATCCTAGGCTTGGGCACACCGCCCGAGATCAAGCGCCTGCTCGGGGGCGGCACCTGGGAGGTGCGGCTCGAGCGGGCGCGAGAGGCGGCGGCGCATTTTCGCGCGCGGCTGCCGCGCGCGGCCGTCGCGCTCTACGGCGACCGCCTGCACGTGACGGCGGACGGGCTCGATGAATCGGCCGTGCGCGCGACGGCGCAGGCCGGCGGTTTCGCCCTTGCCGGGGTGCGCCCGATCGAGCCGTCGCTCGAGGACGTGTTTGTCGCCGTGCTGGCGCAGCGGGAGTCGGCCGTCGCCGCGGAGGTGGATGGTGCGCGGTGACCCGAACAACCCCGTCGTCGTCGAGGTGGAGAATCTCGAGCGCCGCTTCGGCAGCTTTCGCGCCGTCGCGGGCGTGAGCTTCCAGGTGCGCGCGGGCGAGATCTTCGGTTTCCTCGGGCCGAATGGCGCGGGCAAGTCGACCACGATTCGCATGCTCTGTGGATTGCTCGCGCCGAGCGGCGGATCGGGGCGCGTGGCCGGTTTCGATATCGTGCGCGAGACCGAGCGCATCAAGACGCGCATCGGGTACATGAGCCAAAAGTTCTCCCTCTACGACGAACTCACGGTGGAGGAGAACATCGATTTCTTCTCCGGCATCTACCGCATCCCGCGCGCGAAAAAGGCGGCGCGCAAGGACTGGGTGCTCGGGATGGCCGGCCTGCGCGAGCATCGCCGCGCGCGCACGGGCGAGTTGCCTGGTGGATGGAAACAACGCCTCGCGCTGGGCTGCGCCGTGCTGCACGAGCCGCCGATCCTCTTCCTCGACGAGCCGACCTCGGGCGTCGATCCGAACAGCCGCCGTGCGTTCTGGGACCTCATCTACCAGTTGGCCGAGCAGGGCGTGACTGTGTTCGTGACCACGCACTACATGGAGGAATCCGAATATTGCGACCGGCTCGCCGTGATCTATCGCGGTGAGATCATCGCGAGCGGCACGCCGGCGGAACTGAAGACGGGCCACATGCGCGACGCGGTGATCGAGATCGAGTGCGACCGCCCGGCCGACGCCATGGCGGTGGTCGAGCGGCAGCCCGGCATCAAGGAGGCGGCGCTGTTCGGGGCGGGTCTGCACGCCGTCGTCGCCGACGCGGCGGCGGCCGTCGAGTTGGTGCGACGTGCCCTCGAGGCCGCGGGTTTTCCCGTGCGTCGCGTGGCGCGGATCACGCCGACACTCGAGGATGTCTTCGTCTCGCTCGTCGAGGCGCGTGACCGCGCCGACGGTGCGCTCAAGGAGGTGAGGGGATGAATCTCCGCCGGACCTGGGCCGTCGCGCGCAAGGAGACGCTGCACGTCCGCCGCGATCCCCGCAGCCTGATCCTCGCGATCGGCATCCCGATGCTGATGATCGTGCTCTTTGGCTACGCGCTCACGCTCGACGTCGACCGCGTGGCCTTCGTCGCGTGGGACCGCAGCGGCACGCCGCAGAGCCGCAACCTGCTCTCGCGCTTTGACGCGTCGCGTTATTTCGACCTGGAGGCGACGGTCGCGAGCGAGGCCGAACTCGAGCGTGCGATCGACGACCGGCAGGCCATGCTCGCGCTCGTCATCGACGGACAGTTTGCCGACGACCTCGCCGCGGGGCGGCCGGCGCGCGTCCAGGCGATCGTCGACGGGTCCGACTCCAACACCGCGGGCATCGTCCTCGGCTACGCGCAGGGGATCGTGACGCGCTTTGACCAGGAGGTGCTCGTCGAGCGGGTCGAGCGCACGGGCGCGCAGGCTCCGACGGCGCCGCTCGATCTGCGCCCGCGCGTCTGGTTCAACCCGGATCTCGAGTCGAAGAACTTCATCATCCCGGGCATCGGCGCCGTCATCCTCGGGCTCATCGCGGCGCTCATCACCTCGCTCACCATCGCGCGCGAATGGGAGCGCGGCACGATGGAGCAGCTCATCTCCACGCCGGTGCGGCCGGCCGAGCTGATCATCGGGAAACTCCTGCCGTACTTCGTCATCGGCATGTTCGACGTGCTCGTGGCCGTCGGCATGGCGGTGTGTGTCTTCGACGTGCCGCTGCGCGGGAGCGTGGCGCTGCTGTTCGTCACGGCGGCCCTGTTCATCATCTGCACGCTGGGCCAGGGGATCTTCATCAGCACGGTCGCGCGCGGCCAGCTGCTCGCCAGCCAGATGGCGATGGTGTCGACCTTCCTGCCGGC
>JACSRI010000065.1 GCA_014879845.1 Opitutaceae bacterium
CCCTCGCGTCCGTGGACGAGCTTGCGCACCGCGGCAAATCCAGGCCTCTCCGCCGGAAAAACCCGTGACCACTCGCCGCCGCGCCAGACGATGATGCCCCAGGGCCCTCCAGCGTAGAGCGAGCCGTCCGCTGCGCGACAGAGCGTCTTCGCGCTGCCCCCGGAGATCAGCGGTGTGGGATGGTCGGCCCAGTCGAAGCCATCGTATCTCCAGAACGTTTCCGACGTGCCGAACCAGAGCGCACCGTCGCTGCTTTCGGTCATGCAGTCGGCGCCGAGGCCCGTCATTTCTGGATACGTGCGCAGGCGCCAGGGCTCGAGCAGCGGGTCACCTTCTTGGGGTTCGTATGGCTCGGCGGTCCACCCCGGCCCCATTCCGAGCCACAGGATCACCAGTGCGGTGCCGACCCGGCGTGTGCAGCGAGTGAATACGGGCAGGAGGAGGGGCATGGTGCTGTGCGACGTCTGGGGTATCGCGGTCGGACGCGGGCGCCTCTCGAGGACGGGCAGGGTCGCGCGGGCCGTGCACATCGGTGCGACACCCCGTCCCGTGGATGTGCCATGCACCGTCCGGCCGCCATACTCGTTTGCCGCAGGGAAAATGGCCAGCACCCAATCGGCTGGGTGTCGGTCTCCGACTGCGTCAGGTGCACGACCAGAAAACGGTCTTCAGATTTGACCGGCGGGGGTCGATACGTACGGTCGATCTGCACCCTGCAGTGTTCGAGGTGCTCACAAATCGCTCTTTGCCTACTTTTCAACTTAGGGAGCTGCCCCGGGCGCGCTGATGCTATGCCGTTCACCGGAAAGCAAAGGTTCGTCAGGAGGTTCCCACCTGTAACACATCAGGACCAAGAGCCCGTAGGCATACGGCACAACGTGGGGTGCGATCTCATTTTCCCACAACTCGAGGCGCCGGTCGGCATCCGCTGACCGGCGCTTCGCTTTTTTGGGGTTGTCCGCGACCAGGGGGCGGGGCAGCGTGCGCGGCACCATGAGTCCGCTCTTCTACCAGATCCTGCACGTCCTCAGCGCCATGCTTCTCGTCGGTTTCGTGATCTCGGCGTGCGCGGACCCGCGGCCGGAGCGGAAGAAATCCATCATGATCATCACCGGCGTGCTCAGCCTGCTCGTGCTGGTGGGCGGCTTCGGCCTGGCGATGAAGATCCATGGCATCTCCAACCCGCTCAAGTTCACGGGCTGGATGGTGGCCAAGGTCGTGATCTGGCTTCTGCTCTCGGGCATGGCCGGGCTGGCGTTTCGCCGGTCGACCATCGCCGGTGTGCTCACGCTTGTGACCATCGCGCTCGCCGGCGGCGCCGTGTATCTGGTTTATGCGCGGCCGGTGATTTTCGGGATCTGACTTAACCCGGGTGGGGGAGCCTGCGAGCAGTCTCCTGAGGAGCGCAGCCGGCGCTCAACCTGCGAGCAGTTCCTCGGCGTGCGCGAGCGCGGACTTGGCGGCGCGATCGCCGAGCATGCGCGCGAGTTCGGCGATGCGGCCCTTGCGATCGCCATGGATGGCGCGGATGTGCACGATGGCGCGATCGCCGCGCTGGTCCTTCTCGACCACGAGGTGCTGCGTGCCGAGTGAAGCGACTTGCGGCAGGTGCGTGACGCAGAAGACCTGGTGGCGCCGCGCGATCGCGGCCATCTTCTCGCCCACGACGCGGCCGATCTCGCCGCCGACGTTGGCGTCGACCTCGTCGAAAATCAGGACGGGGATGTCGTCCACCTCGGCGAGCACGGTCTTGAGCGCGAGCATGACGCGCGCGAGTTCGCCGCTGGAGGCGATGCGCGCGAGCGGGAGCGGGGCCTCGCCGACATTCGGTGCGAAGAGCATCTCCGGTCGCGCATCGCCGTAGGGCCGCAGCTCGACCTCGCTGTTGAACGCGACGCGCAGCTCGGCCTTCTTGAAGCCCAGCTGCACGAGGATCTTCGCGGCGCGCTGCGTGAATGATTTGCCCGCCATCTCGCGGGCGAGGCGCAGCTCCTTGGCGAGTTCGCGGCAGCGTTTCTCACGTTCGGCGGCCTCGGCGCGCAGGCGGGTGAGCGTGCCCTCGATGTCGCCCTGGTCCTCGATGCGCCGGGCCATCTCATCGCGGGCCTTGCGGATCGCGGCGGCCTCGCCGCCGTACTTGCGGCGCAGCTCGAGCAGCGCTGTCATGCGTTCGTGGATGCTGGCCGCCGCCTGGGGGTCGAAATCGAGCGACGCGCCGAGCGCCTCGAATTCGCGGGCCAGGTCCTCGGCCTCGACCGCGATCGACTCGAGCCGGCTGACCAGCGCCTGGCTGGACGGGTCGATCGAGGCAAGCTGGCGGGCGGCGCGCACGAGCGGGCCGAGGTGGCGCAGCACGCCGGCGTCGTCGCCGTGGAGCCCGGTGGAGATCTGCCCGGTGATCGAGGCGAGTTCCTGCGCGCGGTTGAGGCGGATGTAGTCGCGCTCGAGCGCCTCCACGGCTTCGGGATCGAGGTCGGCCTGGTCGATGCGCTTGATCTGCTCGCGCAGGAAATCGAGCTGGTTCTCGTCGAGTTGTGTCTCGCGCGAGAGACGATCGATGTCGGCCAGCGTCGTGCGCCAGGCGTCGTATTCGGTCCGGTAAGCCGCGGACTGGCGCGCGAGTTGGCCGAAGAGATCGAGCAACTCGATCTGGCACTCCGTCCTGAGCAGGCGGCGGGGTTCGCCGGGTCCGTGAAAGTCGATCCAAAGCTCGCCCAACGCCTGGAGGTTGGCCAGCGTGGCCATGCTGCCGTTGATCTGGATGCGCGGGGCTTTTTCCCGGGGCAGCGTGCGCTTGAGCACGAGCAGGCCGTCCTCGCAGGCGGGCAGGCCGAGCGCCTCGAGGGTGGCGTTGATGCGCTTCGGGTCCGAAAAATAGAGGCCGCCCTCGACCTCGCAGGCCTCCGCGCCTTGGCGGATGACCGTGCGGTCGGCACGCGATCCGGCGAGCAAGCTGAGTGCGCCCAGAAGGATGCTCTTGCCGGCGCCCGTCTCGCCGGTCACCGCGGTGAACCCGGACTCGAACTCGAGTTCGATCGACTCGAGGAGGGCGAGGTTGCGGATGCGGAGAAATTGAAGCATGGGCTGGCCGACGACGGCAAAGGGGCTGCGGTTGGGCGCGAGGTGTGCCGCCGGTTTTCAAGTAACGGGTACCAAGGATCAAGTGCCAACAGGCAGGGGGCGGGGAATCGCAGGGATTTGATGGCGCGAAATTCGGACTTGCTCCGGGGCCCGGGGGTGATCTTTCATCGGCCCCTTCGCGTTTCCCGCAGCGGCCGGCAGGCCGGTCGACGGGGTGCGCAGTCTGGGGGATTAGCTCAGTTGGTTAGAGCGCTTGCATGACACGCAAGAGGTCCCGAGTTCGAGTCTCGGATCTCCCACCATCTTGATAGAGAATAAGTTAGTGTGAGATATTGCGCTCAGTGCTAATCCGAGTGCTAACGCGTCCAGCGATGTCTGAAGATGTGTGCGAATTTCGGATTTCGCTCTCTGAGCCTAACGCTACCCCTCCCGGTGTTTAGGCCTGTGTGCCATACGAGCGTGCGTGAACACTATCACCGAAGAACAGGGTTCAAGGATCCTGGCGTTGGTTTTCCACCGCCTCCACGGAAAGCAATCCGTCAGAATCGACGTTGAAGAGCTGATACGCGTCTGCGGCCTACCGCGTCCGTTCTACCAGGGTTTGATTGCCTGGGCTCATCGAACGAACCCGGGATTTGACTTCCACGCAGGCTGGAAGAGCGACGAAGGCGAAGCGGCTGAGGTCATTGAGTTCAAGCGCCCCACAGGCCCGCATTGACGACGGTCGCGAGGTTTGCGGTGCGGATCTCTCGCTACTGAAGCGCGAAGTTCTTCACATAGTCCATCCGCCGGGTTGTCGTGAATCGGCGGACATTCGTAACGACGAAGGCAGACACGCCAAGGTTCAGATGCTTGGCGTTTGCCTTTGCGTATTCGATTGCACTGGGCGGCATGTATGAACGCCCGCGGACAAGGAGCAAATACCGCTCTCCGCTCTTGATCGTCGTCGGCATGACGTGAACGCAACCAAGTGTCCCGCCGTCAAGCGACGCCTCCACCTCAAGACGATCGATGATCACCTGGAACGGCGTCAGGTTCGTAACGGCGAGATGGCACCGGAGTTCGAGTGTGTGCGTGTTGTAGGTGAGGCCCTCGCCGGATGACGGGACTTCGATGCGAAGGCATTCGTTGAGCTTGGCCTCCGAATAGAAGCCACGAAGAAGCGCGGGGAAGGCGGCACTGACTAGACGCTGCATGGTGGGCGCGATGGTGATAATGTCGGGCATGGCATTCAGTAGTTGGGCGATCTGGGCCATGCGACGCGCCGGCCGATATCAACATTCGTGCTCGTGCCCAAAATGAGGTGAACTGCTCAAAGATCCGGGTGCGGTCCGGACAAAGCCGGCTGTCCGGGTCGCCGCTTCAAGAGCGTGGTCTGATGCGCAGCGTTTCTTCTCCAGCGCGAGAATCCGCCCACCGGGCCAAGTCAGCGTCCGTGACGATCTCGTCGTCGCAGATCAACTTGCGGACGAACGCGGCCTCTTTCATCCCGGCTCGTTTTGCCCGTCGTTCCAGAATGAGCCGCTCTTCCTTGGACAGGCGCAATCTGAGAATCCCAGCCACGGCTCTTTTTGAGTTCAGATGCCGTCAGGGTCAATTCCAGCCCTCAGGCAGCGCCCTTGCTGCCGCACGACGCAATCACTGGCTGTCCGCCGACGAACGGCGGATGTAATCGCGGACGGAGTCGTAGACGACCAGGCGCACGCCGCGAATCGTGCCACGTCGCCGGATTGCGACGGTCTTGATTTCACCGCGTGCGGCGGCTTGGTAATACCACGCCCGAGACAAGCCGAAGTGCGGATCCCGTTTGCCCGGCGCGGGAATCCGGAAGAATTCGACGGTGCGTGCTGGACTGTCTGTTGCAGAAGAGCGCAAAGAGTCGGCATTCATTGCCGCGAGAAGAATATCGCCGTGTGCTGCGCACAACGATCCGCCTCTACCTGACATGCGGTAGGCCGGATACCGCAAATGATGGGCGCAAGCGTCCGAGATGTGACGCCAATCGCGGCCGACTTCTGTGGGCCGGCTTGTTACCCTTGCACGTCGACAGCAAATCGCGCCGCCCATTGCCGCACCGATCCCAGCGTCTGCGCAGCGATCACGCGGAAAGCCTCTGAAATTCTGGGATCCTGGGAGACGCGCAGCCAAAATCGGACTGCGATTGGAAGCATGTCTCGCGCGATTTCCAGGTGCTGGGGCAAAGGCACTGGAATTGCGAACTCCCGCGTGACGATCTCGCCTTGGCCTGATGGCGCAAAAAGCATCGGCAGCATGTCGTACGTCGGAGCTAGGCGCAGCGGCAGTGGTTCGTCGCCAAACCACACGCTCACATTTCCGAGATGCATGTCGCTGTTGCCGATCAACTGACCGTACCACCAGAGCGATCGCAGTCGTCGCGCGTCCTGCGTTGTTAGGAGGTTCTGACGCTCGAGCGCGTCGGATACATCGATCCAATTGGCGTCTGCCCCGTCGCCGAAAGCGGCTGCAACTGCTTCCAGTGATAGCACGCCTCGTCTTCCGAATTCACCGGAACGGTCAAAGCGCTCGACTTCCAGAAAAGTCCGCTGTGCCGCGTCGATAATCGTCCCGGCGGCGGCTTCGATTCCGGCATCGCGAAGGACCTCGCTGGAAATCGCTTCGGTCACGAGCAGATCGGACCATCGTTGACCGTGCGGCGTGTCCCGGACTGGCGAGAACTTGACCAACACGTGGTCGCGTCGACCGTCGTTGCGTTGCACGTAGGCGGGAAACTTCGGCTGCTCGCCTCCGGCGGACGAACCAGGCGGGAAACCTGCGGTGGCTCGTGCCGCTGAGTCCGCGTAGGCGGTTGCACGCTCCTCTGGGAGCACGACATCCGCGCGCAACGAACCCAACGCGCGTTGCAGCATCCGGTCGCCGATGACGCTGTTGCCGGACAGATCGTGACCGTAGTCATGGAGATAGAGCAGGATGACGTCATCCGTCCACCGGCGAGGATCTTCGGGGGTTCCGCGCGCCTGCGCGATCGATCGCGCCACGGCTCGCCCGATAAAGCCCTGCGGACGCACATCGCTGAGAAAGAATGGAAGCCCATGAAAGTAGACCGTCGTCTCGGTCCGCTCTTCCGATAGATACCGAATCCAGTCGCAGTCAGTAGACGCCCGGAAAACAAAGCCGCCGAAAACCGCTTCCAGGCTTCCCCAGAGGTGGCTCGCTCCTGTGGCACCGATCCGGTAGATCGGCCACGATTGTCCGAGGTCGCCGATCGGCCGACGAAGCCCATACCGCGTGGACCGACCCGAGCCGAAACGCGCAATGCGACCCCCAAGCCCGGAAAGCGTTCGTGAAACCGTGGGCTGGCTGATCGATAACCGCGCAGCGAGGTCCTGCGCTGAAAGCAGTCCTCCGGTTTGAAGCATTCGTGCGAGAGTAGCCTCACGTTCTTGCATTTGCTGATAATGAATAAAAAATGAATAGAAATGCAACACCTATTACATTGTTTGTTAATGAGTAATGCATCGCAGTGCTCTAGCCGTGAATAGAATAATGAATTGAAATATGGCACAGCGGAGATACATGGCAAGCGACTGATGAATAGCAACTTATTCAGCCGCTCGCTGCACAGCCACGGCTCCGGCGCTGACGTTGCGCTCCGGCGACCGCCGGTCGCTGCGGTCAGAGACCGCTTCGGCTCCGCGCTATCGCCACCTCCGGCGAATCGGCTCGCAGACTCGCACATTGTTCGCGTGGACACCCGCGACGGGTGCCCGCCCACACTCACCCCTCCACTTCGTTCCGGGGCCAACTCTTCGAGTTGGCCAGCTCGCGCTGTTGCGCTCGTCGCCGGGATCGCGTCCTCGCTGCGCTGCGGGCGCGACACCGGTGGCTAGTCGCACTCCCGCCTTCGCGGACTCAGCCCTCCGCTCCCGGCGTACGCCTGCGCTCCACTTTCGCACCTACGCCGCACCCGCTCCGCTCGCCTCGTCGTTGTGAGGGGATGGCAGGTTGAGGTCGAGTTGAGGCGACGTCCCGTGACGTGGTGCAGCAGTCGGTGACGTCGCACCCACAAATCGAATACGCGTGGCGAATGTGTCCAACTCACGGTCACGATCCCGCGTCCATTCCGGATGAGCGATCAGCCGCTTAAGCGTGTGCTCTTCGATCGCGGAAAACAACGGGCCGAGATTGTGACCCGTGATCACGACGAGCATCTCGCCGATATCGATGTAAATCGTGTCAGGTTCGGTTCGATGCCATCGCGCCTCGCTGAACCTCACCCACGGTAGGTTGACCCGGGCAGTGATGCCATCATCGAACGTCACGTGAAGCGGATGAACCGCGGTTTCGAAGTGCTGTCGCGGTTTCCTGAATGAGCGGGTTTCCATGGTTCAGATTCCGACTTTCTGCTGAACGGCTTCGCGATGCTGTCGCCATCGTTCCCTCGTGGCCCACCTGAGCGCACGGCGTAGGTGTTCTTTCATCCGTGTCAGTCGTCGGTTCGAAACAAACTCCGCGTGCGTGAGCCGCTGACGTGCGACAAATTCTGTCGCCAGCTCGCGGCCTGGATCGTCGCGCGCGAGGCGCGCAAGAATCGCCTCGCGATCGGAGACGTAGATGCGGTGGGCGCCCCGAAAACGGGTATTGCCAACGTAGAATTGGCGACGGACGAGCGCCCGGGCCGAGACCTCGCCGAGCACCAAGAGCGATGCCTCGGCCGTGCTGCCTTGCGCGCGATATGCCGTGACAGCGTGTCCGTAGGTCCATGCTCTGAAGTCGGCAGGAAGGCGGTGGCCGTCGGTGAACGTCACCTCGTTCGTCGCCGCATCGACGCTCGCCACAGTTTTGAGATCACCATTCGCGAACCCTTCGGTGTCATCGCGCCCGCGAATCAACACCCGGTCCCCGGCGGCGACCGGCAGCATTTGCGCCCGCCCGACTTCGTAGGCACCGCGCTGTTTCTTCGTGATCCTGGACACCCGACCGTTCGGACCGCGCACACGCAATCCATCCGGCAGGAGATCGACGACTTCTGCCGACATGCCGCGCTTGAGAAAGCGCGTGTCGCGCACGAACAGCAGACGATCTCCGGTTTTGTACTGCCCCCATTGCAGTTTCTGCTCTTCGGTCCACGAAAGCGGCTTCACCGCCTCGCGTGTGACCTCGGCCTCACCGAGTTGACCTGATCGGCGTAGCGCCGCGCGTGCGTGCCCATTGAATCGCTCGATCTCGTCCCAGAACGGAATCACGACGAGCGTATCCACGCCGCATGCGAGGTTTGCCGCATAGTGCTCCGCGGCGCGGCCAAACAGCGTCTCATCCTCGCCGGCATCCTCGATCATACCCCGGCGCTCCGCGAAAAGGAACGCATCAACGGCGTTTCCGGACGCGAGCATTTCGCTGAAACGTCGGTCTGGTTCCGCGCGCTGGCGCAGCACTTCGGAAAGTTGAACGACGGGCGTGTGCGTGTGCTTCACGACATTGCGCAACGCGTCGCCTTGGCGAACGCTGTAGTGCTGCTTCGTGTCGCCAACCAGCAACACGCGGGCCTGCTTCTCATGTGCGATCCGGGTGAGTGCTTCGAGCTGGTTGCTGGAAAGCAGGCCGGCCTCATCCACGAGCACCACACGCCGCGCCGCCGTGGCCTGCAATGCTTCGCTCGCGAGAAATCGCTGAACCGTATCGGCGTCAGCGAAACCGGCGTTCGCGAGAGCGTCGCGTGCCTTCGTTGTCGGCGCGAGCGGAAGGAACCGCAGGCCGCCCGCCGCTTGGTGCGCATGCTCGATCGTGGTCAGGACGGTCGTCTTGCCCGTGCCGGCATCGCCGACGAGCACGCTGACGAAATCCGTGCTGGCCAGCAGCGCCGTGGCGGCAACTCGTTGACCCGGTGTCAGGGTTGGTGGCAGCGATTCGCTGTCCCCAAGAGTGAACCGTGTGTTGCGGCCTTCCTCGACGCGACGAATCGTTGCGGCTTCGGCGCGCCGGATCGCCTGCGTCGTCATCTCACCGTCCTGCCGGATCAGTGCAGGGTGAGATTCGATCACCTCGCGCAATCCACGCCAGTCGTCGAAGTTTGGATGCAGTTCGAGCGCTGCGCTCAGCACGTCGCCCTGACGGGCGACGCTGCGTCGTTCGTAGACGTGTCGCAGTGCGGACTCGCCGACTTCCTGCGCGTTGCCGTGTGAGCGTTTCTCGTGCGCCGGACCGATTGACGCACGTGCCACCAAATCGGTCAAAGCGCGCGCCTCGTCGGAACTCAGCTCTGCGCGCTGCCGGGCGCGCACCTCGGGCGTCGTGACCTCGGTCAACTTGCTCGCTCGTGATTCGCGCACCAAAACCTCAACCTCACGCTGCGTCGGCTTGCGTCCTTTCTTCCGGGCGAATTCGTCGGCCAGATTCTGAACCTGCCGGGCGCGCTTCGAAAATCGCTCGCGCAGGTGCTCGACGCCACGCACCGAAAACCCGGTCGGGCTCATGCCGTGGGTTTCGTAACCGAGCTGGTGCAACCGGCCGGCGAGTTCGCGATAGAAGGCCTGGCGAAGATACGGCGAGGCGCGCATGATCTCGGCGTGTTGCAGCGCCATCCATCGCGATAGATCGGCATCCCACGTCGCGTTCGCGAGCACGACGTGCACGTGCAACTGCGGGTCAAGATCCCGGCTGGCATCGTGCAGGAACATCGCACCGACGAAATTGCCAGTTAGGCGAAACGATTCGGAGTTCCGTGCATCACCGCGACGTTCGCGGACGGCGGCGTATCGCTCCATCTCGGACACGATCGTCTTCGCCGATTCGAAAAACGCGGCGCGTACGCGATCGTCGCCGCCGACCATCGCGAGCACGCTCACGTCCTTTGGCGCAGAAAGCTGGATGTCGAACAGCGCCATGCGCGCCTTGTTCTCGCGCGCCGTAAGGCGTTTGCCGGTGTCCGGGTGTCGATTCCGACGCAGCGCGTCGAACGATTTGTTCGTCACTGCGCCTTCGAGGCCCAGCATCTGCGCGCCGTGCCCAATCCACTCGCCGACCACCTCTTTTTCGCCTTCCTGCCAATAGTCGTTCTTGCGGAGATGATGCGTGAGGTACGTGCTGCCGTTGCGGATGACGCCGACCGTGATCATCCCGCGAGTGCAACGCAGGCCGTCCGCGACCGCGATGACCCGCATCACCCGAAATCACGGTAGTCGTGCGCGCTGTAGTCGATCCGTCACCCGCGATCCCGAAGCGCACCGCAGCCGCGCGCCACCTGTGTTTGTTTCTTTGAGACGCAAAACCCTTATGACTTCATAAGGACGACGGGCGCGTGAAGCGTGCCATTCAGCACGAGCGGCGCGAACCGTGGTGTCCCTGCTGGCGGGTCCCGCCATCGGCGTCGCCGCTGCGCGACCAGAACAAACGAAGGCACCCTAAAGGGAACCCGCCTTCGCTTGTTCCTCGCCGCCGACGGCCCTCCCGCTCGGGGCGCAGGGACACCACGGCACGCGGCGCTCGCGACCAATAATGGGATGCGCGCGACACGAATTTCAGCGTCAAACCGACGCAAGAGGAGCCGCATCGCCGGCTCCTCTCGGCGCTCTTTCGCGCCGATTCACCACGCTAGCAAGGAGCAGCCAGCGGCATCGGTTGGCGCCCGCCAGATGTGCGGAAAGGCGGAATGAGAACCAGTCGCCTCGAGCGAATCCGGGGCCGACGCAAACTTCGACCTTCTGCGTTGCCGCGTCTTGGCGCTACAGCAACCGTTCGGCGTGTCTCCCGCCTTCTACCTCTTCGCGCTCCAGCCCGGTGATACTGCCGAGGCCGCGGACACCGTGTTTTTTGAGGCCGACTACGAATCACTCGCCAAGGTTCTGTGCCGGCTTTTCGACATGGAGTATGGAGCGGGCGGCGTGAGATTTACGTGCAAACCGGCCGCCGAATTTCCGCCAGAGGCGCACGTGCTTTTCGCAGAGGCGTTGAACTGGCTGCAAGTCTACGACGAGCCAGATCGTCACGTCTACGATCCGCCGCCGCCGGAGGTGATGCACCAGCGGGCGCAATACGCGGTGCGTGCGAAAAGTTGGGCGGAAATCCTGAAGGCCAAACACGGGACGGGCTCGGCGGCAAAACCGGCGAGCGATCCTGCCGACGGCAAGTTTCCAACCATGGCGCCGGAAGATCAACGCAACGGAGGCTTGAACCTTCTTCTGCTGCTCGCCCAAGCCTACTACGCCCTGCTCGAAAACACAGTCTCGTGTTCCTGCCATGCGCTCGATCTCGAATTGAACGACTCCTATCTTTGGACCGTCGCGCAGATGACCAACCTTTTGGAGAAGAACCAAGAACTTCAGGACTTCGCCCCGAAATTTGAACCGATTTTTCCTGATCTGTATCCATCCACGATTAAGGATGTCGAATGGGAAGACATGGTGGCATCGGATGCCGAAGGCTTCCTAAGCGCCGTGCAAAAATACGTTCACCGCAAGGGAGCATATCCGCCGGAGGAGCGATCGCCGGCACGGATTTTTGTCGAGCTGTTTCGCCCAGCGATCACGACGTCGATCGAGCGGGCGACCGCCTATCACCAACGGATGAACGAGCACATGCAAAAGAGGCTTCGCGCGGTGTCGCCGTCCGCGAAGCCGCCGAGCCCTGCGCCGGCCGCCGCGTCGAACACCGCTGGCGCCGCAGTTCCCATCAATCGAGAGGTGCGCGCCGTCCACTTTGAAGACTTTTCCGGCCGGGAATTCGAACGTTTGGTGCTGGCCTACGCGCTGCGCGATGGTTGGCCCAACGCCGAGTGGCTGGGCGATGCAGGAGCAGACGGTGGGCGCGACATCTGGAACAAGGACGAGAGCGGCAAGACATCCGTGATGCTCTGCGCAAACTTCAAAAACCTGACACTCGCGAAGGTCGCGTCCGATGTGAAGAAACTCGCCGATGGAGGAGCGAAACCCGATCAAGTGATCGTCGTGGGCGGTGGTAAGGTCAGCGCAGGGTTGCGCGAGAAAATAAAAGCGGAAGCCTCCAAGCAGGGTTTTCTGAATTGTAGCGTGTGGTCCGGGGTGGAGCTTGAGGAACGCATCCGCCGCAAGGCGGAGCACTTGCTCGAACGATTCTGCCATGGCGAACCGTTTCCGGAAACTCGGGCGGAGTTGCAGAAAATGGCCGCGTCAGAGGCGGGGGCCAAACCGGTGCACGCGCAGTCAGCTTCGTCGGAATATCTTGATCCGGATCATTTGAGTGACGATGCGAAGCGGCTGCTCGTGGAAATGTCTCTCGCCCAAGACGGCAGCGCGCTACGCGCGAAAACGCACAGCGGTTACGGCGTGACGATTGGTGGGCGCGAGTTTGTTCCGGACACCATGGAGCGAAGGATCGAGGCCAAATGGGAGCGCGCGTTCCGCGAGTTGCTGAAACTGGGGCTGATTGAGGCCACCGATTCGAAGGGGGAAATCCTCGCCCTGACAGATTCGGGCTACGAACGCGCCGACGAGTGCGGCCCAACGCGGTAGAGTCAGGTCTCACCGGACGCGCGAAGTTCCCGCCCATTTTGAAGCCCTCGGCTGCGGATAGCACGGTCGATTTTCGCCGCTTCTGCAAACGCCACGACACTCGGCGCGACGAACGTGCGGGCCGTCACGCACACGGTGGCTCACTTCCGCCGCGCGCTGACGCCCCGAGGGGCTGGGGCGACCGCGCCCACAGTTAAAGCCCTTCACCGGTCCGGCCGCGACTCCCCGGTCCCAGACGCACTCCGTTATGAAGAGTCGCGAGTAATCTGCCGGACTTCCTCGAGTCCGACAGGCTGCCAGGCCAGGACTCTCACGATGATGCGTCCGTGACCTGCGACAGAGCGGCGGCGGTGTGATCGCGAAGGTCGAGGATCCTGGTCAACAGGCTAGGCACGTCCATCCACGCCCCGGCCTTCGCCGCGTGCTCCAGGGCGGTGACAGCAGATCTCAACTCCACGGCCCCGACGGCGGCACAGGAACCAGCGAAGGCGTGGGCGGCGTGCGCGAGCGCACTGCCATCCCTGGCTTCAGAGAGCCGGTACAACTCGTCGTATCGAGAGGCTTCATCGTTTCGAAAGGCGGCGATCAACTCCGGTAGCAGCGATGGACCGCGCCGGCCAGGGAGGCCTCGCATGCTCTCGAGCAGGTCGTGATCCAGCAGTTCGGAGTCCGCGTCTGTTCCGCGCGACAACTCCGGCATGAGGTTTTCCGCCTCGGGCTTCATAACCGTGGAGTCCACCTGCTCAGTGAGTCCATTGCGTCGCAGCACTGCACAAAGGTCACGTGCGCGCAGCGGCTTGGTCAGGTAGTCATCCATGCCGGCTGCCAGACAACGCCCTCGGTCGTCGGCCATGGCATAGGCTGTCAACGCGATGACAGGCACCTTGGGATCGAGCACCGATGCGGCACCCGACCGCAGGCGCCGGGTGGTCTCGTATCCATCCAGCTCCGGCATCTGACAATCCATCAGGACAGCATCGTAGCGCCGCACCGCCAGACGCTGTAGGGCCAGCACGCCATTGCCGACGACATCTGCAGAGTGGCCCAGCTTCGTCGCCATCATCTGGATGACCATCTGGTTGGCGGGATTGTCCTCAGCAACGAGCAGCTTCAGCTTCCGATGTGTCGTCGGCACGGCGGTGAGCTCTCTTCCCGGCTCGATCGCCGGGCGACCAACGATGCGCTCGATCGTGCGATGCAGCACGCGCTCAGGGACGGGTTTCGTGAGGAAGGCCGCGTAACCGATCGCTGCAACAGCCGCCTCGTCCTGGGCCGGCCCTGCCGACGAGAGCATCACCAGTGGGCACTCGGCCAATGCTGGATCGTTCCGGATAGCGCGGGCCAGTTGCATGCCGTCCATTTGCGGCATGTGCCAGTCAAGGAGCACCAGGTGATATCTCCGGTGGGACGAGGCCGCTCCACTCAACCTCGCGAGCGCTGCCGCCGCATCCTTCGCCGCGTCGGCCGCGATCCCGATGTGGGCAAGCTGTGCCAGCAGGATGTTCCGATTGGTTGTATTGTCGTCCACGATCAGGACACGCAGATCCCTGGGCAACGCCGCCGGCTCGACGAGCGGCCCCTCCGACCGCGGCAGACCGAGCGTGAACCAGAAGGTCGTTCCCACGCCCTCTGCACTCTCGAACCCGATCTCGCCACCCATCAGGGTCACGAGTTGCCGGGAGATAGCCAGCCCCAGACCGGTGCCGCCGTACTTGCGGGTGGTGGAGCCATCGGCCTGGGTGAACGCCTGAAATAGCCGCCCTTGCGCCTCGGCCGGAATACCGATGCCCGTATCCCTCACGGTAACCCGGAAACTCGTCTGCTCGGGCAGCACCCGGATTTCGGATACGCGGACGACAACTTCCCCTCGCTCGGTGAATTTGATGGCGTTGCCCACGAGATTGGTGAGCACCTGGCAGATGCGCCCGGAATCGCCGATGAGCATGGCCCCGATCGGCTCGTCGAAGACGCACGCCAGTTCCACGCGCTTGGCGTGCGCGCGCGGGGCAAGCAGGGCGAGCGTGTCGTCGATCACCTGCCGCAGGTCGAACTCCTCACGCTCGATGCGGAGCTTGCCCGCCTCGATCTTCGAAAAATCGAGTACATCGTTGATGATGCCCAGGAGACTGTCGGCGCTGCGCACGATGACGCGGGTCATCTCCTGCTGTTCGTCGTCCAGCCGCGTCTCGGCCAGCATCGAGGCCATGCCGATGACCCCGTTCATCGGAGTCCGGATCTCGTGGCTCATGTTGGCGAGAAACTCGGACTTGAGCCGCGACGCCTCGAGGGCCTGATCTCGCGCCACGGTGAGCTGCGCCTCAAGCTCTTTGCGCTCGGTCACGTCGACCACCGCGCCGATCGTCCGTACCGGACGTCGGCCGGAGCCGGTCCCCGTAAACTCCGTCTTCGAACGAGTCACGATCCAGCGCACGCTCCCGTCTCGCCGGACGATGCGGTGCTCGATGTCGAAGCGGCCATCCCCGGACGGGTCGTGCGCCCGGCGCACCGCCTCGATGATCCGATCCTTGTCCTCCCGATGCAGAAACGTGAGATACAGCGCTAGCGATGCCGGCTCGTCCTGCGAAAGCCCGAAGATGACCCGTTGCTGGGGCGACCAGTAGAGCGTGTCCTCGCCATGATCGTGCTCAAACACACCGATGTCCGCGGCCAGCACCGCGGCCTGCAACTGCTCCCGGCTCAGGCGCAGCTCCTCACTGATACGGACGCGTTCGGTGATATCCTCGGTGAACATCACAATGCCGCCGATGGCGCCCGAACCATCGTGCCACGGCTGCACCCGCCAGCTCAACCACTGCACACTTCCGTCTGCGCGCTCAAACCGGGCGGCATCGCAGGTCTCCGTCTTCCCTGCAAGACACCGACGATGTATCGCCTTCCAGGATTCCCCGATCTCCGGAAACACCTCGTAGTGTGAACGACCGATGAGGTCTTGTTCGCCCAGTCGGTAGTCCCGCAACCACCGGGCGCTGTGGACCAGGTACCGCATCTCGCGATCGAACATCGCCACCGAGGCCGGCGCATAGGCGGCGAAGAGCCGCATGCGTTCCTCGCTTTCCCGCAGAGCCGCGTCCTTCAGTTTCATCCCGGTGATATCCGAAACCAGGACGACGAAGCCACGGACCGTCACTCCATCCTCGGCGACATCCGGCATGTAATGAGCCCACGTGTATCCAACGCTTCCATCAGCCTTGGTCAGCTTGCGCTCAAAACTTTGGCGTTCACCCGCCAGGGCACCGCGGATGTACGGTTCGTTGACCCGAAAGAGATCCTCCCCGAGCAGTTCCCGCATCGAGATGCCGACCATGGCACCGGGTTCGCGGCCGAACCACTCCAGGTAGGCCTTGTTGGCGAAGGAGCAGCGCAGGTCCCGGGTCCAGTAGGCCGCCATGCCGGGCAGACCGTCGGTCACGATGCGCGTGAGCCGCTCCGCCCTCGCTACCTGCTCCAGGGCCTCCTTGCGCTCTGTGATGTCCGCAAAACTCACGACGACGAAAGATACGCTGCCGTCGGCGCAGCAGATCGGCTCGCTGTTTACCTGGACCCAGACCAACGAGCCGTCGCCTCGACGCACGCCCATCACCACGTCGCGCTGAGGACTCCCGGTGCGAAGTGAGACCATTGCCGGATGCTCCTCTCCTGGAAACGGCGAACCATCCTCGTGGACCGTCTGCCAGCGGGGATCGAGCGAGGAAACGCCGAGCATCTGGTCACGGTCCAGTCCGAGGATCTGTTGCGCCGAAGCATTGCCCTCCACAATCGCGCCCGTCGCGTCGTGGAGCACCATGCCGACGGGAGCCGAGCGGAAAATCTTCTCCACGCGTTCACGCGACACACGAACTACCTCTTCGGACTCCCTGAGCTCGATGCTCTCATGGCGGAGAGAGATCTCCGTGGCGACGAGGTGCGTCAGCTCGGTCATGAGTTCGATCTCGAGCGGCGACCAATCCCGCGGCTTCGAGTCGATCACGCAGAACGACCCCAACACGTATCCATCGGGAGATGTCAGCGGAAGACCGAGGTAGGCCTGCACACCAAGGTCCCGGATCGCGAGGTTGTCGCAGACCCTGGGGTGCGTGCGGGCGTCACAGACGACCAGCGGCTGACCGGAGGTGACCACGTGCTGACAAAACGAATGAGTCAGGGGTGTCTGCCGCGCCTCGCCGACGCTGCCTCCGAGTCCTTCGGCCGAGACGAAGAACTGGCGGTGATCGTCGACCAGCGATACCAGACAGACCGGTGCGTTGAGAAAACGCGCAACAAGACGCGTGAGCCGGTCAAAGCTCGGCTCTCGTGGCGCGTCCATCAACTGGAGGCGGCGAAGCGCGGACAGGCGCGCAGGATGGTCGAGAGCCCGTTCAGAGCTATCCATGGGGTTGCGGTCCAATCCACTTCATACGGCAGAACAGCTCCATTAATCAAGCGGATCGATCGTGCCCGACACTGGAGTCGCATATCGTGGTCAACCACGACTCGAACCGTGCAGGATCGACAACAATCGCCGTGGAACTCAGCCCTGCCCGTCGGATCACGGCACCGGCTCGCACGATGCTCACACCTGGACTGAGTTCGCGCAGGTGGCGCCCGATGTCGCCGTAGTCCGATACGGCCGATTCGAGGCCTCCGATCACGATGATCGTGTCGCCGCGATGCCGGGCGCAAAGCGTCACGACTTCCATCACATTGGCGGCCACGAACACCCGGTGGCCACGTTCGTTTAGGGCCCCGGCGATGGCATGGCGGACGAACGCTTCGTCCTCCGCGACAATAAACAGCTTCGCCCGGTCGCCCCCGGGTGTGGCAACGCTGGCGGATTCACCCGCGCGCGCTTCCGTGTTCGAGCGGGGCAGCCACACCCGGAACGTCGTTCCGTGCCCCACGGCAGTCTCGACGGTGACGAACCCTTGATGGTCGGCGACGATGGCGCGGACTGTGGAGAGGCCGAGCCCGGTTCCCTTGTCCGATGGCTTGGTCGTCACAAACGGCTCCCAGATACACGAGAGCATCCCGGGAGCGATCCCCGTTCCGGTGTCTCGGACCGCGATCACCGTGAATTCTCCTGGCCTCGCTCCCGGGAGACCGGCCGCTGCCGCGTCGTCGAGCCGCTTGTTCTCCAATCCGATGCGGAGCACTCCACCCCCTGCCATCGCGTCGCGCGCGTTGAGGCAGAGATTGAACAACACTTGGTGGACTTGCGTCGGGTTGCCCTCGGCGCAGCAAGGCCCCGGGCCCGCCTCGATCACCAAGCGTATCGACTGGGGCAAAACCTCGCGCAGAAGGCTCGCTGTGTCCCCGATCGCGGCATGCAAGTCGATCCGGTGATGCTCCCTCTCCGCACCGCGCGCCACCGCAAGCATGTGCCTCGACAGATCCGCACTGTGTCGCACGCCTCGATCAATCAGCGCAAGGAGCTCGCGGCCTTCGCCGTCCGGCATGTCCGCCCGCAGCATGGGCACCGCCAGGAGAACCGGAGTGAGCAGATTGTTCAGGTCGTGCGCGACGCCGGCCGCCAGCAATCCGACGCGGGCAAGGCGCTGCATCTGCTGCGTCGGCTCCTCCCGAGGACACGTGCCTGCGTCGCGCGACACACACGGCAGGCCCGATGCTCCACCACGGCTGCGCGCCAGCTCGCTCGAAGTATTATCTTCGTGATGCATGAGGCGCGGGCAGTCCGTGGGTGGAGCAGTCGGAACCGGAACGATGCCGCGAGATCAGGGTGACGCCGGAGTGTCCGGCGCCGCGGGAGTCGGCTCTGCCGGCACCTCGACGACGGGCTTCTGCCAGAAGTAATGCCCGCGACGATTGTGGTCCCAGCGGATCCACACCGCTGCGCCGACCAGCACGAGGAGGAACAGGTAGCGGCCCCAGGGCGTCTTCTTCTCCGCATACGGATCGGTCAGGTTGCGGCGCGAGCCGGCGGGCAGGACGGCGCGACTGGTGAGCGCCGTGCCAAACGGGATGTTCACCTTCACGCGACCGTTGATCGCCCAGCCATTCGCATCGAGCACCGGCCCGAGCGTGCGCTGGCGGAGCTTGAGCATGGCGACCAGCATCGACGGTCCGGAGATCGCGAGGAGCACGCCGATGACCGCGAGCGGGATCTGCCACGCCGCGAGCCCGAGGATGCCACCGACGATGGAGGTCAACACCGCGACCGCCGCACTGGCGGCCACACCGATGGCCGCGACCGTGCCGACATCGAGCTTCTTCGGCTCGGGCTTCGGGCCCTTGTCGACATTGGCCGCCGCGTTGGCGGCCGCCGACATCTTCGCATCCGAGGCCGCCTCGGCCGCGGCCGCACGCTTGGCGGCCGCCTCCTCGATCCCCCGGATGAATTTCTTGTAGGGCGCGAAGAACGCCTGCCGGATCGAGATCGGGTTATCAATGACCTTGATGATCGTCGCATCCCAGTCGCGTCCCTTGCGGTCGTAGAACAGGCCGTTGCGGCCGACCATCAGGTAGTCGCTGTCGCCCTGCGTGAAGCAGGCGGCGATCTTCATGGACTCACCACCCGGGCGCTTGAGGTCGCAGTAGGCGATGTAGAACTTCGCGAGGCCCGCCATGGCGCCATGCGCGCCGGGATCGTCGACACGCACGCACAGATCGCACGAGCGACTGTCGAGGAAGAGCGTGCCGGCCTGGAACGTGGCCAGGCGATCCGGCGAGTAGAAATCCCCGAAGTTGACGAAGTTGTGCAGCAGCGTGCGCAGGTCGCGGGCATAACGCAGCAACCGGGCGGTGGCATCGATCGACGCCACCTCGCCGGCGAACTTGAGGTCCTCCGCGATCAGCGCGCTCAGTGCATCCTTGCCGCCGCCAGCCAGGATCGCCTTCAGACGATCCTCGCCGAGCGCCGCGACCGCACCTCCGACGATGCCGGCCTTCCAGGTCGTATACGCAGCGACCTGGTCGCACAGCGCGAGCCACTCCGCCTCCGTCACGCTGACCTTGCCGGGGAAAGCGGCCTGGCGCAGCGCGGCGACCTTGCCAGCCCACGCGGGATTGACACCCGTCGTCAGCGGCAGCGCCCGATCCGGCTCGATGCGGGCAAGCGGGAATCCTGCGACCTCCTGGGAGGTGATCTTCATGTCCTGCGCGGCAACGGCCAGGTACTCGTTCTCCTGGCGGTTGACGGCGTTCAGCGCCCGCGCATCGAACGCGGCGAGCCGGCACCGGGCGAAAAAGTCGTCGACCTTGTCGCGCAACGCGGCCACTGCGTCCGCGGCGGCGGCGGTCTTGTCGCCGAGCGACAGCACGGCCGGCGACCGACCCTGTGCGGACCAGGCCAGATACGACGACGCGGCGGCGAAGAAACCATCGACGCGAGCCTGGTCGATCCCGGACAGGCCGGAGCGATCGGCCACGCTGCCCTGCGTGGCGGCGATCTCACCGATCAGCTGCTGGAGAGCGGCATCGTCCGTCGACTGCACGGTGATGACACCGTCGCCGTTGAACTTGCTCTGTCCGAAGATCCTGGCGGTGTCGCTGGCCTCGGCGAGCGAGATGGATGTCGCGTCCGCCTTGCCCAGGTTGCGCAGGATGCCGCGGGCCGAGGCGAGCACGCCGGCGCCCTGCGGGCTGCCGGCGTCGAGCGCGGCCAGCGGAACGGAATCGTGCCCACGCAGGAGCACGCTGGCGTCATTGAGGTGAGCAGCCGCCCAGTCGATGGCGGCGAGCAACTCCGGCACGCGGATACGGCCGTCTTTATCGGCATCGATCAGGCCCAGGGTCTTTTCGTCGAGTTCGAGGCCCTTGACGGGGCAGCTGAGCGCGACCCAGAGTTTTTGGTCGAGGTGCTTGAGGTTGAGGAGGTCGGCGCCCGAGGCGAGCGTGACCTGGTCGAGGCCGCCGGAGCGGAAGAATTCCCAGGTGTGGGAGGCGTTGGAGGAAGAGGTCATGGGACAGGGTGTGTGGGCCCCGGAAAGCCCGGGACGCGAAAGGTGCCGCGACGCGGCGATGGGGGGCAGGAAAGGGGAGGAACTCAGAACAGGGCGGGCTGCGCGGCGCACGCCGCAGCCCGCCCGGCGCAGGGATTACTTCCAGTTCAGCACGAGACGGGTGAAGTAGCCGGTATCCATCTTCTCGATGCCTGGTCCCGGCTTGCTGTTGTAATCGTTGGTCAGGCCGATGCGGATGCGCCAGTTGGTGCTCACCAGCGGCATTTCAGCATAGCTCTCATGGGCGAGGCGGTAGTTGCCAAAGTCGTTGAAGGCGGGAACCACGGAGAGGCGGTTGACCATGCTCCAGGTCTTGAACTTGATCTCGTTGTTGAGGCCGAGGTCGAGACCGACGGCGTTGAGGTCCTCCGTGGCCGGGTTGCCGTAGTTCTCACTGCGGAAGGACAAACCGAAGCGTCCCGTCAGCGTCTGGCGCGCCGACTTGACGAAGTCGTAGCCGAGACCCGCGCCCGCCACATCGTAGAAGTCGATGTCCTTGATGCGGTCGAAACCCGCCTCGTTGCGCACATACCACGAGTATTTCCCGGAGAAGGCGTTGGTATAGTCGACGCCGGCCTTGAACTGGTCGGCCGAGACCTCGTTGTCGGTCTCCTGGCGATCGTAGCCCGTGTAGAACACGAGAGCATCCGTGGGACCGGCGAGCGTGGCCCGGAAGTTGGCCGCCGTGCCGAGCTGGCTCTTGTTGCCGGAGCGTCCGGTGATATCCACGCCGGCCTCGAAGGCCCAGCTGCGCTCGAGCGCGGCGATCTGCGGATCCTTGCCGCCGGCCGCCCACGACGCCGCGACCTTGTCGACCGACGTGTTGATCGTGCCGTCGCGGCTCGCGATCTGCAGCGCGTCCGCGGTGCCGGAGACACGGCCTTCCACGCGGGTGCCGCTCGCGAGACGGACCGCGATGGCCTCGTCGGTCGTGATGGCGGAGACATCCGCCTGCTTGATCGTGACCGTGCCCGCGTAGTCTGTGCTGACCACGACTGAGCCGCCGTCGACCTTGACGACCTTGCCCACGATGCGGGCGCCGCTCTTTGTCTCGACGACGTCGGCGGACAGTTGGACCGCGCCCAGGAGCGCGATGGTGAGGGCAACAAGCGCCCTGTTGGTGTATTTCAGGTTCATTGGTTTGAGGTGTGGTTGATGGAAAATGTTCGGGGTGGTCGGGCGCAGTCAGGACGCGGCCCGGGCGTGCTGTTCCCCGAGTCGCTCCAGCACGCCGATGATGCCGTCGTACGAACCGCCCTTCTCGAAGTAGTAGTCCGCGCCAGCGGCGCGGCAGTGCACGCCCAGCTCGGCGGTCGAGTGGATCGAGAGCATGATCACGACCGGTGCGCCCGGCCCCTGTTTCACGGCCTTGAGCACGTCGAGCCCGCTCTCGCCGTTGAGATCGATGTCGAGGATCACGGCATCGACGCGACCGGCCCGAATCGACGCTATCGCCATGGCGGCGGTCGACGCCGTGCCCGCGACCTCGATCGTCGCCACCGTGCCGAGCAGCTCGGTCAGGCGCTCGCGCATCAACGTCGAATCATCGACGATGAATACCTTGAGACGTTGGCGGATCTCGGACATGGCGCCATCGTATCCGAGATCCGGATCAGCGCCCAGTTGGCCGATGTCTGAAAACGATGTCGGTCCACTACGCACCATCGCGTAGGCCACGCCCTACACGCATGCGCTGTCTCTGGGCCGATCGGCCCCTATTTGACCAGACCGTGCGTGATGGCGTAGCGGGCGAGCTCCACCGTGCTGGACAGACCCAGCTTCTCGAGGACGCGTGCGCGATACGTGCTGACCGTCTTGCCGCTGAGGCCGAGCGTCGCGGCGATCTCCTTGACCGCCTTCCCGGCGGCCAGCATCTGCATGGTCTGATACTCCCGATCGGAAAGCTGCTCGTGGGGGGGGCGCGAATCGCCCGTGACGGCATCGGCCGCCAGCTTTTCGGCGAGCGAGGCCGTGATATAGCGACCGCCGGCCAGGGCCTTGTGGACCGCAGCCAGCATCTCCTCCGCGGCGCTCTGCTTGGTGAGATACCCGGCCGCGCCGGCCTTGATCACACGCAGGGCGAACTCCGCCTCCGGGTGCATGCTGAGCACGAGCACCGGCAGCGAAGGGCGGATGGCTTTGAGCTCAACCAGCGCATCGAGCCCGCTGCGGTCCGGGAGCGTGAGGTCGAGCAGGACGATGCTCCACTGCTCCTTCTGCACGAGGCGCATGGCCTCGGCGACGGTCGATGCCTCCCCGAACGAGGCACGCGGAAATTCGTCCTCGAGGATCTGTTTCATGCCCTGGCGGACCACCAGGTGATCGTCGATGAGCAGGATCTTCATGATACGGGCTGCTTGTGCAGGGTCAGGATCGCCGTCGTCCCCTTCCCCGGTTCGCCACTCAGATCAAGACAGCCCCCGATGAGCTGGGCACGCTCTTTCATGCCGAGCAGGCCCAGGGCGTCGGCGTCCTCGATCTCCTTGGCGGTGATCCCGCGCCCGTTGTCCCGCACCTCGAGCGTGAGGCCGTGCGGTGCGCGGGCGAGCCGTACGGAAAAGGCCGTCGCCTGGGCGTGTCGGGCGATGTTCGTCATCAACTCCTGGGCGATGCGAAACACCTCGATGGACCGCTTGGGGTCGAGATCGAGGGGCTCCGCTGCGATGTCCCGCGTGCAGCCCAGCCCGGCCCGCTCGGCGAACTCGCGCACCTCGTGGTCGAGGGCCGCCGCCAATCCCAGCTTGTCCAGCAGGCCCGGGCGCAGCTCGGTCGCGATCTTCTGCACGGTGTGGATCGTCGTGTCGACCAGGCCGGTGGTCGTGTGGATCTTCTTCGTCAGCGCCTCTCGTATCTCAATATCGGTGACACCGGCCACGCGCCGCTTCAGCCAGGCCAGGTCCAGCTTGAGCGCGGTGAGCTGCTGTCCGAGCACATCATGGATCTCGCGCGCGATGTGCGCGCTCTGCTCCTCACGGACCAGCTGCAGCCTCGCCGCGAGCGCGCGCAGCTGTTCGTGCGACCGGCGCAGCGACTGTTCCGCGACCTTGCGCTCCGTGATGTCGATGACCGCGACGATCACGCCGATGATCTCGCCGGTGGCGTTGCGCAGAGGCGCGAGCCGCGCGTGCACCCAGCAGGTGCGGTCGTCCTTCGCGCGGATTCGCACGCTGTCGGGCAGCGATGTCGTCTCCCCCGCGAGGGCCTGCCGCAACGCCGCGAGGGCCCCGCCCTTGCGCACCCACGGAAAGAGCTCCTCGACCGATCGGCCAAGCACCTCATCCGCACGCAGTCCCATGAGCCGCTCCATGAAAGGATTCCAGGTGATGTAACACAGGCGACGGTCGAGTACGGCGATCCCGTCGTTGGCGCCGGCGATGATCTGTCGCTTGAACTCCACCGTGTCCCGCAGTGCTTTCTGCGACCTGACGCGCTCGGTCACATCCGAGATGGAACCGGCCATGCGCAGCGGCTGGCCCTCCTCGCTCCATTCGGCCTGACCGCGACAATGAAACCAACGATAGTCCCCGGATTTTGTGCGTAGGCGTACCTCGATGTCGTAGGCCTTCCTTCGCTGGAGATGGGCGGCGACCGCGGCCTGCACCGGACCCACATCGTCGGGATGCAGGCGGGAGAAGAACGTGCCGGAGACATTTGGAAGCTCGCTGTCGGAGAAACCCAGCAATTCCTTCCATCGCGGCGAGAGGTAGTCCTCGCCGGTGAGGATATTCCAGTCCCACAGCCCGTCGTGAGTGCCCCGCACAGCCCGGGCGTACCGGGTTTCGCTCTCCACCAGCGCCGTTTCTGTCCGATGCCGATTGATACAGATCGCCGCCGTATGCGTGGCAAATTCGATGAGCCGCCTGTGACGGTCCGTCGGCAGGCCGACCCGGCGGTGGTAGATCGCAAACGTCCCGGTCACGTTTCTTTGCGAATCGAAGATCGGCGTCGACCAACACGCCCTCAACCCGTGCGCAAGCGCGAGGTGCCTGTAGTCCGCCCAGAGCGGATCGCTCGCGATGTCGGCCACAAAGACCGGCTCCTTGCGGTAGGCCGCCGTGCCGCACGAACCCGCACTGGGCCCGATCGCTGCCCCGTCGATCGCACGACAATATTCAGGGGGCAGGCTCGGCGCCGCACCGTGCCGCACCCGCCGCCCATCGGACTCCAGGAGCAGGACCGAGCAGAGCATGTCCACCGACTGCGACTCGGCAAAGCGCAGCAACACCTCGAGCGTCCGGGGCAGGGGCTCGCCCAGCGTGACCCTCTCCAGGACCTCCTTCTGGCCACGCAGGAGCGCCTCGGATTCCTTCCGTTCCGTGATGTCGCCGACGGTCAGAAACGCCAGAGGACCTCCGGCGTCCTCGAGCACCTGTGCCCCGCCGTAACGGAAGATGCGCTCCCATTCGAAATCGCGCCGGCGGACCCGCACCTCGAAATCCCTGAGTCGCTCTCCCCGCACAAGACGGGCCAGTGGCCACTGGTCCGGCGGCAGCAGGACACCGTCGAGCGTCTGGAGCTCGAAGATCTCCTCAAACTCCGAGCGACGCCGGTGCGGCTCGGCCCCTTCACCAAAGCCATGCATCTGCAGCGCAGCGTTGTTCAGATACAACAGCTCGCCGCTGGTGTCGGCGACGATGAGCCCTTCCTGCATGTGGCTGATGATCGCCTTGAGGCGTTCATCGCTCGCCCGCATGGCGGCGTGGGTCTCGCGTTGCTCCTCGATGTCGGCGCTGGACCCGATCCACTTCAGGACCCGGCACTCCGCCCCGCGCAGGGGAGTCGCCCGTGTGTCAAACCAACGGTACACCCCATCGTGACGACGGATGCGAAACTCGGTCTGGATCGAGCCGCCCGGCGGCAGTTTCGATTCCATCGCACGAACAAACGCAACGCGGTCATCGGGATGGATGGATTGAAGCCATCCGGGACCGATCTGCATCTCTTCAGGCGCCCCGGTGTAGTCAATCCACTGTCGGCTGAGAAAATCGGCTCGCCCTTCCGTATCGCAGATCCAGATGAGCTGCGGCAACGACTCCGCGATCAGGCGGAACCGTCCCGCCGCCTCCCGTGATGCGCTGTCCTTGAGCCGCAGGCGCTCGGCATCGATCACCGCGGTGACATCGGTGTGCACGCCCAGCATGCGCACCGGCCGTCCGGACCCGTCGCGGATCGCGATGCCCCGGCATCGGATCCACACCGTCGAGCCGGTCTTATGGCGATAGCGGACGACCTGGTCGTAGGGGTGGCGCGGGTCGGCGAAGTGCTTGCGGAAAGTCTCCAGCGCGACCGGGAGGTCCTCGGCGAAGATATGCGCCTGCCACCACTCGGAGCTGTTCGGCACCTCATGATCCTCGTAGCCGAGGACTTCCTTGAAGCGCGGACTCAGCCACTCCTCAGCCGGCCGTTCGACATCCCAGTACCACAGGCCATCGAGCGCCCCCTCCTGCAGAAAATCGAAGATGCGCCCGTCCTTCTGGATCAATTCATACAGCTCACGCTTGAGGTAATGATCCTTGCCGGGGTCCATCGGTCTGGACGCAAGGGAATACTGAGCCGCGGAATTCCGCCACAGCCAAATGGCGACGACTCTGCATGAATGGTCGCGCTTTCCAGAGACCCATCCCAGATCGTTCGCGGTCCATGCCAATCCATCCCACGCCCTCACAGACTGGGTTGGAGACGACTCGCCTCTTAACCCAGACGTCCTTCCGGACGGAACCGGCATCGCGCACGGGACTCCTGGCGCATGCACGACGGGAAGCAGGTTCACCCTCACGAAAGGACGGTGCGCAGCCACACCTTCGTCACCGTACACATCACGGCAATTTCAGACGCCGACACCTGTCGAAGCCGTTCCATCAGGCGTTCTTGCCGTCTTCCGTGGGCCGTGGCAGGTCGTGAAGCATCGAGTCCGTCCACTTCCGCATTCCATCGATGCCGCGCACGAACGGCGGGGAGAGGCAGTAGGCTTGCTCAGCTTACCTTCGGCAGCCGAGCAACCGCGGCAGCTTTATCTGATTCGCTCGCGTGGGTGTAGTGCCGGGAGACTTCGGCGGAATCGTGCCCGATGATGTCGCGGGCGACGGCTTCTGAAACGCCGGCGGCCTTGAGCCATGACGTGGCCGTGTGCCGCAAGGAGTGGAAGGTGAGTTCGCCACGCGGCCGGCGGGCACGCCGTCCCGGTCCGGTCTTGTCGCGGTTGATCTCGCGCTCGGTCGCCATGCCGGCGGTGACCAGGATGTCGTGGAAATCCTGGGACAGCGGAGACGAGCCGCCACGCTCAAGCATGCCGTGGAGTTTTGAGAAGACCGGACCAGTAGCCTCGTCGCCAGCATGGTCGTTGAGCCAGGCGAGCAACGGCTCCGCGATGGGGATGATTTGTCTCCGCCCGGTTTTCGACGTGGTCAGCGAGATTTGCTTTTCGACCAGATCCACTTGGTTCCAGCGCAACCGCACGATGTCGCCGAGCCGCTGCCCGGTGTAGAGACCGGCGAGGATCACGCCCTGCCATTCTCCTTTTGCGGCACCCAGGATCTTCTTGAGTTCTGCGACGGTGAAAAGGCGGCGGGTGGTTTTCTCGGTCTCTTTGAGCGTCGGGACCTTCGCTGCGGGATTCTCGACGATGATGCCGTCGCGCCAGGCATTTTGAAACATGACCCGGATCGCCTTGAGCTTGTTGTTTACAGTCTTGGGCGCGCCTGTCGCGGCCCACGAATCGCGGCAGGCTGCGATTTCGGCCGGTGTGATGCTCGCGATATCGGAGTGCGCACGGTCGCCGATGAACCTGATGAAGTCCTGTGACGCGCGGGTGTACGCGGCGAGCGTCGCCTTCGCGGTCTCCCCGGTCTTTCGCTTCAACCATTGCTCTGCGTAGCTGGCGACACTGGCCAATTCCATGGCGCGCCCGTGGATCGCCCGGTGGAGATCGGAGAACACGCGGCGAATCTGCGCGTCCGTCGAGCGACTTTGCGCCGCCGACTCCCACGCGATGCACACCTTGAGCGCGTCGCCGCGTTTGAGGCACTTCGTGGAACGAAACGCGCGCTTGCCGCTGGGCAGGGTGAACGCTCCCCACCAGAAGGGACTATTTTGTCTTTTGTGGATCGAAGCCATCGCGCTCCAGTGCTAATAAAATGCTAACGGATATCCATGTTTTTCGATGTTCGTTAGTGTCTTGTTACCTATGAGAAACATAATTCACGACGTGCGAGACGCAATCCCGAGTTCGAGTCTCGGATCTCCCACCATTCCCGTCGCGGCCCGACCGGACCGCGACGTGCCTCGCCAAGCTTCCGCGTAGCGGAAGCTGAGAGATGGAGCGAAGCTCCTCCCCCGTCGCGGCCCGACTGGACCGCGACGCGCCTCGCCAAGCTTCCGCGCGGCAGAGTGCGCCGGCGCACTGCGATTCAATCAGGCGTTGCCGCGGAAAAGGGGAACTACTCAGTCGTTTGCCGGGAGACATCCGGGTTGCCGGCCGCCGGGCCGTGCGCATCGTTCCCGCTTCTCGAAACACTGCCACCGATGAACACTGCTTGAATACGTGAGCCATGGGAGCGCCGGTTTTTGATCACCAGACCAAAAACCCCAACTACCCCTCACTCGATGCCGCGACGCCGGAAACGGTCGGCCGGTATCTCTCGAGTCGCAATTTCGTCGGGCCGGATGAGCTTGTGCTCCGTGTCGAACCGCTCGGGGCTCACGCGCGCAATCGACTGGCGCGTATCGTCACGGCGGAACGCACGTTTGTCCTGAAGCAGTTTCGCCCGTGGCCGTCGGTGGATCGTCCGGCGCCGAGTCCCGAGGAGCGGTTCCGGGCCGAGACCCAGTTCTATCGCTCGGCGCGCATCGCCGATTGCGCACGCTCGGCCCTGCCCGAGGTGCTGCACCAGGATGCGCAGGCCGGGTGCATGATCCTCGAGGACGCCGGCGACGCGATGCCGTTGGCCGGGCGTGCGCTCGATTCGGAGACCGCGGCCAAGCTCGGCTGGTTTCTCGTCTCGCTGCATCACCACAGCCGCAGCGTGCCGGCGTGCGCGCACTACCGGAACGAGCAGGTCGTCGGCTGGCAGATGGCGCGCCTCTTCGCGACACCGCAGGCCCAGGGCCCCGCGTGGCGCGGTCAAGCCGCGTGGCTGGCGCGGTGGCGGGAGCGCAGCCCGAAGGTCCGTTACGCGCTCGAGGACGCCCTCGCGGCGCTCGAGCGTGGCGGCTCAAGCCTCGTGCACGGCGACTACTCCCCGGCGAATTGGGTGCAGAACGGTCACGGTCCGCGCGTGGTCGACGGCGAGTTTTCGTTTTTCGGTCCGCCCGAGTATGATGTCGGCACCTACCTCGCGGGGTTGCTGCTCGAGCGCCGCGGCACGGAGGTCGTGCGGGCGGCGATCGACGTGATCGTGCACGGGTGTTTTCGCTACGAAGCGCGGCTGGTCGTCGCTTTCGCAGGCGACGGCTGC
>JACSRI010000139.1 GCA_014879845.1 Opitutaceae bacterium
AGCACCAGGATCAGGATGATCAGTGCACCCGCGATCCATCGGAAAAGCGCAGCTGGTGTCATAGGTTTCTTGGGATGGGCGTCGAGCGGCCCCGGGGCGAATCGCCCGCGGCCGCACGGAGCGAGGCACGGTTCGTGCGACGAGCGCGTGAGTCAACAACAACGGCCACGTTCCCCCGGCGAAACGGTCTCTGCCCTGACGATCTGCGGCGCAGCGACTGTCTCGATGTCGCTGCGCGGCGCCGGCGCGCGCCTCGGCCTCTCCGTTCGCGGCGAGACTGATCGCTGGCAGGGCCCTGCGCCTCAGGGCTTGGCGGGCGGTGTGCGCTTGGCCGTGATCTGCTCGGTGGCGAACTCGCCCACCTGGCGCGTGAGCGTCATCGTATCACCTTCGACCTTACCGGTGTAGGTGATGACCAGGGCGTTTCCGCCCATGTCGAGCGTCTCGGTGAACGACACCTTCTCGCCGTCGAGTTTGATGTCCTTCAGCTTCACGTCGCCCTTGCCCATCGAGTGCTCGTACGTGGCGGTGCCGGAGAGCTGGCCGTTCTCGCTCGCGAAGACGTAGATGTAATTCTGTTCGCCGATCTGGGAATCGAAGCGCGATGTCCAGCGACCGGCGAGGTCGGCCGCGGCGGCGAGGAGGGGCGAGGCGATGGCGAGAGCGAGCGTGAGGATGGTGCGGATTTTCATCGGGGTGGGTGGTGCGTTGAGTCGCAACGGGCAGAAGCTGGACGCTTCTTCCCCCGCTGAAAACGACAATCCGGGCCGATCCGAGCGCGCGGCGTTTGGGCCGAAGCTGTTCACGATGGCGTGTGTTCAAACCCTGTATCGGCCACCACGTTTGGTCCGAAACGGAGGACTGGGCTCCTGTCCGGCCGCGGGTGTCGAGCGGCACACGCCCGCCGGTGCCCACGCGCGGCGGTGCGGGAGGTCCGCCCTCCAGGCTCTCGTCATGCGCGCCAGCGTGGAGGGCGCGGCTCCCGATATTTCCCGCGTGCCAGACTCCTACACCCGCGCTGGATCCGGATGGATCCACGGCGCCCGGTAGGCGCGGGTGAGGCCGCGGGTGGCCTCGGCATCGCCGGGGATCGTGCGCGTGGCCGGATCGTAGCGGAGCGGTCGGCCGAGCTGCAGGGCCAGATTCGCGAGGCTGCAGGCGGCGGAGGAGATGTGGCCTTGCTCGATTCCGGACACGGGATCCTGACGGGTGACGCGCGCCCGCATGAAATCGGCGAGGTGCTCGCGATGGATTTCCTCGAGCGCCGCGGTCTGGCGGTCGCCGTCGATTTTGTCCAGGTCCCCGGACTCGGAGAGCATGGTGAACCCCTCGCGCGGGCCGCCGTCGGCCGGGATGAACTCATACCCGAAGATGGAAATGCGCAGGGTGCCGGCGCTGCCGAGGAAACGCGCGCCCCACAGGTCGGTCCAGTGCCGGCTCGGGATCGGCGGGGCGCCCCAGGTGCGATGCTCCCAGGTCAACTCCAGACCCGGGTAGCGGAACACGCTGCGCTGGGTGTCGGGGATCGTCGCGCTCGCGTCCGTATCCACGAGGACACCACCGGTCGAGGCGATCGACTCGGGCCAGCCCAGGTCGAGCATCCAGCGCACGGTGTCGATCATGTGCACGCCGAGGTCGCCGATCTGGCCGTTGCCGTATTCGGCGAAGTTGCGCCAGCGCACCTTGCGATAGGGCAGGAGCGGGGCCGGTCCGGTCCAAAGGTCGTAGTCGAGCGTGGCGGGCGGGGTCGACTCGGGCACGGCCTCGGCCGAGCGGCCGTGCAGGTAGGAGTAGGTCTCGACGACGGCGAGCTTGCCGATCCGGCCGCTGCGCAGGTAGCGGTCGCGCGCCTCGGCCAGGCAGCGCGTGCTGCGGCGCTGGAGGTTGACCTGGACGACGCGTTTGTATTTCCGCGCCGCCGCCACGATCGCCTCGCCCTCGATCACGTCGCGGCTGATCGGCTTTTCCAGGATGACGTCGGCTCCGGCCTGCATGGCCGCGATCGCGGGCAGCGCGTGCCAGTGGTCGGGCGTGCTGATCAGCGCGATCTCCGGCGCCGTCGCGGCGAGCATCTCCCGAAAATCCGCGAACGTGCGTGGCGCGGCCTGCTGATGACGCGCGATCATCTCGCCCGTCTTCGCGAGCGCCGCCGTATCCGGATCGCACAGCGCGACGCAGGTGACGTCGAAGTGCTTGGCAAAGGTGTCGTAGACGAGCGGACCGAACCAGCCGCATCCGATGATGGCGACGGTGGCTGGCTTGGAGGCGGTGGCGGCAGACAAGCGATCACCGGCCGCGAGGGCAGCGCCGGTGGTGGCGAGGGTGGAGAGGAACGTGCGTCGTTTCATGGGGGGGATGGCGAGGGGGATGCGGTGCGCCAGACGGGGCCGCGTCGAGGATCACGCCCGTGCCGGAGTCGAGCCGGCCGGACGGTGTGCGAGGAGGTGGAGCCTTCTCGGGCGTCGCCCGCGCGGAGTCGAGACAATGTCGGCGGCCTCATTCCTCCGACCAAGGCCTTACCCGATCTCCCATCTCCCAACTCCGATCTTCCGCGCCCGTGCGCGCAACGGACCCCTCCCTTCTGCTTCTTCCGTTGGTCGCCGCTGCCCTGATCGCGCTCAGCCGATTCACGGCCGTGACGAACGATCCGCGGCCTTGAGACGATCGCGGTGAACCCCAAACCGCGAAGCCTGGCTCCGTTGATCGGCCCCAGCGGCTCCTTCGAGTGCTTGCCCGGCGCATCGTCCGCGACCGCCGTGCCGGTTACGGAGTCGGGCTGAACGGGGGCGGTGGTGGATGCGTTTCCATCGCGGCCCCGAAGCGCTCGATTTCCGCGGAGGAACCCAGCCGAAGGAAGCAAATGTGCGCGTAGTCGGCGCTGCTCATGATGCGGCGCATCTGGCGTCGCTTGCGACTCTGCTGCGTGGCGACCCACCAGATCAGCGAGTCCTCCTTCCGCCACACCATCAACTGCGGCCAGAATCGTTCTCGGTTCGTGCCCCACAGCAGCTCCCGGGAGCGTGAGCGACGCCACGAGCGTCGGAGCACGCGGACGAGCAGGATCGGCAGCGGCAGATCGAGCCAGAGCACGGTCTGCAGCCGCGGCCAGAACGTCCGCTGGCAGAAGCCGGTGTACGAGCCCGCCACGATCCACGCGTCGCCGGCGGTGGCTGCGCGGATACGCCGCTCGAACTCGGCGGGATCGGTCGCATTGAGCCCCACCCAGTTCGGCAGCCAGTTCAGGGCGTCGAGTTCAACGACGGGAAACCCCCGCGCCCGCGCGAGTCGCGCGGCCAGCGTGCTCTTGCCCGTGCAGCTGTTTCCAGTGACGTGTATCCGCTGGCCCAGGGACGAGGGGCCGGATTCGAATGGGTTCATGTCGGGCGTTCTCGGTCCGGCCCCGAGACGTCGCGCGTTGACTCTTGAGACCGGACCGAGCCTCGCGGCCATTGATCGCTGCGGGCCCGAGACCAGTCAAGAGTCCAGACCTGCCGTCGTCCCGGCCCTTGAAGGGTTCCTACGCTGTGCAGCCAAGAAACGGTTGTTTCTCCTCATCAGGTTCATGCGCTTTCAGTGTACAATCCATGGTGAAAATGTGAACGCTGCACCCGAACGCTGCGTATTTGTTCTTCAGGGCACGCGCGATTCTGATCGTGAAGACATCGCACAAACCTACCCCGGTCACTAAGTGATTCTGCATGAAATCGAGAACCGCGGAGCCGAGTTCCTCCATTGAGTCGATAGCCGGTACAATGGTCCATGGACTCTTTTCTTTAATAGAACTCTCAAGGTGCGTCCGAAACTTCACTGCTATTTCGAGGCTCCGTCCTCGACTGCTCGCATCCGCCAAGTGATTTGCAAACTCCAGTATGCACGGAATAGAGACCACCAGCTGAGCGTTCGTCGAGTTTGCAGTCTGTATCTTGTCGTATACACCAGCAAAGTTCGCCTCCGAGCTGAAACCTGGAACCTTATAAAGCTCTAGCAAATAGCATGTATCGATTACAACAATCGATTTCATGACAGATCTTTGAGCCAATTCGAAATCGATGCACGACGCTGTTCGTCGAGTCCGGGTTCAAGGTAGCGCTCCACGATTTTCTTGGTTACAAGATCCCCAAGGCGCCCGCTTTCTAGCAGTTCCGGAAGGCGTGGTATGTCGCTCAACTCAATGAATCGGTAGCATTTATCAATTGGACTCCAGACGCTGAATACAACTCCCTTCATCTGTTCGTCGCTGAGCGAGTTTAGGGTTGCTGGATTGTGCGTGGTAACGAGCAGATTGAGGCGGCGCCTCTTCGCGCATTCGGACACCGCCTCCACGAGGGTCTTCACCCGACTTGGGTGAACTCCGTTGTCAAACTCTTCCATTACAATCCTTGAGCCTTCGTCGGCAGTCTCAACCGCGGTTAAGAACGCGAGGCTTCGCAGCGTCCCGTCCGAGAGTAGGCTAGCATCCACAAGCGAACCTCCCGCGGCGGTTCGCAAACCAAATATCACATCGCTGATCCGTGTTGGGACAAATTCAAAGTCAACAAACTCCTCTTCGGGGAGGGTGCAGATCCACTTCCGCAATCGATCGAGGGTTGCTGCTTTGCGTAGTTGTCGTTCCCGTTCGTTTGCGTCCGAGATGAGTCCGGCGATTTGTGAATCGGCACTCAGTCCATACAAGACTGACGATAAGTTCGATCCGTTGCGTTGCAGTATGTCGTCGCCGATCTTCTCGTACTTACGCATCATACTCGGCCGCGGATCGAAAAAATACGAGGAACGAAGATGTCGTGAAATCGTGGTTACCAGTTTCTCGCACTCTGCGTGCTTTTTGTTCTTCGTTGCAAAGTCCTTGTATTGCGAGAGCACTGATCGGTTTGCGGACACCGGCACTTGCGGCTTGTTTGGTCCTTTGTCGAAGTTGTTATATGAGACCCAATTGTCCGCAGATGTCCTTGCTGGGCCCGCTTGCTGGGTCTGAAAAATCATCTCATTGGTGTCGATGAATATGAGAGACTCAGAGCGGATGCGATTCACGTCGTCCGTTCGAACACAGACACGATACTCGATTGGTCGGGCATTTCCGGCGAATTTCGTCTGAGCGCGAAAGCCGAGCGTAAACGCATTTTCACCGAATCTCGCACATGCTTTTAGGCCGCCCCTGAGTTCTAGGGTATCCCCGCCGCGGCCGGCTTCGACTACTTCGTGTAGATACCGACCTCGGGCAATGAATGACAGCAACTCGACCGCTTCGATGGCATTGCTCTTCCCTGACCCATTCGGACCAATGAGCAGCGTGAGAGGACGTAACAGGTTAATTCCTGTATTCTTGAATCCTTTGAAGCTTTCGAAGAAGTGCATGGGGATTTGGGTGCGAGCTTTGGCCGGGACGTCGCAAGCTCGCAGTTTGCGTCGGTGTGCGACCCGGTCGATGCATAATTGGGATAAAGAGGGCGGGCCGAGCGGATATACGTCGCAAACACGAGGCGACGGGGTCATCGCGAGGTGACGATCCCAACAGATGAACGAGCGAACGGCGGCGAGCTTTTGGGAGTTGGCGGGCCAGCAGACAGGACTAGGGGACAGCCGAAGACGTCGGGCCAGCCGAAGACGTCAGATCTCGAGGGCCTGTTGCCCAAAGGGTGACTGGCGCGGCATGCGCATTGTGGTTACGCTGCGATGGCGGATCCGGCGGTGTTTCTGCAGACGAGTTCAGTTGAGAGCGTGCGATGGCGACGTTGGGCAACCAAGCCACTGGGGCCGATGTCAACCGCCCTTCCAGCCGCAAGCGGCTTGCGAGGCAACCTGGCGGGGATGTCGGCCGAGACCGCGCCGCATAGGCGCGCGATGTTCTGCACGGCGGCGATGAGCCAGTCCTGGATCTGCTGGCGCCAGAGTCGCCGCCAGCGGGCCCGTTTGAAGTGATGGCGGTTGGCGGCCTGCGCGAAGCTGCCTTCCATCAAGTGCTGCCGTCTTCGGCGGTCGGCTCGTGCCTCGGCCGTGCGCGTGAGAGCGTGGGCGCGTTCGAGCAGCGCCTCCTGACTGTGGCGTGCGACCGAACGGCCACGTTTGCTCGTGGTGCAACGTTCCCGCAGCGGGCAGGCGGCGCACACCTTGGCGGGTGCGACGTAGTCGGTCATCTGCCGGTGCGGATGCTTTCGTTTTGGAACAAGCCGCTGGCCAGCAGGACAAACGTATTGATCGCGGCCCGGGTCATAGAGGAAGTCCGCCTTGGTGAAGCGGCCCTCGCTTTTGTGATCGGCCGGCATCATCGGCGCCATGTGCGGCCGGATGCCTTGCGCGACCAACTCACAATAGTTCTCGACTGTGCCGTATTGTCTGTCTGCGACAACTGCCGTGACCTCGCTTGCGGTGTTGACTTGGTGCTGGGCGAGCAAGGGCTGGGTCTGCACCGGCTCGGCGACATCGCCCGGTGTAGTCGCAACAGCGGTGATCACGCCGCAGCGGTCATCCACCATGCGGTGATGTTTGTAGCGCGGTCGCGCAGCCCCGCTGTTCGCGCCTTTAGCCACGCAAGGTGCGTCCGGATCGGTGGTGCTGACCAGCCGGCGATTGGTTTCGCAGCGCGCAGAGGGCGGTTTGCTCTCGTCGAGTTTGCGCTCCTGCACGGCGAAGGCAGCCTTGATGCGCGCGATCGTTTCGGCATCCGCCTTGAGCACGCTCTCGCGCGAGGCATCGGCGTCGATCAGACTTCCGTCCAGATGGACCTTGGCGCCATCCACCAGCCCGGCCTCCACGCACTGCCGCACGCTGCGCACGAAGAGCATCTCAAACAGATCGCCGCCTCAACGCGCTCGGGCCTTGGACAACACACTGTGGTTGGGCACCTCGTCCTCGAGCGTGTAGCCCAGGAACCACAACCAGTCCAACCGCTCCGGCGGCCGCCGCATCAGTTCGCGTTCGCTGGGGATGTTTTCGTGGAAGAGCACGAACATCAGCTTGAGCAGGATCGCCGGGTCCACCGACTCGTTGCCGTTGCGCCCGTAGGTGTGGGCCACCGCTTCGCGCGCAAACGTGAAGTCGATCATCGCCGCGACTCTGCGCAGCGGGTGCTGCGCATGCACACGCCGGTCCAGATCCACCTCGTAGCTGAACAGTGTCTTTTGTCCCTCATGTACGCCCATCATAGCAGCACTCCTTGAAGCGTACGCCGTGCCAATCGCTCACCTACGTCATCGATTTGGGCAACAGGCCCTCAATTCTTGACAGACTTAACTTGTCGAACCGGCGAAACGCGTCGATGGGATCACTTCGGTTGCGCCGGGAGTCGGGATGCGCTCCACTGGCGGCCGCATGCTTGAGTCACTCCACGTCTGCGGGTATCGATCGCTGCAGGACATCCATGTGCCGCTGCGTCCGCTCACGGTGGTGACGGGGCCGAATGGGTCGGGGAAGTCCAACCTCTATCGCTGCCTGCAGTTGCTGGCGCGGGCCGTGCGTGGCGAGTTGTCGCGGGTCTTGGTCGAGGAGGGCGGCATGCCGTCCGTGCTCTGGTCGGGTCCGCGACCGCGGAAGCGACGCAGCGAGGCGGCGCGCGCCGCGTTTTCCATCGAGATCCGCGACACGGCCTTCGGTTACGCGTTCACCTGCGGCCTGCCCATCCCGCAGCAGACGATGTTTGAGCGCGATCCGGAGGTGAAGACGGAGCATGCGTGGCTCGGCCCGGTCGACCGGCCGTCGCGACGTTTTCTCGAGCGCGATCACGCGTGTGCGCGAGTGCGTGCGGAAGACGGCGACTTTGCGGAGTTTTCCGGTTCCATCGATCCCGGCGAGCTGGCGCTAGCGCAGATCCAGGATCCGAGGCGCTTTGCCGACCTCGATGCCGTGCGCGCGCCGCTGCTCCGATGGCGCTTCTACCACCACGTGCGGACCGATGCCGAGGCCCCGGCGCGTCAGCCGCGCCAAGGCACGCGGACGATGAGCCTGGCGGGCGACGCGGCGGATCTGGCCGCAGCGCTGCAGACCATCCGCGAAATCGGGGACGCCCCGCGCCTCGCCGCCGCGATCGATCGGCTGCAGCCGGGCGCGAGCCTGGAGATCGTGTCCGAGCAGGGTTGGTTTGACCTGAGGCTTCGCCTGCCCGGGCTGTTGCGACCGCTTACCGGACGCGAGCTGTCGGATGGCACCTTGCGCTACCTCGCGCTCGTGGCCGCGCTCCTCAGCCCGCGGCCAGCGCCGTTGCTGGCGTTCAACGAGCCGGAGTCGAGCCTGCATCCGGACCTGCTGCCGGGGCTGGCGGAGCTCTTCGCGGAGACGGCCGGGCGTACCCAGGTTTGGGTGACGACGCATGCGCCGGCGCTCGCCTGTGCCCTCGCCGAGGTGTCCGGCCGCGCGCCGATCGAGCTGACCCTGCGGGAGGGCGCTACCGCGATCGTCGGCCAGGGATTGATCTGGAACGCGGAGCCCGAAGACGAAGCCTGAACGGTCGGCGCGAGCCGTGGGGGCGATCGAAGCGGGGGCAGGAGAGGCCGCGCGGGCCGTCGGCCAAGCTCTCGTGCTTTCCGGAGTGATACGAGCCGGTCTAGTGCTTCGTGCGTTGGGCGAGGAACAGGTCGACCATCGGTTCGGTGATGACATATTTCCAGCCGTCTGCGGTGTGCTGGAACACCGTGCGGTCGCGCAGCGGACCGGGCAGGCGGTAGACGACGCGTTCGTCGGTCGCGGACTCCGCGACGATCCGCTCGAGCATGGAGGCGCGGGGAAACGGATGCTGGATCATGTCTGCAGTCAACTCGGCGGCGGCCATCTGCTCGGGCGATGTGACCTGGGCTCGAATCTCCGCGGGCAGTGTTTCGAGGTAAGCGAGGGCCTTCGTTCGTGCTGCCGGGTCGAAGGTGATCAGGCGCTGCACCGCCGCCGCGTCACCCTGGTCACCGGCCCAGGCGAATGTCTGCATCGCGGCGGCGGGTGTCGCCGTGCCTTCGTTGCGGTAGTCGTCGACCACGACGGCCGCGGCGGGGGTCGGACCGGAGGGGCGCGGGCTTTCCGCCTGAGGGACCGTGGGCGCGGGCGCGGATTCGGCCGGGGTGTCCGGGGCGGTTGCATGGCGCCGGATCGCCTCGAAGCGCAGTTTGCTGTTTGCATCGCGCAGTTGCGCCGCCTCCGCGGCGCGGCTCCTGCCGAAGAGGACGAGCGCCCCGGCCGTGACGAGGAAGGAGCCGAGTGCGACGAGAAGCGAGAGTTTGAGGCGCGACATGGGCATCATCAGGGTTTCGGTTCGTTCAGCTGGGCGAAGAAATCCTTGCTCATGACTGAGCGGGCGATGATCGGCACCAGCTGCGGCACGATCACGACCTTCCAGCCTTCCGCGGTTTGGCGAAAGCCCCAGAAGCCCGGGTGGTTGTCTCCGGGCGCGCGGAGTTTCACGAGGCCCGGCTCGACCTCCACGGGCACCATGCGCTCGAGCACGTCGGCGGCGGGGGGTGGGCCGAGCTGTGTTTCGGCGGCGAGGAAGAATGCATACAGTTCCTCGGGCGTGGGATACTGGGCCCGGATCGAGTCGGGCATTCCGGCGAGAACTTCGAGCGCCGCCGCGCGGCCCGGATCTTCGAACAGGATGAGTTTGGCGAGCGGCTCGATCTCCCCGGCGTCGGCGGCCCACGCAAAGGTCAGCGAAGCGTCCAGCGGGGTCGCCTGGCCGCGATTGCGGTGGCCGCTGGAGCTTGTCGCCTGCGGCCCCGTCGCTCCGCCGGAGACTTCGTGCGCGGGGGCGGTCGAGGCGAGCGACCGCGAGCGGGCCTGGCGCTTTTGCATGACGCGGGCGATGGCCTCGGCCTGCTGGGCAAACGAGCTGGCGATCGCCGCGGCGGCGGCGGGATCTGCGCCGGGAGCGGTGGCCGCCAGCAGCTGAGCGTGCTCGGCACGCAGTGCGGCGATCTCGTGGGAGCTGGGGATGTGGGCGACGGCGTTCCAGGTCAGGCCGGTAAGGCCTGCCGTAGCCGTGGCGACGAGGGCGGATGTCGTGAGCTTGTTCATGAGAAATGCGGTGAGGAGTCCGCCACTGCCGGTCGCCGCGCCCGCGAGTGCGGCGGTGCTGACGCTGGCGGCGAGACCGGCCGGCGCAGCCGTGATCACCTGCCGTTGCAGCAGGAGGCCGAGGGCGGCGGCCGTCGACGTGACACCGCGGCGACTCAGGATGCGGCGGAGTTTTTCGAGCGCCCGCTCGGCCCGCATGCGCGCGGCATCTTCGGAGACACGCAGAACTGCCCCCACCTGCCGGTAGTCGCGCTGTTCGAGGAAGCGCAGGACGATGGCGGCTCGATCGTGTTCGGGAAGCTGGTCGATCGCGTCATCGAGCACGGGACGCAGCTGGTCCCACTCGGGGTCGGACTCAGCGGCGCGGGTCGGATCCTCGACTGCGACGGTCTCGCGTTGGCGGCGCCGCTGTTCGGATTTCATGAGATTGATCGCGGCATTGCGCGTGGCGGTGTGGAGCCATGCTCCGAGGGCAGGGTGGTCCACGAGGCGGCGCGCATGCCGCGCCAGCGTGGTAAACACCTGCTGAGCCACCTCAGCGGCATGGTGAGGGTCACCCTGGGTCCGACGAAGCGCGCCGGCGTAGACGAGGTTCACATAGCGGCCGACGAGTTCGCTGAAGGCGTTCTCCGAGCCTTCTTCCACGTAGCGGCGAAGCAGCACAGCGTCATCGTTCATGCGGTTCGCCTAGATAAACAGCGCGGGTGGACGAACCGAACAGAAAAGCTCGCCGACGGCGCTGGTGGCGGCCACGAGCGCGGCGAGCATCGTGTCGGGTATCGGCGCGAAATCCCAGGGGCCGGCGCGTTGCCCGGCCAAACCGCGTCAAGGTGCGGTGACTTCCATCCAGGTCGGCACGGAGCTGTTCTTCCGCTTCGGCGACTGACGGGCGGTCTCGAACGCCGGCGCGTGCGGCACAATCCCGGGCATTGCTCGCCGGCGAGGAAGCGTCTCACCCGCTGAAATCAGGCGCGGGCGGAATGTCTGGATCAGGGCAGCCGGTAGGGTCCGTCCGGCACAGGTTCGCCGAAATCCGGCGTGCCGTCGGCGCGCCAGCGGAGCACCTGGGCGCGGGTGGCCCGGTCGGGATTGGCGAGCGCATCGCCGGCGATCTCCTTGTACGGACGCGCGTGATACACCAGGATGTCGGTCTGCCCGTCCGGCGTGGTCGTGAAGCAGTTGTGCCCGGGCCCGTATTGCCCGTTGGCTTCGCTGCTCGCGAAGACGGGAACCGGCGATTTGCGCCACGACGCCGGGTCGAGCAGGTCGGCGTCCGCGTCGGCCGTGAGCAGCCCCAGGCAGTAGTGGTGGTCGGTGGCGCTCGCCGAGTAGGCCAGGAACACGCGCCCGTGCTTCACCAGCACGGCAGGCGCCTCGTTGACCCAATAGACCTGCCGCTCCCAGCCAAACTCCGGGCGCGAGAGTATCGTCTCCTCCGGGGCAAGCGTCGTGGGTGAGGTCATGCGGGCGATCATCAGGTTCGTGCCCTGCACACCGGGCTCGACCTGCGTCCAGACGAAGTAGCGCTCGCCCCGATGGGTGAAGGTCGTGGCGTCGAGCGAGAAGGTGTCCCATCGCGTCATGATCCGGCCGTGTGTGGTCCAGTCACCGTCGAGCGGGTTGGCGGATGGGGTGGAGATCACGCACGGGCGAATGCTGGACCAATCTTTCGCGGCGTCACCGCCGGAGAAATACACATACCACACCTCATCGATGAAGTGGATCTCGGGGGCCCAGATGTTGCCGCTCATCGGGCCCGACGCCGGCCGCCGCCACACGGTCTTGACCTCGGCGGTGGCGAGCCCGCCGAGGGTGCGGGCGCGGCGAAGTTCGATGCGGTCGTACTCCGGGGCCGTGGCCGTGAGGTAGTAGTAGCCGTCCCGGTGCATGAAGACATGTGGATCGGCCCGCGCGGGAATAAGCGGATTCGTCCATGCGTGGTCCTCGCCAGCGGCCGCCCGCTGTGGCCAAGCGCCGCTTAGCGTGAGGATCGAGACGAAAAGGGAGGTGAGCAGGCGCGACATGCTGGGGCGCTACCCTTTGGGGCCAGCTTCGGCCCAGACAAGCACCGTGCCGTCCTTCCGATCGGGCCGGGTTCCGGGCCAGTCGGCTCCGTAGGGCTCGCCCGTCGTCGGATCGAGGCCGAGGTAGCGATGTGTCTTGAGCGAGAGCAGCATGCACTGGCGGTCGCGCAGCATGTCCTGCCACAGGAAGAGGCTGGCGGCGGACTCCTTCTTCATGAGCCGGACGTCAGCCGAGAGTCCGGCGCCCACGACGGTGAGGAAGCCGCTGCCATCCGTGGCTTCGAGGGCCACGCGGCCCTGCCCCCGGTCGTGCACGCGGAATCGGACCTGCGGACCCTGCGCGGGCTTGGCGTCGGCGGCGACGAAGTGGAGCATGCCGTGCGGGTTGGCCCAGGCGACCGTTCCGTTTGCGACATTTGTGAGCGTGACGATCCTGCCGAGAGGGATGTTTCCGGACCGATCGGCGAGCGGCTCCTCGAGGCGAAAATCTGCGAAGTCGGCGTGGCCGCCCTCGCGACCCGCGGTGTTGAACGCGAAGAGACCCAGGCGCGTGCCCTGAAACGTCCGCACCTGATACGGCAGCTTGATCTCGCCGCCGATTGACGCGAAGGCGTGTCCATCCGTGCTGAAGCTGAGCTGCGCGACATCCTGATCGTAGTCGCCGGTCGCGCGCAGCCAGACGCGCGACGTCGCGAGCGGCTGCTCGATCGTCTCGTTCTTCAGCTGGTCGTAGAAGCGAAGCGCGAATCCGGTGTCGCTGCGCACGACGCCGAGCGTGGCGAATGGGACGTTCAGGAGGGCGAGGCCGGCGGTGTCGCCCGGCTGCAGGCCCGCGGCATCCAGTTCGGCCGTGGCGATCGACACCGGGCCGATGACGCGCTGCGTCAGCGTGTTTCGCGCGCGCAGGAACTGCGAGGCCGGCAGGGTGTGGAGGCGGAGGACGCCGGGCTGTTCGGCAAGCGACCACTTCCCCTCGACGGGGTTGTGGTTCCACTGCCAGACGGGCAGGAGCGCAGTGCCGGAGAAGTCGTCGCTGCGCTGATACGGCGCGTGCGGCTCCACCCGGGCCGCGACGGCCGGCTTGGTCCACGTGCGGGGCGTGCGCCCGAGATTGTCGGGCAGGCCGAAATACGGCCAGTCGTCCACCCACGTCACGGGAGAAAGGGCGGTGGTGCGGCCGACGGACCGGAAGTCCATCATCGAAAAGCCCCACCATTCGCCGCTGGGCAGGTCCACGATGCCGCCCTGGTGCAGGGGCACGGCGCCGAGGTAATTGCCACCCGGCTCGGTGAGGCGAAAGGTCATGCCCGGCTCCTGCAGCGGACCGCCGAAGCCGATGCCCTGCGTCAGCCAGCCCCGCTGCGTGCCGAGGGTTTCCTTGCCGGCGATCACGACGGTCTCGTAGGGTCCCTCAATACGGTCGGCCCGCGCGCACTGCATGCGGCCGGTCGGCGCGTAGTTGGCGCTGATGATGTAGTATTTTCCGCGGATCTTGTAGATGTGATGGCCTTCGCCCATCGCGCTGCCGTGGGGGATGATGACCCGGTCGGAGCCCTCGATGATGCCGCTGAGGTCGGGTTTCAGCTCGGTGAGCGTGACCTCGTCGTACCCATGCACCGCGTACACGCGTCCGTCATCGTCGAACAGCACGGACAGGTCGTAGATCCGGCCCTGGAAATTGCGGTGCTCCCAGGGGCCGGCCGGGTTTTCCGCGACGTAGACCTGCAGGCCGTGGCCGTTGACGTTGGTGAAGATGTAGAAGCGTCCCTGGTGGTGGCGGATGCACGGCGCCCAGATGCCCTGGCCGTAGGCGTCCTTGCCGTCGGCGAGGTCGAACTCCGGCCCGAGGTCGAGCTGGCGGAAGGCATAGCTCAGGAACTTCCAGTTCACGAGGTCCTTCGAGTGCAGCACGACGAGGCCGGGCATGGCGTGCATCGTGGTGCCGGCGAGGTAGAAGTCCTCGCCGACGCGGATGATGTCGGGATCGGAGAACTCGTCGTAGAAGAGCGGGTTCGTGAACGTCCCGTTGCCGTTGTCGGCTGTCCAGGAGAGCGTGGGCTCCGCGGCGAGGGCGGAAGGCGCGGTGGCGGCGTGGGACGCGCCGAGCGCCACGGCGCAGGCGACAGCGAGCGTGGTCAGTGACGTGTGCATGCGAGGGATCAGGTTTTCCGGGTGGCGCTCAGGCCGCGCCTGCGGGTCGCCGGCGACTCAGGGCGTGATCTTGAAGACGACGGCCGTGCCGTTGGCGACGTGCTTCGGCGCCTGGATGACGAGGGCGTCGTCGGTCACGGACCAGGTCACCTTCTCGTCACTGCCGAGGAGCGTGATCGCGCCGATCGGCGCCTGGCGCAGTCCGGCCTTTTTCCCGAGGGAGTGAATCGACACCGGGCTGGTCGGCGTGCCCATGACGATGGCGTAGAGCACGTCGCCCTTCGTCGTGAAGCGCACATCCTCGGCGGTGAAGGGCTTGCCTTTGCCTTCGTTGAAGCCTTGCGCCGACAGCGGCTGCGCGCTCGCCATCTGCGGGCCTTCGCCGAGCACCGTCCACGGGCGCGTGCCGTGGATCGCCTCCTGGTTGATCTGCATCCAGTCGCCGATGCCCTGGACGATCGCGAACTCCTCCTCGTCGATCGTGCCGTCGCCGCGCAGCGGGACGCTGAGCAGCAGGTTGCCGTTCTTGCTCACCACATCGACCAACGTGTGGATCACGGTCTGCGCGCTCTTGTAGCCGCGGCGGTCGTAGATGCGGCGGTCGTAGTGCCAGCTGCCGATGCACGTGTCGGTCTGCCACGGGTGCGGCTCGATCACGTTGCTGCTGCCGCGCTCGATGTCCCAGGCCATGCACTGGCGCTGCTCGGCATCGAGGATCTTGTTGAACATCACGCCGTCGTCACCGCGCCAGCGGCCGTTGCTGTTGTAGAAATGCGCGGCGATCTTCAGGCCGGCGTCGCTGACCGGCCAGAGCGGCAGCGCCGTGTCGTCGAAGTAGATCAGGTCGGGCTGGTACTTGTTGATCAGGTCAATCGTGCGGTTGTAGAACTTCTCGCAGTAGGCCTGGTCGGGCGGCGTCACGCCGTTGTCCCAGTGCCACCGCGAGTGGATTTTCACCAGGGTCTGGAAGTCCGGGCTCGGCGCGTGGTTCTGGGCGTAAAGATCCTGCGGGTCGTAGCCTTCCCACCACGTGCCCTTGCCGTCGGCCTTCGTGAGCTTGCCATCATAGGGCACACCGGCGAGCGGGCCGGTGGCATCGGCGCCCTGGGCGACCTCCATCCAACTCCAGGCGTGCGCGGCATGCACGCTGACGCCGAACTTCATGCCGTGCTTGCGCGCCGCGGCGGCCCAGCCCCCGATCAGGTCCTTCTTTGGACCAAGGCGGGCGGCGTTCCACGGCTGGTATTTCGAGTCCCAGGTGTCGAAATTGTCGTGGTGATTGGCGAGGGCAAAGAAGTACTTCGCGCCGGCGCGTTCATAGAGGGCGAGAAGTTTTTCCGGGTCCCAGTTCTCCGCTTTCCACGCATGGATCACGTCCTTGAAACCGAATTTCGAGGGATGACCGTATTTCTCGACATGGAAGGCGTAGCGGTCGTTGCTCGGGCTGTACATCTCCCGCGCATACCAGTCGCCGCGCTCGGGTTGACACTGCGGACCCCAGTGCGCCCAGATGCCGAACTTGGCATCACGGAACCACTCCGGCACGCGATACTGGCGCAGCGACTCCCAGGTGGGCGCGAACTTTCCAGGCGCGACGGGTTCGGCGGCCGTTCTGACGATGACCGTCGGCGTGGCCGAGCTCGGGATCTGCGCGGAGGCGACGTGGACGCTGGACAAAACCAGGAACGGCAGAAATGCACGCGCGAGCGACGCGCGCGAAGGGCGACGAAGAAGGATATTCATGGGGCTGTGAGGAACCGCGTATAGGTTCCACAGCGGAGAAGCGCGTTTTGCGCGAAGATCCCGCCAAGAATCTGCGGCGATCACCCGGACCCCGCTCGGCTCGCCTTTTCCGCCTCCTCGAGCAGCAGGCGGGCGAACAGCCAGTCGTACCAGAATCCCTCGCGACCGCCGCCGGGCGGGAGGTTGGCGGAAAAGATCCGCGCGATGTCGGCGCGCGCGATGTCGAGCTGTTCGCGGCCCCGGGCGGTGGCGCCGATCTGGAAGTCGCAGAGCGCGAGGAGCAGCCGCTGTGTCGCGGTGCAGGACGAGGCGTGATCCGCGGGGTCGAGTCCACGTCGCGCGGCGTCGGCGGCGCCGGAAAAGTCGCCCTGGCGAAATCGCCAGAGCGCGACCGGGATCGTGGCCCACTCCCGCGCGTGCTCGACGGGCAGGGCGGTGAACCAGGCGTCGACACGCTGCCCCAAGGGATGGAGCCGCGCTGCCATCTCGCCCTCGGCCGGCCGCAGGAGGCAGATCTTCAAGACACGGCCGACGGCGTCGCCGTTTTCCACCTGCGAGAATCGCCGCGCGTGCTCCTCGCGGAAGCGCTCGTAGCCGGCCGTGTCCTGCGCGGCGAGCAGCGCCACGCCATAGGACTGGTGGTCGCGCGTGACCTGACTCCAGCCGTCGAGCGCGCCGAAGCGCTGCACGATCGAGAAGCGGTCCGCGGTCTCCCGCCAACGCTTCTGGGACGCCAGCCAGTCGCCGATCAGTCGATACACCGTCACGCCCTCGAACGAGGGGCGGTCCGGCGGACGTGAGATCCCGGCGAGCAGGGCGTTGGCCGCCTCGAGCTGATTGTCCCGCGCGAGGTAGACGGCATGCGTGATCTTCAGGGCGTCCTCGGCCTCTTCGCGCAGCTGGCGCTGGATGCGCAGCGCCTCGCGCTCGCGCATATACAACCACGTCGACGTGCCGAGGCCCGCGACGAGGGCGAGGAGCACGGCGGAGGTGGCGATGAACCCGACACGGTGGCGGCGCAGCGCCTTGCGCACGCGATACCGGGTCGAGGGCGGCCGGGCCGAGACCGACTCGTCGTCGAGGTAGCGCTGCAGATCGACGGCCAGTCCCTGCACGGTGGCGTACCGCTGCTGCCGGTCCTTGGCCAGCGCCTTGAGCACGATCCAGTCGAGATCGTCCCGCAGCGTGGCGAGCAGCGCGCGGGGCGTGGTCTGGAGCTTGCGCGCCAGCTCGTTTTGCGCGCCGCCATCGAGCTCGCGTACGACGGCGGACGGGCGCGCGGGCATCTCGTCGCGCAGGACGCGCTGGATCTCCGCGACGTCGCCCGCATCGAAGCGCCGCGCATCGAAGGGCGCGCGCCCGAGCAGCATCTCATAGAGCAGCGCGCCGAGGCCATAGACGTCGCTGCGGGTGTCTTCGTCGGTGCGGGTGCCGTCCGCCTGCTCCGGGCTCATGTAGGACGGTGTGCCCGAGAATGGAGGAGCCGCCGGCGCCGGCTCGTCCGCGTCCGGATCGGCGATGACCTTGGCGATTCCGAAATCGATGATCTTGGGCACGGCGATGCCATCCTGCACCTCGACGAGCACGTTCGACGGCTTCAGGTCGCGGTGGATGATGCCTTTCTGGTGCGCGTGCTGCACGCCGTGGCAGACCTGGAGAAACAGCCGCACGCGCGCCTCCAGGCTCGCGCCTGAGTTCTCGCAGTAGCGGGTGATACGCTCGCCCGCGACCAGCTCCATGGCGAAAAACGGACGGCCATCGTCCGTCGAGCCCGCGTCGAAGACGCGCGCAATGTTCGGGTGATTCATGCGCGCGAGCGCGCTGCACTCGAACCCGAAGCGTGCCAGCGTCCGGGCGGAGTTCATGCCGCGGCGCAGGATTTTCAGCGCGACCTGCCGGCGCACGGGCTCGGTCTGTTCTGCGAGGGTGACGGTCCCGCTGCCGCCTTCGCCGAGTGGCCGGATGATGCGGTAGCGCGGCGTGCCGGACGGCGTGCCCGCTGCGAGCCCCGCGTCCGGCGCGGGCTCAAGTCTCGTGGAGGACGTCGGCTCGAAGTCGAAGAACGTGGCGGCGCGCGCGTGCTCGGCCAGCAGGCCGATCAGCCGGGCCTTGAGCGCCGGATCGTCCCCGCAGGTCGTGTCCAGAAACCGGTGGCGCGCCGCCTCGTCGGCGAAGCCGAGCGCCGCGTCGAACAGCGCCCGCTCCATCTCATGGTCCCACGCGCTCACGGTGCCTCCCGGATGAGTTGCATCAGACGAGCCCGCGCGTGGGTCCAGATGCGCTCCACGCTGCGGATCGACAGGTCCATGATCTCGGCGATCTCCGCCGTGGTGTAGCCGGCGAAAAACTTCAGCGTCACGATCTGCGCCGCCTCGGCGTCGACGGCCTCGAGACGGCCGAGGGCGTGGTCGACGAGAAGAATGCGTTCGTCCGGGCTGGTCGCGTGGAGGGTCGCCTCGTCGAGCGGGACGATCGCGGCATGGGCGCCGCGCTTGAGGCTCGCCTTGCCCCGGGCGTGCTCGACCAGCACGCGCCGCATCGCGCGCGCGGCCACACGAAAGAAGTGCGCGCGGTCGCGCCACGGACGGTCGCCGTGTTTGGAGAGCCGCAACCACGCCTCATGCACGAGCGCCGTGGCCTGCAGCGTGTGTCCCTCGGGCTCGCGCGCCATGCGCGAGGCGGCGAGGTCCCGCAACTCGTCATAGACGAGCGGCAGCCACGCGGCACCGTCCGCCGGCCCGCTGGGTTCCAGCGAGTGGAGGAGCAGCGTTGTGTCGCCGGGCTCTTGTGATGCCATGCGCCCGCATCGCTAGGCGCGTCGGTATGGAAAGGCAACCGCGCTCCCCGCCGCGCGCCGTGGGTCGATAGTCTGCGCGTGCGCCTGTTTCCTTCGTCACACTATCCGGTCGACATTCCTCCGGGGTGCGTTGAGGGGTGGTCACCCGCTCCTCCGAACGTGGACATCGCCTTCTTCGGCGTCCGCGCAGCCCTTGCGTTCATGTATTGCCCCATCCGTTACATCATCCGTCTCGCGGTTCTCGTCGGCCTCGTCGGGTCGTGTACGTCGTTCGCTGTCGATCAGGCGGCCGCTGCCACGGCGGAGAGCGATCTCCGGATGGTGCCGGCCGGCGACGATCGGGATTTTGCGCTCGTGGCGCCCGCCGGCCCGGCCGTGCTCTGCCTCGACGGAGAGGATTTTCCCGTCGTGCGGATCGCCTTGGAGGCGCTGGCCGACGACATCTGTGAGGTCACCGACGTCCGGCCGGAGGTGCGGACGAGCGCGGAGATGCCGCAAGCACCGTGTAGGGTGATCGCCGGTACGATTGGTCGCAGCCGCCTCATCGACGGCTTTGTTGCCCGGGGAGAACTCGATGTGGCCGCGATCCGCGGTGGCTGGGAGCGATTCGTCCTCGCGATCGTCGATGAACCGATGGCGGGGGTGGGGAAGACCCTCGTCATCGCCGGCAGTGACCGGCGCGGCACGGCTTACGGTGTGTTTCGTGTCTCCGAGGCGATCGGTGTCTCGCCGTGGGCGTGGTGGGCCGATGTGCCGGTGCGAAAACACGCCACGCTCTCCCTGCGCACTCCGGGCTATGTGTCGCCAGCACCGGCGGTGAAGTACCGCGGCATCTTCATCAACGACGAGGATTGGGGGCTCAAGCCGTGGGCCGCGCAAAACTACGAGAAGGAACTCGGCGACATCGGCCCGAAGACCTACGCGCGCGTCTGCGAGCTGCTGCTGCGGCTCAAGGGCAACATGATGGCTCCGGCCATGCACAGCTGCACCGGTGCGTTCTACTCGCATGCCGACAGCAAGGTCGTGGCGGACCGCTACGGCATCATCATCACGACCTCGCACTGCGAGCCGCTCTTGTTCAACAACGCCGCCAAGTCCGAGTGGGACAACGCCCGCGACGGCGAATGGACCTACGCGACGAACGGCGAGACCATTCGCGGAAAGCTCGATGCGCGTGTGCGCGAAGCCGCCGCCTTCGAGAACCTCTACACCGTCGGCATGCGCGGCCTGCACGACGAAGGCATGCGCGGCCACATGTCGGACGCCGACAAGGTCCGGGTGTTGGAGCAGGTCATCGCGGACGAGCGGGCGATCCTGCAGAAACGCCTCCAGCGCGCCCCGGAGGAGATCCCGCAGATCTTTGTCCCGTACAAGGAGGCGCTCGACCTCTACAATCTCGGGCTGCGTGTGCCCGACGACGTCACGCTCGTCTGGACGGACGACAACTATGGATACATCAAGCGCCTCAGCGATGCCGCCGAGCGCGGGCGATCCGGTGGCGCCGGAGTCTACTACCATCTTTCCTACCTGGGTGCGCCGCACGACTACCTGTGGCTGTGCACCACGCCGCCGGTGCTGATGTACGCGGAGCTGAAGAAGGCCTACGACCATGGCGCGGACCGCTACTGGCTGCTCAACGTGGGCGACATCAAGCCGGCGGAACTCGCCATGCAGACGTTTTTCGATCTCGCCTGGAGTTTCCCGGATTTCGACTACGACCGCATCCACCACCATCAGAGCCGGCTGCTCGCCAGCTTCTTCGGCCCGCAGCATGAAGCGGAGTTTCAGGACATCCTCGCCACCTACTACCGCCTGGCGTGGAGCCGGAAGCCCGAGTTCATGGGTTGGGAGCGCGAGTGGGACGCGCCGGGCCTAGGCGAACTCGCCGATACGGCGTTCTCCTTCGAGCACTACAACGACGCGCAGCAGAGGCTTGCGGACTACGAGCGCATCGCGGCGGCCACGCGCCGTCTCGAGCAGGAGCTACCCGAGCAGGATCGTCCGGCGTTTTTCGAACTGCTCGGCTACCCGGTGCAGGCGGCCGGGCAGATGAACCGGAAGTTCCTCCTCGCACAGCTGAATCGCGCGAAGGCGCGCGCCGGCGAGCTTGCCGCCGCCAACTGGGCTGCCGATGAAGCCGAGGCCGCCTTCGCCGAAATCAATCGCCTGACCGAACGGTACAATGCGGCGCTCGATGGAAAATGGCGCGGCATGATGGCCCTGGCGCCGGGCTGGGTTGCGAAGTATCAGAACATGCCCTCGGTCGTGCGCACTCCAGAGGTGGCTGCCGCCCCCATCGATCTCGCGCCGACCCCGGAGCGCGGCCGCCTGCACGGCTGCACCGTGCTCGCGCTGGAGAACTTCACCGAGAAGGTAGCCGTGGGCGGGCACACCCTCCGGATCATCGACGGCCTGGGCTATGACGGACGGGTGCTCCAACTCGGGCAGGCGGGTGAATCCACGGTGGATCCCGCCGACTCCGGTGGGTCGCGCGTGTCGTATCCGTTCTCCGGTGTCGCGGGGGAGACGGTGACGGTGCATGTCACCACCGTGCCGTTTTTTCCGCTGCATCCCGGGCAGGGGATGCGTTTCGGCCTCTCTGTGGACGGTGGATCTCCAGTCGTGGCGACGAATGAGCGCACGGAGTTCTCGCGCGCGTGGAAGGATCAGGTCCTGCAAAACGGGGCCGAGTTTGTGGCGCAGTTCACCGTCGATCCGAGCGCGGCCGAGCACACGCTGACGCTGACTTGCGGCGATCCGGGCGTGATGGTGCAGCGGATCGTGATCGACTGGGGAGGGTTGCGGGAGAGCTACGTCGGACCGAGCGCGCCGCGCTGAGCGTCCTGCGCCTCACCGCCGACGGGCGCGCCGGACGACACGGCTCATACCTGGCCGGCCACCAGCTCGACCCGGCTCGGATCGGGGTGGCCCCAGGCCGCGCGGTAGGCGCGGTTCAGGCCGCGTGTTGCCTCGGCGTCGCCGGGGATCGAGCGGAGGAGCCAAAGGGGCCAGTGCTCTCCTGTTGCACTGAATCATCCGCGACCCTGATCCAGGGCAAATCGGCGCTCATTCGGCTTCCGGTCCTCTCGGGCCGACCCAGTGCCGTGAGCGACGGCGTACGCGGTCAGCCTGTCGAGACAGTCATGATACCGTGCGTTGCCGGCCAACTCGTCGCCGGCGCGACAGTCCTTGTCTCGGTCGCCTCGTGCGCCATCCTCCGGTCCATGTTGAGAACTTCGCCGACCCCGCGATCCGCCTCGCCTTGGATGATGCTGGGCTGCCTTCTGGCTTTTCCTCTCTGCGCTCGGGCGGTGGACAACGCCGCCGACCTCACTCAGGTCAGGGCGAAGGCAGACACCGCTCGCGACGAAAAGACGCTGCTCGCCACCGCCGAGGCGCGGATCGAACAGCATCGGACCGGTCTCGCCGAAATCCGGGTGCTGGACCGCGACGGAAAGCCGCTCACCCACGCCGAGGTGCGGGTGCGGCTAGTCTCCCACGAATTCAAGCTGGGCTGCAACGGCTTCCTCCTCGCCGACGTGTCCGAGCCGAAGATCGATCCCGCGCTGCAGCGGGAGTACGAGGCGCGTTTTGGCGCGCTCCTCAACTACGCCACCCTCCCGTTCTACTGGAGCACCTATGAGACAGAACAGGGTCAGACCAAGGAAGCCGACCTGAGAAAAATGGCCGCCTGGTGCCGCGCGCACAACATCGTTACCAAGGGCCACCCGCTCGCGTGGCACGAAATGTTCCCAGGCTGGGCCCGGTCCCTGCCCGATGCGGACGTGCTCAAGCTGCAACGGGAGCGCATCACCGAGATCGTCCGAAGCTTCAAGGGTTCGGTGGATATCTTCGACGTGATCAACGAGACGACCGTCAGCGCCAAGTCAGACAACGCCATCGGACGCTGGGTGAAAGCGCAGGGAGCCACCCGCGTGGTGGATGAGGTCCTCCGGCTGGCGCACGAGGCCAATTCGCAGGCGAAGCTGCTGTATAACGATTTCAATCTGTCCGCCGATTTCGAGACTCTCGTCGCGGAGTTGCAGCAGGCGAACGCTCCGATGGACAGCCTCGGCATCCAGAGCCACATGCACAAGGAGCTGTGGCCGATGGACAAGGTCTGGTCCGTTTGCGACACCTACGCACGCTTCGGCCTGCCGCTGCACTTCACGGAGCTCACGATCCTGTCGGGACGTTTCAAGGACAAGGACGACATGGACTGGGCCACCGTGCGGACCGACTGGGAGTCCACGCCGGAGGGTGAACAACGCCAGCTCGAGTATGGCCGCAAGCTCTACACGCTCCTTTTCAGCCATCCCGCCGTCGAGGCGATCACGTGGTGGGACTTTTCCGACCTGAATAGCTGGACCGGAGCACCGGCCGGCCTGCTGCGCAAGGACATGAGTCCGAAGCCGCTCTACGACTGGCTGCGGGAGGCGTTTCACCAGACGTGGTCGACCGATGTCGTCGTGCAGAGCGATGCCTCGGGAACGGTGCGACTGCGGGCGTTTTACGGAGACTACGAAGTCACGGCGACGGACGCCGCTGGAGACAGCCGGAAAGCGAAAGTGTCATTCTCGAAGCGAGGTCCGGCGCAACTGCAGGTGACGCTGAACTAGACGAGACGATCGACGGGGTCGGTCTCTGGCTTCTTGGGTTCCGCACGTCGGGACGCGCGTACGGGTTCACGTCTTGACTCGGTACAGCCGCGCGGGAGCGGCGCGCAGTTTCGGTGGAGGGACATGGCGCACCGCGAGCGGACGGCAGCCGTGTGGTGCAGCCCATGGCGTCGTGCCGGGTTGCTCTGACCCGCACTCGATGTTCTCACGGACCGAGTCTCGCACCGGCTCTTTGTAGAGAGTCAGGTCGTGACCGTTGTCTCGATTGCGCCGACCCTGTTCTGCCCCGCAAACCACAAAGCCCGATCCCGGACGCGTCGCTCAATCGATGGGACGCGGCCCGGTGGCCCGGCTAGTGGCGTTGGGTCACGGCATAACGCTCGTCGGCTCGATCGAATCCGAAGTATTTCATCATCTCCGCGTCCTCACCCTTCCATTGGGCGATGCGGGCGAGTGCGGGAACGAGCGGATCCTGGATGATCGACGGAATGCCGTCGAGGTAGGTCTCGCTGTAGGCCAGGATCAGGGCGTAACGCCAGATCACCTTCATCGTGCCGCCGGAGTTTATTGTGTTGTCGTTGGCGAGGCCATACCCGGCGCGAATTGATTTCTCCAGGCCGCGTGCCGGTTCGATCCGCACGGTCATCGTGCACATCACATCGGCCTCGTTGCGGAAGGTGTGCATCGTGCCGCGCGGCACGGTCGCGCTCTCGCCGGGCTTGAGCACGACGGTGCGTTCGCCGATCTGCACGGTCAGTTCGCCCTCGATGACGGTGAACGTCTCCTCGAAGGAGCGGTGGTAGTGCAGGAGATTTCCGCCGTGGGGTTCAACCTGCACGCGGATGAGTTCGTGGTGCCCGTGGGTGTCGCGGCGGGTTTCCAGGAAGGTCGATTCGTAGTTGCCGCCCTCGTTGCGCACCGTGCGTGCGACGTTGTCGCCCACGCGCATGTCGAGCTCGGGCAAAAAGGCAGCGAAGCCGATGATGCCCAGATAACCATACACCGCGAGAAAGCAGGGGAGTCCTGCCACCGCGTAGGCGCCGAGCAACCACGTGCGGGCGCCCCGGCGCTTGAGGCGAATGAAGCCTGCGGGGGCGCAGCCGACGAGCAGAACGGATGAGATCAGAACACTGGCGACGCGGCGCAGGCGCGCGGCGGGGTGGGAGGGTGTGACGGTGTGCATAGGTGGATCCTGAGGCAGCTGCGTCCGGACGTGACGTGGAGGGATTCCGGGACGGCAAGGGATCAGCCTACCAGCCTTCGCCGACCGCTGGAAATGGGCCATATGGTCCAGTGTCGGTCCGGGAGCCGGGGCGCGTTTGTCGTGCCCCATTCACGATGATGCACGTCGAGCACCCTGGTTGTATCGCAGCCGTCGACAGGTATGGGCTCTCCTGCGAGTAGGCCGGAGGTGCGGAGTGCAGGCCTGCCGCCAGCCTGCGCTCGACCCGAGGTTCACGGGTATCTACTGTATAGGCGAGGGCCACGGCCAAGCTCTTCAAGAACGGCAGTTCCCAGGCGGTGCGCCTCCCGCGTGCCTTTCGGCTTCCGGGCAAGGAAGTGGCTATTCATCGCGAAGGGGACCGGATCATCTTCGAACCTCTCGTGCCTGCACGCTGGCCGAAGGGGCCTTTTGAGAAGATCCGGATCGCCGACCGGGCGTTCGCCCGACCGGATCAGGGGGACCTGCCACCGCCGGTTGACTTGAATGCATGAGCTACCTGCTCGATACCCACGTGTGCGTGGATGTGCTCGAAGGGCACCCCGATGTCTGTGCGCGTTTGCAGATGATCAGCCCGGCTGACTGCGCCATCTCCGCGATCACGGCGTTCGAACTCGCCGCGGGTGTGCGCCGCTGCAATCAATCCGAGCGGGAGCGCAAGAAGCTCGGGGGAGCCGAACGGGGTCAGGCTTTGGGGGCTTGGGGTTCCGTGCGCCGTCCAAATCCACGGGACGAACCAAAAGGGGGCAGGGCAGGCCCGACGACAGCAGGGCCAGCCGAAGACGTCGCCAGCCGAAGACGCCAGGGCCAGGGGCGAACCAAAGGATGACACCACCGACCTGCTGCGCCGGAGTCACCTCCTCCTTCCGGCCCATGCATCGTCGTCTTGCTTGACCGTTCGTGCTCTGAAACCCACTCCGAGGCATGCATCCTACACGCACCCCCTTCCTTAATGCCTGGGCTAGGAACACGATCGTGGCCTACCTCGTTGGGATGGCTGTCCTTCACCCGACGATCGCGCACGGGATCACGGGACCGCACGGCAAAGAACTCAACGCCTCGCAGCTTGCGATGCACACCCTCTCGCTGTGCATTTTCGGATTGCTGTTGTGCGCAGCGCAGAACCAGGCGCTTCGCTTCCTTCAGCCGAACCGCAACCTCCTCCGGGGCTGGTCCGTGTTCCTCCTAGTTCCGGTTCCGTTTTGGCTGGGCTACTACGCGCTCTATATCCCTTTTGATATCCTCTTCACGCTGCTGTTCATTGGTGGCGTGAATGTGTTTCAGATCGGACCGTTCGTTCGCAGCCCGCGTCATTGGGCCTGGCAGATCATGCTGACTATGGTCGCAAGTGCAGCCTGTGGGATCGGTGGTGGGGTGCTCATGTATCTGAATGTCACGAAATCCATGACCGGACTGGGTGGTGACTACTTGATGTGGTTCGCGATCAGCGCGCCCGCCGCGTTCACGTCGGCTCTGCTGGGGCGCTGGTTCTTGCGCGACCAGACGCGTGGGGCGAAGTCGCACACCACTTCGGCGGCGCCCTCGGTGGTGGCCGCCGCGTGAGGGCACCGTTCGGGTCCCTCTCAGCCATCCGCGGTGACCGTAGGGGCCAGCCGAAGACGGTCTTGACTCCTGACTGTTTCGGATGCGCGTGAGCGCTCAGTGCTTTGCGCTTGTCGTGCCACATCCACGACGAAGGACGTCGAGCACCCTGGGGCGGATCGCAACCGTGGATCCCTGAGCTGTGTGGCTCGTCCGCTTCAACGAAGGCACAGCCGCGGCCGTCGATCTGACCGACAACTGTGGATGAGGTCGATGGGGGGCACGTCTAGAGTGTTGACTGCAGACGCAGTCACGACGGCACGTTCTGGCTGGCGATCGGCAAATACTGACTCCCGATTGCTGCATCCGTTTGTGCGATTGACGCAGCGACGTTTGTGCAGCAGCTGCGTCAACGGTGGGCAGATCGATCGGGTCACACGCGCGGCAGACGATCTTTCGGCCCATGTGAAGACGGCTGCAAACCTGCTAGAAAGGTGTCGCGCCGATGGGGTCGCGAGCCGCACCGATCGTTCATCCACCTCACTTCTCCATGCCTACCGACAGTCTGCCGGCGTTTCGATTTCATCCCGACCCCATACGCAGCGGAAGCGTCGCGAACTCGCCCGCTCGATGCCGCCGCTGCCGGAGAGCCCCCGGCTTCATCTACACAGGCCCCGTTTACGCCGAGCGCGATCTCGCCAACCAACTATGTCCGTGGTGCATCGCCGATGGTTCAGCCTACCAGAAGTTCGGCGCCACGTTCGTCGATACCGAAGCCTTCTCGGATGAGGTGCCGGCTGAGCTGGTCGATGAAGTCGTCCAGCGCACGCCCGGATTCGCGACGTGGCAAGCGGAGCGCTGGTTGTCCGCAGAGGGAGTGCCGGCCGAGTTCGTCGAGCCAGCCGGCATTCAGGACATCCGCGCGCGCTACCGTTATGTCGAAGGCCCGTTGATGGGTTTCATCGTGCACGAGCTCGGCATTTCCGGTGGAGCCGCCGTCCGATTGCTCGAATCCCTGCGACGCGAGACGAGCCCGACCGCGTTCATCTTCTACGATCGTGCGCACGATCAGTATCGTGGCTACGTGGATACACTTTGACCGTCTCCAGATGTTTCTCGCCAAGGTCATCGCACTGGGATTGGCGTGCCTGGCGTGGGCTCTCATGATCCCGCTCTTTCGTGAGATGTCTCACGGCGATGGCTTCGGCCGATCCATGGCCAGGAGTGTCGCGGCGCTCGACGCCATCGCGCTGTGGATTTGCCTGAGCCTTGCCTGGCTGCTCACCGCGTGGGATTCCCGGGTCGGAACGCTGGCGTGGATTCTGGTCGGTTCGCTTCTCGTCGCCGCCTTCTGCGCGACATGGATGGCTATTCCGAAGATCGGTTCGGCAGGAACCTCGGCTTTCGCCGCAGGCTCTGTGCTCGCCGCACCCTTGGTGCTGATTGCGCAGGCCTGGATCGCCGCCGTGCCCGCCTGGCAGTCTGTCGTCCCGCACGCCGTAATCGTCACGGGCTGGACCGTCGCTGGCGCCGCGTCGGTCTGGCCATGGATTCGGATTTACATGGTGCGGCGGTGATCCGCAGGTCAGCCGGCGGGGCCAAGTCAGCCGATGGGCCGGGGGCACTGCATGTTGATTCTGGGGGCTTGCGACGTCCCTGATCCAAGCGCCACCGACGAGGCGTAGTGCCGCAGCGCGGCTTGCAGGTCGCGGCGGAGTTCGTCGCGCAGCGCGGTCGGGGCGAGGACCTCGGCGTGGCCGGCCCAGCGGAGCACGCGGCTCTTGATGCCGGGCAGATCGCTCACGCGGAGCGCGAGCTGCGTGCGGCCATCAGGCAGCGGCGAGAGCGCCTGCGTGGCGTGCCACGGGCGCTCGCGGGCGTAGGTCGCCGCGAGGGCGTCGAGCGCGATGCGGATGTCGTGCACCTCGTCGCCGGCATGCGCGCCCGCCGATAGTTCGATGCGGCGCCGGGCGTCGAAATCCCTCGGGCGGTCGAAGATCTGATCCAGCGGCTTCAGATCGCGGATACGCGTGAAGGCGAAGTCCCGCACATCGCCCCGCGCGGGATCGTAGGCGGTCAAGCGCAGGAGCGTATCGAGCAGGCCGATGTCGAGCGGATGGACCACACGTTTCTCCGCCTTCGTCGTGCCCGGCTTGGTGTAGGTGAACTGCAGGACCCGGCGACCCTCGATGGCATCGAGGATCGGCAGGAGCAGATCAAACTCCCCGGGACCCGGGCGCACTGCCGGCGGCGCGTGCACGTGCTGCATCGCGGCGACGGCGCGCGAGACCGAGCTGCCGAGCACGGGCGCGATTTTCCGAAGGATGCTCTCGTAGGCGTCGCCGAAGGAGGGGCCGAACATGCCGCCGCACACCCGGTTGGCCAGGGCGATGACCAGGGCCTCCCGCCGGGTGAGGATCAGAAACGGCAGGGCCTCGCACGGTCGCGTGAAGATGAACGAGCCGCGCGCCTCGTCCCACTCGAGCGGCATGTCCAGCCGCGTGCGCATGAAGGCGAGGTCGCGCTTGACCGTGCTGCGCGAGACGCCCCAGTGCCGCGCGAGCCATGCCTTGGTGACGCGCTTGCCGTCGTTGATCCAGGTGTGGAGGTCGTAGACGCGCTGCAGCGGAAAACCGACGAGCCGTTCCTCGGCCGCGGGGCGTCGCGACGGCGCCGCGGGTGTGGCGCGTGTCGGGGATTTCGCGGATGCGGTCTTCCGGCGCGGCGTCGCGTGGGTACGGACGGCCGTGCCGACGAGGCGTGGGGCAGGAGGAGCCG
>JACSRI010000217.1 GCA_014879845.1 Opitutaceae bacterium
ACCTCATGCCCCAGGCCGAGCGCCAGGCCACGGTCGAACTCAAGAAAAGCCAGGTCGAGCAGCAGCAGCGCGCCGTCCTGGCCGACGAAAACTACTACGTGGGCAACCGCCCTTCGCCGGCCCGGGCCCGGCAGCTCGTGCGGGGATCGGCTCCGGAGAGTGCGCCCGCGAGTTTCGAGGTCGATTCGAGCAACCACCCGGAGGCCGGCGCCTCCGTGGCGGAGGAGAGCCTTGTACCCACGGATTCCGCACGCGTCGGTGGCTACGACATCGAGGCCCCCGTCCCGCTCGACGCCCCGCGAGCCGACGACACCCGCCCACAGCACCTCGACGCACGCGCGAGCACAGCGGGCCCGATCGCCGCGACGCCGGCCGGCTCGGCCGGACTCTTCAAAGGCGAGATCGAGAAGGCTCTCGTAGCCGCACCGTCACCTCCGGCCGAACCCGAGCCGATCCCGGGCGCGCTGGCCGTGCGCTGGATCGGCGAAGAACTCTTCCTCGTCCGTCCCGTCTCCGGAAGCACGACGATACGCGCGCAGGCGGTGTGGCTGGACTGGCCGGAGCTGCGCGCGTGGCTGCTCACGCGCGTCACCGACCTGATCCCGGACGCCGCGCTCGAACCGGCCGATGGCACCGGGACTTCGACTCTCGACGAAGCGTCGCGGCGACTGGCCTTTCTGCCTGTGCGGCTCCAGCCGGGAGTGATCGCGCTCCCCGGGGCGAGCTCATGGTCGCCGCTGCAGATCTCGCTGGCGATCGCGTGGGTCCTCGCCGGTGTGGGCGTGGTCGCGCTCGCACTCCTGCTCGCGGGCACGCTGCGCCTGAGCGAGCGGCGCGGCGCCTTCGTCTCCGCCGTGACGCACGAGCTGCGCACGCCTCTCACCACCTTCCGCATGTACACGGAGATGCTCGCCAGCGGCATGGTGCCGGACGAGGGCAAGCGCCGCAGCTACCTCGACACCCTGCGCAAGGAGGCCGAACGGCTCTCGCACCTCGTGGAAAACGTGCTCAGCTACGCACGCCTCGAGCGCGGCCGGGCCAGCCGGCGCATCGAGGACACGACGCCAGCCAGTCTCTTCTCCCGCATCGAGGAGCGCCTGCGGCAACGCGCCGAGCAGGGCGGGCTGACGCTCACGATCACCTTCGAGCCCGGCGCGGACGGGTTGCCGCTGCGGACCGATACGACCGCGTTCGAGCAGATCGTCTTCAATCTCGTCGACAACGCCGCCAAGTACGCGCGTCGCCCCGACGGCGGCGGCACTCTCGCGATCATGGTCTGCGCCGGGGCGCGCGGCCGCGTCGTCGTGCGCGTCGCGGACCAGGGCCCGGGTATCGCCGCGGGCGTGCGCGGCCGGCTCTTCCAGCCGTTCTCGAAGTCCGCCGCCGAGGCCGCGCACAGCCAGCCCGGCGTCGGCCTCGGGCTGGCGCTCTCGCGGCGCCTTGCGCGCGATGAGCTGCACGGTGAACTCGCGCTCGAACGCACCGGGCCGGACGGCACGGTGTTCCGGCTGGAGGTGTGACCCTGGCGGCCGCGAGCGGGCGCCCTACAGCGCGGCGGCTTCCTTCTCGAGGCGCGTGACGAGTTCGTCGAGCTGGTCGACGACGGCCTGTACGGTCTCGCGCCTGGCCAGGTCGACGCCGGCCTTCCTGAGCTGCTCCATCGGGTAGTCGTTCCCGCCGGAACGCAGCAGCGTGAGGTAGCGCTCGGTCGCGGCGGCGCGCGAGGCCGTGTCCCCGGTCGTCATGGCGTGGAAGATCTGCGCGGAGGAGGCGAAGCAGGTCGCGTACTGGTAGACATAGTACGGCGAGTTGTAGAAGTGCGGGATGCGGGCCCAGGTGTATTTGTAGGGCTCGTCGATCGTGACGGCGTCGCCGTAGTAGTCCTCGAGCAGCTTCTGGTAGATGGCCGAGAGCGTCTCGGCCGTGACCGGTTGGCCCTGCTCGACGCGCCGGTGCGCCTGGAGCTCGAAGTCGGCAAACATCGTCTGCGTGTAGAACGTGCCGATGATCTCCTCGATCGCGTGCTGCAGGAGGAGGAAGCGCTCCTTCGGGTCCTTCGACTCGGCCAGCATCTTCTCGAGGAGCAGGCGCTCGTTCGTGGTCGAAGCCACCTCGGCGACGAAAATCGTGTAGCCGGAGGTGACGAACGGCTGCGCCTCGTAGGAGAGCACGGTGTGCATGGCGTGGCCGGCCTCGTGCGCGAGGGTGAAGAGGTCGGAGAGCGTCTCGGCGTAATTAAGGAGCAGGTACGGGCCCACGCCGTAGACCCCGGCGCAGTAGGCGCCCGAGCGTTTGCCCTCGTTCTCATAGACGTCGATGCGGCCGCCGGAGACGAAGCGTTTCATCTTCCCCTGGTAGTCGGCGCCGAGCGGGGCGACGGACTCGAGCACCATCGTGCGCGCCTTCTCGTAGGGGAAGACCTCCTTGTCCTCCACGATCGGCACGAAGTTGTCGTAGATGTGGTAGGACTCGAGCCCGAGCAGTTTCTTGCGCAGGCGCAGGTAGCGCTGCAGCGGCGCTGTGCCGGAGCGCACGGTGGAGACGAGCGTGTCGACGACGGCGGGCGGGATGGCGTTGGCCTCGAGCGCGGCGTCCAGCGTGGACGGGTAGTTGCGCGCCTGCGCCATGAACCAGCCGCGCTGAAGCACCCCGTCGTAGATGGCGGCGTAGGTGTTCTTGTTCGCCGTGTAGATGGCGTAGTAGTTTTCGAAGGCCTTGCGGCGATCCTCCTGCTTGCGCTGCGAGCGCAGGGCGGCCTGGTAGGCGGCGGGCGAGAGCTTGAGCGCACTGCCGTCGCTCAGCTCGATCGTGGGAAACTGAATGTCGGACGTGGTGATCTCGGTGAAGACATTGGACGGCGTGCGGTTGAAGCGCGCGGCGAAGGAGAGCAGGCGCTCCCCTTTCTCATCGAGGACGTGCTTCTGCTGGCGGTACTCGTCGAGGATCGGGAACCGGTAGGTCTCGAGCGCCGGGGTGGAGGCGATCCACGTGCGCATGGTGTCCTCGGAGATCGCGAGCAATTCGGGCGAGAACCACGCGGTCGCGGTGCCGAATTTGGCGAAGAGCGCGCTGACGCGCTGCATGTAGCCGGCGACGGCCTGGTCGCGCGTGTCGGTGTCGCGCTGCAACTGCGGGTAGCGGTAGACGAGGTACTGGAGTTTGCCGATCTCATCGGCCAGCTGGTAGGCGTGGAGCACGGCCTGCGGACCCTGCGCCAGCGTACCCTTGAGGGCAGCGTAGGCGTCCATCTTGCCCTCGAGTTCCCTGATCCCGGCCTCCCAGGCAGCCCAGTCCTGGAACATGGGCGAGAAATCCCAGCGGTACTCGACCGGGATTTCGGCACGGGTGCGTGTCGCGGGCTTGGTGGAGGCGGAAGGAGCGGCGGAGGCGGGGCTGAGCATGGCGAAGGTGAGGGCGGCCGCCAGGGCGGCGGCAGCCCGAAGGTGGATCACGTAGGATGGGGCGGAGACCATGAGATTTGTGGCCGCAGGCTCCCTGGAAAGCCGGGGCTGGACAAGCCGCTACGGCAAATTCCGCGATTTCGATCAACCCTGGAACGTGCCCGTCGATTTTTCGTTCGCGGAGCAACCGAGCCCTTTTACTGTCTTAGTTTTACGTGACGGAAGCCGACGCCACCATCGAGGTCGAACATCTGGTCAAACATTTCGGCCGCACGGTCGCCGTGAACGACATCTCGTTCACGGTTCGGCGCGGCGAGATCATCGGCTTTCTGGGACCGAACGGTGCGGGCAAGAGTACGACCATGCGCATCCTCACCGGCTACCTACCGGCCAACGCCGGCGTGGTGAAGATCTGCGGCAAGTCGGTCGCGTCGTCGCCCCTGCTGACCAAACGCCACATCGGCTACATGCCGGAGAACAACCCGCTGCCCGAGGACCTGCGCGTGCGCGAGTACCTGACCTGGCGCGGGCACCTCAAGGGCCTGCGTGGCCGACGGCTGCGGGAACGCCTCGAGGCGGTGCTCGAGCAATGCGACCTGCAACGCGCGCACCGGCGGATCATCGGCACGCTCTCAAAGGGTTTTCGGCAACGTGTGGGCGTCGCGGATGCGATCCTGGCCGAGCCCGAGGTGATCATCATGGACGAGCCGACCATCGGCCTCGATCCACACCAGATCATCATGATCCGCGATCTCATCTCCCGCCTGCGCGGCCGCATGAGCGTGATCCTTTCCAGCCACATCCTCCCGGAGATCGAGGCGACCTGCGACCGCGTGCTCATCATCAACCACGGGCGTATCGTCGCGGCGGGCACGCCTGACCAGCTGCGGTCGGAGTTCATCAACCGCACGGGCTACGAGATCGAGGTCCATGGTGAACTCGCGGCGGTGCGGCGGGCGCTCGAGCCGCTCGGCGAAAGCAGCACGGTCGAGGCGGCCGAGGGGACGCCCGATGGCGACGGGTTCCAGGTCGTTACCGTGCAGACCGGCGCGGCGCGCGACCACGGCGAGCAGATCCTCCGTCTGCTCGGCGCGGCCGAGGGCGTGCGGGTGCGCGCGCTCACACGCCACCAGGCCACGCTCGAGGAGGTCTTCCTCGCGGCCACGCGCCGCAGCTGGGAGACCACCATCCCGCTCAAGGGCGACGCCGCCCGCGCCGCCATCGCCGCGACCGACACCGGTCACGCCTCCCATCCCGGCAGCTGAACCGCCCGAGCCTCCCTCCCCGTGCGACACTACTTCATCCTGCTCCGCCACGAGCTCCGCGTGCTCATCATCACGCCCTCGACCTACATCGCGGCGGTCCTGTTTCTCGGCGTGATGGGCTTCTTTTTCCAGGAGTTGCTCGCCTCCTACGCGGCCGAACCGTCGGACGTCTCGCCGGCGGTCGGGTTCTTCAAGCTCTTCTTCTTCCCGGTCTTCTTTCTCACGCCGCTGCTGACCATGCGCAGCCTCGCGGAGGAGCGCCGTATGGGCACGATCGAGACGCTCATGACCACGCCGGTCACCTCGATCGAGGTCGTGCTCGCGAAGTTCTCCGCCTCCTATCTCTACTATCTCGCGATGTGGGTGAGCACGTTGAGCTTCCACTACGTGCTCTATCGCTTCGCCGCGAATCCGCAGGTCATCGACCCGGGGCCGCTGCTCGGCGGCTACCTTTTCGTGGCGCTGAGCGGGCTGATGTTCATCGCAACGGGCATCTTCTCCAGCGCCGTCACGCGCAGCCAGCTCGTCGCGGGGCTGATGGCGTTTTCCCTCACGATCCTGCTCACGCTCGGGCTGCGCAAGCTGGCCGACCTCGCGCTCTTCATGACGACGCCCGGCGAGATGGTGAACGCCGTGGCCGCGCACGTGCAGATCTTCCAGCACGCCGACGACTTTGTCTCAGGCGTCTTCGACAGCCGGGCGCCGGTGTTCTACGTGAGCACGGCGGCCTTCATGCTCTTCCTCAGCGTGCTCGCCCTCGACGCGCGCTCCGCCCGCTCCTGAGGTGCCGCGATGAAAACCTGCGAATCCTTCGAGAGCAACCGCTGGATCTGGCGCATCAACATCGCGCTGCAGGTCCTGCTCGTGGCCGCTGCGGTGGGGCTGGTCAACTACATCGGCATGCTCGTGTGGTTCCGCCACGACCTCACGCGCAACCGCGCCTTCTCGCTCTCCGCCGAGACGAAGGCCGAGGTCGCCAATCTGCCCCAGGGCGTGACAATCGTTGTCACGATCCCGCCCGAGGAGCCCGACGAACTCAGCGACAAGGCCTACCGCGACGTGCGCGGCATCCTGCGCGAGTTCGAGTACGCCGCGCGCGGCAACAAGCCCGGACACCGCGTCGACGTCGAGTTCGTCAACATCTACCTGCAGACCAACCGCGCCGAGCAGCTCGGCGTGGCCGACCTGCCCAACGCCGTCGTCTTCAAGTCCGGGGGCCGGCGCCACGTCGTCGTGCTGGCCGACCTCTACACCGTGCGCGACAAGCAGGTACGGCAGTTCAAGGGCGAGAAGGTCTTCGCCTCGGCCATGCTCGAGGTCGCGAGCAACACGCGGCCCGTGCTGTACTTCCTGACCGGACACGGCGAGCTGCAGCCCGACGACTTCAACCCCGCGCGCGGCGGCTCCGACCTCGACGCCCAGCTCACGGCGCGCAACTTCGACACGCGCACGCTCAACCTCGCCGAGACGCGCCGCGTGCCCGAGGACGCCGCCATGCTCCTGGTGCTGTCGCCGGCCTCGGCCGTGCTGCCGGCCGAGGAGGACGCGCTGCGCGACTACATGACCCGCCGCTCGGGCCGCATGCTCGTCACGGTCGAACCGCGCCGGCCCCACGGTCTCGACCGCCTGTTCGAGGACTGGGGCATCCTCGCCGATGACGTCGAGGCGATCGAGCAGAACCCGGCCTACCTCTACACCGGCGGCGACCTGCTCGTGCGCGCCTTCAAGCTCGAGCATCCGATCACCCAGATGCTCGCCGAGTTCCAGCAACAGGTGCTCTTCGGTCGCGCGCGCTCCGTGCGCGCCGATCCGGGCCGCCCGATCGACGACGCGCTGGAGGTGAGCAACCTGATGGGCACCTCCCCGGACCGCAGCTGGGGCGAGGCCGGCTACCGGCTCGCCGGGCCGCCCACCTTCGACCCGGCGCGCGACCTGCGCGGCCCCGTGGTCGTGGGCGTCACTTCCGAACGCAAGGTCCGCGGTGTCTCTCTGCGCGGCGGGCGCCTGGTCGTCTTCGGCGGCGGTGACTTCGTGACCAACAACCGCCTAACCAAGGCCAGCAACTTCACCCTCCTGCTCAACTCCGTGAACTGGGCCCTCGACAGCGGCACCAAGCTCGACATCCCGCCGCGCCCGGTCGAGCAGCTCGAGCTCACCATGAGCCAGCGACAGCTGTGGATCGCGCGCGTCAGCATCCTCTTCGGGCCGGCCCTGGCCGT
>JACSRI010000131.1 GCA_014879845.1 Opitutaceae bacterium
GCAGGTACGGCACGGGCACGTGCTCCTCGATGCGGCGGCGCAGCAGCTCGCGCAGCTCGGCGCACTCGGCCGCGGTCAGGCGCGCCTGGGCGAAATGCGGGATGTCCTCCTGCTCGAGCCCGAGGAAACGGCCGACGAGGAAGAGCGCCTCCTCCTGCGGCCCGTGCAGGCCCTGCGCGAAGACGAGGGGCGCGCGGCCCAGCGCCGTCACGGCGAACCGCAGCCAGTCGCCCACGGTCGTGAGATTCCCGGTGCCGTCGACGGCCGAGGGCATGCGTTTTTTCGTCGTCCGCTTCTTCGCGCTCATGCCGGCGACGCTGCTCGCCGGCCGCCCCGGCGGCAAGCCCGCGCTGGCGCAACCTGAAGGCGGCCTGCTGGCCGCCATCATCCGTGCTCATGTTGACTCGGTCGATTTGCCCAGCCACGTGGGGGAATACAGCCAGGGCGGCTGGGCGGAAGGCGCGAGGCGGCGCGCACATCGCTGTAAATGCCCGCCCGCCGCCCGACCCCGGCTCACGCTCCGGGGATCCGGTGGCGATGATGGGTGTCCTCCCCGCAGTGTCGCTCGTTCGGTTCCCAGTGGGTTCACCAAGGCTCATCATGAAGACACGGTTCTCGTCGTATCTGCGGGGCATGGCCGGCCTGGCCGCCTGCGCCGCCGCACTCTCTGTCGCCTCCGGGCAGGCGATCGTCATCGATCACACCTGCACGCGGATCGACACGATCCCGGCCGCCGCCGTGCAGCGGGCTCGCGAGACCCTGCACATCGCCTACGGGCACACCTCGCACGGCAGCCAGATCACGCTGGGCATGCAGGCGCTTGCGCCCTTCATGAACGCGAGGAAGGCCGATGCGTTTCCCGACGGCGCCTTCGCGTTCGCCAGCGGCGGCAGCGGTGGCACCCTCGACCTGCGCGACTCGCCCTTCCCCGGCGCGTCGGACCTGGGCAACCCCAACCGCACGGCCTGGGCCACCGCCACGCGCAGCTACCTCGCCGCGCATCCAGATATCAACGTCATCGTCTGGTCCTGGTGCGGCCAGGTCGACGGCACGGAGGCGGAGATCGCGAACTACCTCGCGCTCATGAGCGCGCTCGAGCGCGACTATCCGGACGTGCGCTTCGTCTACATGACCGGCCACCTCGACGGCGGGGGCGCGACGGGCAACGTGAATGTCCGCAACGAGCAGATCCGCGCCTACTGCCGCGCCAATGACAAGGTGCTCTACGACTTCGCCGACATCGAGAGCTACGACCCCGACGGCCAGGTCAACTTCATGGAGCGCCGGGCCAACGACAATTGCGACTACGACAGCGATGGCAACGGGACGCGCGACCGCAACTGGGCCACGGTCTGGCAGGCTGCGCACGTCGAGGGCGTCGACTGGTTCGACTGCGATGCCGCACACTCGCAGCCGCTCAATGGCAATCGCAAGGCCTACGCCGCGTGGTGGCTCTGGGCGCGGCTTGCGGGCTGGGCGGGCTCCACGGCCGACACCTCACCCCCATCGGTGCCGGAGGGCCTGACGGCGACCTCGGCCTCGTCGCGCTCGATCGCGCTCGCGTGGTCGCCGGCGCGCGACGACGTCGGCGTGACTGCGTATGTGGTCCATCGAGACGGCGAGCCGGTCGCGATGCCGCAGACGCCCGGCTGGACCGACACGGGGCTGATCGCGGGCCGCACCTACCGTTATGCTGTGAGTGCGCGCGATGCCGCCGGCAACGAGTCCGTCTTCTCCGCGGAGGTGGCGGGGGCGGCGACACCCGATCCGATTGTGCCGGGCGTGAGTGCTCCGGCCACGCTGTCGGCCTCGGGCTGGTTTTCCGACCTGATCAATCTCGAGCCGTCCGGGGATTTGACGCCCTACGAGGTGGCCGTCGCCTCGTGGAGCGACTACGCCCTGCGGCGCCGCTGGGTGCGGCGTGCGAGCGGTGCGGCGTCGATCGGCTTCTCCGCCGACGGCGACTGGAGTTTCCCCGCCGGCACGCTCTGGATCCAGCAGTGCGACCTCGAGACTGAGTGCGGCGTCCCAGCCTCGCGCGTCCGTCTCGAGACCCGCGTGCTCCTGCGCACCGAGGACGGCGCCGTGGCGCTGAGCTATCGATGGAACGAGGCGCAGACCGATGCCGAACTGGTGCCCGAGTCGGGCGCGGTGATGGACCTGATCGTGCGTGACGGTGCCACGGATACACACCGCCAGCGCACGATCCCGGCCCGCGCCGACTGCCTGCAGTGCCACAACGCCGCCGCGGGTCACGCCCTGGGATTCCGCACGCGGCAGCTCAATCGCGCCGGCCCGGCCGGTTCGGGCATCGCCAACCAGATCGCCGCCCTGGCCGAGGGCGGATGGTTCGCGACGCCGCCGCCGGCCGCGGCGAGCCTGCCCGCGCATCCACGCCTCACCGACACCGGAGCGTCCATCGAGACCCGGGCGCGCGCCTGGCTGGATGTGAATTGCGCGGGCTGCCATCGTCCGGGAGGCGCGACGGCGCGGACCTTCGACCTGCGTGCGGCGGCGCCGCTGGCGCAGGCGGGTCTGGTCGATGGCCCGGTTGTCGAGATGATGGGTGACCCGGCGATGCGCCTGCTCGCACCGGATCATCCCGAACACTCGGCGCTGGCCGTGCGCGTCGGGCTGGTCGGGGCGCGGCAGATGCCGGCCTCGGGACGGAGCGAGATCGATCCGATCGGCCAGCGACTCCTCGAGGCCTGGGCTGATCGTTTGGGACAACCGGCCGCGGCCGCGGAGTCATTGCTCGCCAATCTCTCGACCCGCGGAGTCGTGCAGGGCGGGGACAGTGTGATGATCGGCGGCTTCGTCCTCACGGGCTCGATCCCGCGGCGCATGCTGCTGCGGGGTGTCGGGCCGGAACTCGGACGCTTCGGCGTGGGAGCTCCCTTGGGTGATCCGCGGATCGAGCTGTTTCGCGGCAGCGCGTCGTTGGGATCCAACGACGATTGGGGCGCGAGTCCCGAAGCGGCTGCGATCCGCGCCGCGGCGTCGGCGTGCGGCGCGTTTGCCCTGACCGAGGGCGGACGGGATGCGGCACTGCTCGTCACGCTGGATCCGGGGGCGTACACCGTGCACGTGCGTGGTCCCGCGGGCACCGATGCCGTCGCCATGTTCGAGGCCTACGATGTGACCGAGACGAGCGGCAGTCGGCTGGCCAACCTTTCCACGCGCCTGCGGCTCGGGGTCGGAGAGCGCGCCGCGATACCCGGGCTCATCGTCGATGGCGCCACGCGCCGCACGTTCCTGCTGCGTGCGGTTGGTCCCGGGCTCGCGGAGCGCGGCGTGGCCGGCACGCTGGCGGACCCGACCCTGACCTTGATTGAGGGCCGCACAGCCGTCGCCTCGAACGATGACTGGGGCCGGCCCGACGGCGGCACGACCCTCGACCACATGGCGCGGGAGGTCGGTGCTTTTGCGCTGACCGCGGGCAGCCGCGACGCCGCGCTGCTGGTGACGCTCGATCCGGGCGCCTATACCGTGGTCACGGGCAGCGCCTCCGGCGAGGACGGCGTGGTCCTCGTCGAAGTCTACGAGATCCTCTGAGGTCTTGCGCCGGAGGGTTGCCAGCGCGGTCGGGGCGGGATTCGGTGGTCGCGTGCGCTCTTCTGCCTGTTTCCTCCTGGGACTGAGTTTGATTCTCGCGCTGCCGCTCGCGGCGGCGCCCAAGCCGTTCACGCGCGAGCTGGCCGTCGAGCAGGCGCGCGAGGTCGATGCTGCGGCCGAGCTCCCGCCCGACCAACTGCCCGACGGGATGACCGCGCGCGAGGACGTGCCCTATGCGATCATGGGTGGCGTGGAGTTGCGGCTCGATCTGTACCGGCCGTCTGGTGACGGCCCGTTTCCCGCCGTGCTCATCATCCACGGCGGCGGCTGGGACACGGGTGAGCGGGCGATGGAACGGCCGTTGGCGAAGCGCCTGGCCGCCTCCGGGTTTGTCACGGTGCCGGTGAGTTATCGGCTGGGACCGGCGGGGCGGTTTCCGCTCGCGCTGCACGATCTCAAGGCCGCGGTGCGCTGGCTGCGCGCGCATGCGAGTGAGCTCGCGATCGATCCCGAGGCGATCGGCGCGGTCGGCGGCTCCGCGGGGGGCGAACTCGCGGCCATGCTGGGCGCGACCAACGAGATCGATCGCTTCGAGGGCGACGGCCCGCATCGCGAGGTCTCGAGCGCGGTGCAGGCCGTGGTCAACATCGATGGGTTGGTGGACTTCACGGGTCCGGAGCTGCTGGCGCAACAGCGCGCCACGCCAAGCGCACCGACCCGCTTCATCGGCGTGAGTTGCGATGACGATCTCGAGGCCTGGCGCGAGGCCTCGCCTCTCACGCACCTGGGCCTGCGCAGTGCGCCGACGCTCTTCGTCAACAGCACGGGGCCGGCCCCGATTCTTCCCGGTCGCGAGGAGATGAGCCGGCGGTTGACCATGATGGGCATCGAGTCGCAGATCCTCACGATGGAGAATTCGCCCCACGTCTTCTGGCTCGTCGAGCCGTGGTTCACGCCGACGGCGGACGAGACGGCGAGATTTCTCCGCAAGCACCTGATCGGCGGCGACGCGGAGTAGGACAGGCCCTGTCTCCCGTGGATCGCGCTATCGCGAGCCGCCGCTGGCGAGGCGATGCACCTCGGCGCCGGCGAGCAGGAACGCCCCCACGCCGAAGGCGTCGGTGTGGGTGGGATCAAAACCCTCGGGGGCGGCGCCGATCGGCTGCACGTGCTCGAGCTTGCCGTCCTCGCGCACACAGGCCGTGAGCGCGTTCCAGGCCCGGCGCACGGCGGGCTCGACCGCGGCGCGATCGAGCAGGCCGCGGTTGACGCCCCAGGCCAGTGCGAACGTGTAGAACGAGCTCCCGCTCGTCTCGCGCGCGGGATGCGCCGCCGGATCGAGCAGGCCCGGGCGCCAGAGCCCGTCGGACTGCTGCGCGGCGAGCACGGCATCCATCATGCGGCGGTAGAGGGCCAGGTAGCGCGGATAGTCCCCATGCTCGCGCGGGAGCCGATCGAGCGTGCGCGCCAGGCCGGCCGCGACCCAGCCGTTGCCCCGCGACCAGTAGAGCCGTCGTCCGTTGGGCTCGCGCAGGTCGAGGAAACTCTCGTCGCGCGCATAGAACCCATCGGCGGCGTTGAACAACGTGTCGGTGGTGAGCCACCACTCGCGGTTCATGAAGTCGAGGTGGCGCCTGTCACCGGTCACTGCATACGCATCAAGCCACGAGGCCGGGGCCATGAAGAGCGCGTCGCACCATGACCAGCGGTCGAGCGCGCCGGGCTGGCCCCAGTCGAGCGGCGTGGTCGCGGGTTTCGCGAGGAGCCGCTCGAAGAGCGCGAGCGAGGGCGCGAGCATCTTCGCGTCGCCGTGGCGCCGGTGCATCTCCGCGTAGGCCTGGGTGACGCAATAGTCGTCGGCGTGATAGTCGCGCGGGGCGGGCTTCCACGCCATCGCCTCGAAGCGGCGGAGCAACTCGTCTTGGAAACGCGGCGACGCCGAGAGTTTTGCGATCTCGAGGGCGCCGATGTAGAACGGCGCGATCTCCCAGCCGCGCGGGTCGCGCCGGTAGTCCTGCGCGAGCTGCCAGTCGGTGGCACGCTCGGCGAGGGCGAGGATCGTGGCGGGTTCGAGTGGGCGCTCAAGTTGCCCGGCTGCCTGTACCGGCAGGGGCGCCGAGCCGTGGGCGGCCCGGTTGTCGGCCAGGCCGGCGAGGAACGGGCTCCAGATCAGTGTCGCCACCGGTGTGGGCTCGACGGCGGCGGCCGCCGTGTCGACGCCGTCGTGCTGGGTGACTTCCTGCGCGAGCAGGTGGAGCTGGCGCATGCGGCGCCATTGCTCGGCATCGTACGAGGGTTCCCAGGCGCCGAGGGAGTCGGTCGTGAGGTCGGTGGCCGACCAGGCGGGCGTGGCCGCCTCGATGTCCGGGCAAGTCGCGATCACGGCGCGGCCACCGCGCTCATCGTCGCGATAGACGAGATGGGCGGTCGTGGGCCGGCGCCAGGCCGTCTCGGTGACGAGCACGGCGCGCGAGAGCGGCGGGCGCTTGGTGTTGGTGCCGGCGAGGTGAAACGGCGTGGTGCGGCGTGTCACCTGGCTGACCCGCCAGGCCGAGCCGTCGAAGCGGACCACGTGGAACTGCGGGATGTCGCTGCCCTCCGGTGTCCAGTAGTTGGCGACAAGCGGGCGGCCCTTGTCGTCGGCCGTGATCGAGGGCGGGTTCATGAGGCTGCGCTGCTGGCCGAGCCGGATCGCGTAGTCGGCGCCGGCCTGCGTGATGGGGACGGTGAGCGCGCGGCCGTCGGCCCCGGTCCACGTGGCGCCGCCGTCCGGGGAGCGCGCATAGGCGATGTCGTGGTTGGTCGCGACGTCGGGGGTCTCGCGCCAGACCCACGCGAGGTGCACCGTGCCTCGGCGATCGACGTGAAATGCCGGATACGCGCTGCGCTCGCCCTCGCCGTCGATGAGGCTGGCATGGACCTGCGACCACGTGCGGGTCGCGGTGGCGTAGCGGTTGAGCACGAGGTTGCCGCGGCCGGAGGCACCGTCGCGGTAGGCGAAGAGCAGGTCGCCCTCGGGCAGGCGCAGGAACGCCGGGTAGGTGACCTTGGTCTCGAGGCGGCCGGTCATGGACTCGCGCGGGCCGAGCTCGAGCGATTCGGGTGCGGTGGCGCGCGCATAATTGAGGGCGTTGCCGTGGTGGTCCCAGGCCACATGGAGCACCCCGGCTCCGTCGACCGCGAGGGCCACCGACCGGCGG
>JACSRI010000077.1 GCA_014879845.1 Opitutaceae bacterium
TTCGGCGTCGACGCCGAACCGCAGCCGCCGCCGATCAACCGGTACCGGGTGGCGTGCGTACCGATTTCCGCTGAGTCCGCAGTCGACCTGCGGTTCCGCGAGGCGACGCCCGCCGCACGCATCCTCGCGATTCATCTGCTGCCACAATCGTGGAAACCGACACCCTTGATCCGCCGGTTCGAGGACCAACTCGCCGCCGTCGGCCGACACACCTCGACCGCCTCGCTCGACGGATTGCGGTTCGAGCTTGAGCAACGCAGTCGGGAACGAGAGATGCAGGCGTTCTCCGCGTACTGGGTCGCTCGACTCGATCTTCTGTCCGAGGCGGAGCGCTGGTACCGTGCCGGCGGTTGGGACTGGGTGAGCGCGAGCACGCGAAGCAGCATGTTCACCCGCTATCGGATCGCCACGGCGTTGCTCGATCCGCTCGTCGACGAGAGGCAGGATCCGCGCTGGCTCCGCGATCGCGCGATGTGGCAGCGCGCACGACTTCTCTACTGGCTCCATCTCGAGCAGGAATTTCCCGAGGACAAGGCGGCGTATGTCGCAGATCTGGACGAACTCCACCGACGCTTCCCGGCGGATCCCCTGATCGCCATGTATGCCGGCGAGAAGATCGCCGCGCCCACGACCGGCGGCGCGATTGCTCCCCTGTCATCGGCGCCGACCTGGTCCACCGCCGAACTCGAGGCCCTGCACCATCTGCGCGACATCGCCCGCTACTGGACCGAAGAGCGGCAGGCGCCGAACGGCGAACTCGGCGGCAAAACAGACGACGACGTCGAGATGCTCCGCTGGTGGACGCTCCTGTTGTTCACGGGCGACGCGAAGACACTCGCCGGCTACCGCAAGCTGGCCGACTGCATATGGTTCAGCCCGCGCGTCCATCTCGGCTACTCCCGCGTGGCCCGCGACGTGGAGCACTCGTCCGAGTTCGTCGCCGACACCCTGCCGATCATGGCACTCATCACCCACGATCCCGAGTGGATCGACCGCTTGCGCTGGTCGAGCGAGCATATGCGCACGCTGTGGACCGGATACAATGAGCACGGCGATCTCCACTTCAAATCCGCCTGGATCGGAGCGACCGAGATCCTCTCCGACCCACCTCGCAATCGCGACGTAGCCATGAACGTGCGCGCGACCAAGGCAGTCCGCTACTACGCCCGGCTCGCCGACGACAGGGAGTCACGCGACGCGCTTCAGGCGTGGAGCCTTGCGTGGGCCAAGGTCGCCGCCCGCACGGACAAAGCGAAGCCGGCCGGCCTGTTTCCCGCGTCGGTTCGCTGGCCCGACGCCGCATTCAACGGCGACGAGCCAACATGGTATCGCGCCAACATGTTCTGGGACTACTACGACTGGCGCGGGGATGGCGACCTCTACCACCAACTCCTGTCTGCGTGGTTGACTTCCGGTGACGAGCGTCTGCTCACCCCCATGCGTACCACGCTTGCGTTTCTCCAGAATCACTCGTCGTCGACGGCGCCGCAGGATCCACCGGAGGGCTCGGCCGCATGGGCCGCCGCACGCCTGCATGCAAATCCGGGCTTCTGGAGCGCCGTCGCTCAGTGGAGATTGGAGACGGGTGATACCCAATATGACTCGCTCTTGCGCACATGCGGTCCGGCCTACCTGCGTTTCCGGTTGAGCGGTGACGCGACATCACTCGCCGCCACGATCAACCGCACGCTGCTTGACGTAGTACGCCACAATCGCCCCCTGATGACCAGTGAGGTATTGTTCACCGATCGCGTCTACGTGTCGTCCCGACACGGCACCGACGATGGCACCGATCTGCTCGCCGCCATGCTGACCGGCTGCCACGCGGCGGATGGTGTCGCTCCGTATTTCCACGTCTTGTGGGAAGGGATTCCTGAGTCATTCACGGCGCTCGTGACAGACACCGGCGCAGGGCGCGTCGCGGCCGACGTGTTTCTGCACCAGACATCCGCATCGGCCATCACCGCCCGCTTCCTTCGCCTGCCTCCCGGTCGGTATCGCTTGGTGGTCGCGAGCGCGACCACGCGGCTGCTCGACCGCATCGAGACCGTCACCGGTCCCGATCATCGAGTGACGGTGGAGGTACCGGGCGCGTCGCTGATCTCCCTCACCATCGCCCCGCTTGCCACGCCATGAAAACGTGGAAACCCACATCCTCCCTCGCACGATCGCTCGGCACGGTCGGCATAACGGCTGCCATGCTCCTGGCTGCAGTCAACGCCGCCGAGCCTCCGGCGTCGCCGCTCGAACTTGCCACGCGCATGGCCAGCGTGATCGTGCGAGACGCGTCGTTCGAGACGCGGCAAGTTCCGTGGTCCCCGACGCAGGGCGTGCAGGTCCTGGACTTCACGCTCGAACATGGCGAAGGATTCACCGGCACCTGTCTCGCCCGATCGACGCTCTACGTCCGCGAGTCAGGTGACTTCTCGTTCGGCGTCGCCGGCGCCGGCACACTGCGCCTCTGGCTGGATGATCAACTCCAACTCACGACGATCTTCCCGGAACCGAGCCAACCCACGGAGTATGCCTACAATCGCTTCCGGTGGCCGACGCGGTTTTCCCTGCGACTCGATGCCGGAGTTCACCGCATCCTGCTCGCGGTGCAGCCCGGGCACCACGGGGGCCGGGCCTTCCTCCAGGCGAGCGACGCGCATGGTGCCGAGGACGGCCGCCTTTCGTTCGGCACCGACACCACGTCCGGACCAGCACAAGATTGGCAAATCTCCGGCCCCTGGCCTGAGGCGCTGGATACACGACCTATCCTGCCCGTCACGGTTGATGCCCCGGCAGCGTGGCACCAACCCAGACGCAGTCCCGTCGAGGACTTCGTCGTCAATCCCAGCGCCGTCTTCCGTCAGCATTCGCTCGTGGAATGGCACTATGCCAATGGAGTCACCCACCTCGCCCTGCTCGAACTGGCCGATACCACCCACGATGTCGAGGTGCGCCAGCAAGTCGATCGGCTCGTAGGCTTCACGCTCGACCGCCTGCCCCTCCATCGGCGCCAGTTCGAAACGCTGCACGCATGGCGCGGTGCCAACTACCGACTCTTCCGCGGATGCCTGCTCGACGACACCAGCGCACCCGCTCTGCCCATGATCGAACTGGCGAGGCGCGGCCAGTTGTCGGATGCCGCGCCGGTGCTCGAACAGATCCTCGACTTCGTGCTCAGGCGCAACCCGCGACTCGCTGACGGCACGCTCTGCCGCGACGAACCCGAACCACAGACCGTGTGGGCGGATGATCTGTTCATGAGCACGACGTTTCTTGCCCGCGCAGCAGCCTGGAAGAACGATCCGCAACTCTTGGACGAATGTACCCGGCAGGTGCAGTTGTTTCACCGCCATCTGCTCGACAGGGCGACAGGCCATTACTGGCATGGATACGTCGCCACACGAGACACCCATGCCGGACTCCACTGGGGCCGTGCCAACGGCTGGATAGCCTGGGCTACCTCGGAAGTGCTGCGTATGTTACCGGCCGATCACCGCGATCGCAGTGCGCTGATCGCTGCACAGCGCCGACACCTGGAGGCGTTGCTGCCGCTTCAGGCTGCTTCCGGCCTGTGGCACCAGATCCTCGATCAACCCTCGACCTACGAGGAGACCTCAGCCTCCGCCATGTTCCTGATAGCGATCTGCCGCGGAGTGGAAGGCGGTTGGCTCGATCGCGATGCCTTCGCCCCGGCCGCCAGACGCGCATGGGCGGGCCTGCGCAACCGCATCGATGAAAACGGGGTCGTGCATGGCATCTGCCGGGGCACAGAGATCGGCGACACGCTGGAGTTCTATGCCTCGCGTCCCACCAAGCCCCACGATCCCCGGGGGTTGGGCGCGGTGATCACCGCCGCCGTCGCGATGGACCGCGTATTTGCCAGTTCAGCACGCTGACCGCAGAGTCGTCCCACCGAAAAGCAGGCGCGCGGCACGCAAGCGGAGTGCAGTCACAGCCACGACGACGGCAAGCGGGACTCCGGCTGCGTCGGTCGCCAGCCATCTCAAGTGTGAATCAGCCTGCCGACCCTAGCACAGCACGTCTCGACATCTGAATGTCAGCTCGCCGTTGCTTCGTCGGACGCTACCTTTGCACTTCCGCAGCGCCGCACCTGGCGCGATTCTCTCCGGCACACTCCTGACAGGCAGGTCTGATCGCGTGTCGCGTTGGAGGCGACTTTGGTCGGTACCGCACCACGACCAATGCGCATTTGCTGGCGCATCGACATGGCTGACTCTCTGAGATCCAGCAGCGCCTCCAGGGCCTATCCCCGGCAACTCAGCTGCACGACATCATGGCGCCACGCAAGGGCCTCTGTGGGGCCGCTGCATTCCATGATGCGCAGCACGCCCCAAGGCCGCCCTCCGACGTGAATCGCCAATCATGGCACTAGGAACCCCCTTTCGCCGATCAAGACCCAGACCGCACATATCCGCGGCGGCTGAGTATTCACACCGGCGGCTCGTGCTTTCGCGCGAAGGAGCATTCGCCGCACCGGACCAGGGGTCTCGCGGCTCGTTCTGGGCCGCCATGGAGGCGCGAAGTCTCCGATCCATATGGCGACGTCGTTGGCTGCCAACCCCTTGATCGGCGCCGGCTGAGAAATCACCGCGATGAGCCTTCCTCCACCGTCACCTTCCCGGTCTTTCGCAGAGCCGCTGGATATCTCCTGGACTCGTCCTCCGGTGAAGGTGGACATCTCCGTGGTCGTCCCGTGCTTCAATGAGGAGGCGACCCTTCGCGATCTCGTCGCTCGACTGGAACGCGCGCTCCCGGTGCTCTCACCGCGATTCGAAGTCATCCTCGTCAACGACGGAAGCCGCGACGACACCGCGGAGACCCTCGCTGAGTTGGCAGAAACCCACCGATGGCTAAAAGGCATCAACCTGCGCCGCAACTACGGGCAAACCGCGGCGCTCATGGCGGGCCTCGAGCACGCGACGGGCGAAATCATCCTGACCATGGACGGCGACCTGCAGAATGATCCCGCCGACTTCGGCCGGATGATCGCCAAACTGCAGGAAGGCTTCGACCTCGTGTCGGGCTGGCGCGTCAACCGCAAGGATCATGCGCTCGTGCGGAGGCTCCCGAGCTTCCTCGCGAACCGGCTGATCTCCTTCACCACCGGGGCGCGTTTGCACGACTTCGGCTGCTCACTCAAAGCGTATCGGCGTGAGGTTCTCGACGACGTCCATCTCTACGGCGAGATGCATCGCTTCATTCCGGTCTACGCGAAATGGAACGGCGCCCGCATCGCCGAGATCCCCGTGCTGCACCACCCGCGCGAGCGTGGTGTTTCCAACTACGGGCTGAATCGCACCGTGAAAGTGCTGCTGGACCTCTTCCTGATCCTGTTTCTGCAGCGCTACGCGAACAAGCCCATCTACGTCTTTGGCACGTGCGGTCTGTTGAGTTTCGGCGCCAGCTTCGCGGCCGGCCTGCTGGCTGTGTACTACAAATTCTGGGGCGGAAAGACCTTCATCGAGACGCCGCTGCCGCTGCTCTGGGCAACCATGTTCTTCACGGGGGTGCTCTGTTTCCTCCTCGGATTGCTGGCCGAAATGGGAATGAGGACGTACCACGAGTCCCAGGGGAAGCGCACCTACAGGATCGCCTCGACCGTCAATCTCGCCGATCGAGACCGCGGATAGCATGTGCGGCATCGCTGGATACGTCGGCCAGGCGGTCGCCGGCGTCATCGACCGCATGACCCGGGCGCTGGCACACCGGGGTCCCGATGCCTGTGGAACGTGGCACGATGTCGACGATCGCGTGCATTTCGGCCACCGGCGGCTTTCGATCCTCGATCATTCCGGCGGAGCGCAACCCATGGTTTCCGGCGACGAGAGACTCGTCGTCGTGTTCAATGGCGCCATCTACAACGCCGCGGAGCTGCGCACCGAACTCGAAGGGCGCGGCCATCGATTCAAGACGGCCCGTTCGGACACCGAAGTCCTGCTGCATGGGTACAGGGAGTGGGGCTCCGCGCTCCCGCTCAAGTTGAACGGCATGTGGGCCTTTGTCCTCTACGACCGGGATCGCGCGCAGCTGTTCGGCAGTCGCGACCGTTTCGGGGAGAAGCCACTGTTTTATGTGCACTGCAGCGGAACGCTCGCGTTCGCATCTGAACTCGCCGCCTTGCGGTGCCACCCAGCCACTCCCACGACACTCTCCCGGACCGCGCTGAAGAAGTACTTCGGATACGGGTACATTCCGGCGCCGCACTGCCTCCTCGAGGGTGTGCGGCAACTCCCGGCCGGGCACTCCTTCTCGTACCATCTCGCGTCGGATCGTCTCGAGCTGGAGCGCTATTGGGAATTTGTCCTCGAGCCGCGGGAAGACAGGCCCGTCGATCCGATCGCCACGTGGGGCGAGGAACTCCGGGCACGGCTGAGCCGGGCTGTGCATCGCCGTCTCACCGCCGACGTGCCCGTCGGGGTGCTCCTCAGCGGGGGCATCGACTCCTCGGCGATCGCCGCGTTTGCGGCGCAACACGTGCCGCCGGGTGAGTTGGCCACCTTCGCGATGGGATTCACCGAACGAAGCTTCGATGAAACGTCGTGGGCTCTGACCGTCGCACGCCACCTGCGGACCAACCATCGCGCCGAAGTCCTTTCGCCGGACGAAGCGGGCACGATCCTGCCGGAGGTCGTGGCGCGACTCGACCAGCCCCTGGGTGATCCCTCGCTGCTCCCGACCTTCCTGCTCAGCCGGTTTGCCCGCCGCCACGTCACGGTGGCGCTGGGTGGAGACGGAGGAGATGAGCTCTTCGCCGGCTACGATCCCTTCCGCGCGCTTGGACCCGCAAGGCAGTACGCGCGTTGGGTGCCGAAACGCATCCACGCTGCGATCCGATACGTGGTCGCCAAGCTTCCCGTCTCGCACCGACACCTCAGCCTCGAGTTCAAGCTCAAGCGCACGCTGCGCGGACTCGACTACCCCGCGCAACTCTGGCTGCCGGTCTGGATGTCTCCACTCGACCCCGACGAACTGGCCGGACTCCTCGAAGAGCCGGTCGACATCGAGGAGGTGTACGCGGAGGCGATCGAGTCCTGGGACCGCTGTGTGCAACCGGATCCCGTCGACCAAACGATTCAGTTCTTCACGCGGCTCTATTTCGCGTCCGACGTCCTCGTCAAACTGGACCGCGCCAGCATGATGAACGGTCTCGAGTGCCGGTCGCCGTTTCTCGACAACGATGTCGTCGAGTTTGCCCGACGGCTGCCATCGGCGTGGAAACTGCGCCACGGAGAAACGAAGTTTTTGCTCAAGCGAGCGCTGGCACCACTGCTCCCGCGACCTGTGCTTCATCGCGCCAAACACGGTTTCGGAGTGCCCGTGAGTCGCTGGTTTCGCGATGAGACCCTTGTGCTCGATTCCGCCAGCCTACCGCCGGGAGTGAGTCACGCCTTTGCCCATCGCGCAGTGAGGTCCCACACCACGGGGGCCGCCGACCACAGCGCATTTCTCTGGAGTGCCTTCGTCCTCGGCGGATGGTGCTCTCCTCCCCCGTTGTCGTTCCATGCATGAGTTCCGACACGCGTCGGTGTATCCATCCACCCACCTCGGGGCGATCCTCCGGCAATGCGCGCCGTGGCTGCTGATCTTCCTCGTCACCTTCCTGGCCTACAGCCCGGCCCTGAACGGTGGGCTGCTGATGGACGATGCGGAACACATCCGCCGGCCCGACCTTCAAACACTCGCAGGCCTCGGGCGCATCTGGTTCGAGTTCGGCGCCACACCGCACTACTATCCCCTGCTGAACACCGCTTTCTGGCTGGAGCATCGGCTCTGGGGAGACGCGGTGCTCGGCTATCACGCCGCCAACATCGCACTCCATGCCCTCGCCGCGTGCCTGGTCGTGCACCTCATGCGGCGCGTGCAACTCCCCGGAGCGCTTCTGGGCGGCTTGGTGTTCGCCCTTCATCCCGTGTGCGTGGAATCCGTCGCGTGGATCGTTGAGCAGAAAAACACGTTGTCCGGCGTCTTCTTTCTCGGATCGGCCGTCGTCTATCTTCGCTTCGACAGGGAGCGCCGCCTACCGGCCTACTGGCTCGCGTTCGGGCTGTTTGTTGCCGCGTTGCTGACGAAGAGCGTGACCGCCACACTGCCGCCCTCACTGCTGGTGATCTTCTGGTGGCAGCGCGGCCGGCTCGGGTGGCGCCGTGACATCGTGCCGCTCCTGCCGTGGTTCGGGGCCGGCATCGGCATGGGCCTGCTCTCGGCGTGGTTCGAGCGGACCTACAGTCACGCGTCGGGAGCGGCCTTCGACCTGGGGATCGTCGAACGCTGCCTGGTGGCGGGCCGCGCGATCTGGTTCTACGCGAGCACCGCGCTGTGGCCGGTGGACCTCGTATTCATCCCGCCCCGATGGCAGATCGATGCAGCCGCCGCGCTGCAGTATGCGTTTCCGCTGGGTGTCGTGCTGGTGATCGGCGGGCTCGGCGCGTTCGCCTACCGCTCCCGCGGACCGCTTGCCGCAGCGCTGCTTTACGTCGGCAATCTGTTCCCTGTCCTCGGCTTCCTGAACATCAACTGGTTCAACTTCTCCTACGTCGCCGATCACTTCCAGTATCTCGCGCTGATCGCGCTGATCGCGTCTTTCACGGCTGGCGTCGCGCTCCTCGTGCAGCGGTTGCCGGCTTGGTGGACGCGCCCGTCGCTCGGCCCAGCCGCACTTCTCGTAGGCACACTTGGGTGGCTCACCTGGCACCAGAGCGCAACCTACCGCGATGCGGAGACGCTCTACACGACGACTCTTGGTCGCAATCCCGCGGCCTGGCTCGCCCAAAACAACCTGGGCGTGATCTTCGAAGACCGTCCCGACGGTCTGCCTCGCGCCGTCGAACACTACCGCGCCGCGATCCGCCTGAAACCCGACCACGCGCGTGCGCACAACAACCTCGGTAACGCGCTCCTTCAGATGGGACAAACCGACGAGGCGATCGCGATGTTCCTCCGGTCGCTCGAGCTCCAGTCCGCCGTGCCGGAAGTCCACGCCAACCTCGGCCTGGCGCTGCTCAGGGCTAGGCGCCCGCAGGAAGCGCTCGCGAGCTTCGAGCGGGCGCTGCACCTTGCCCCAGACACCGTGCCAGCGCTCCTCGGCCGGGCCGAGGTGTTGGCCACAACTCCGGGACGGACCACGGAGGCGGTCGCGGCGCTCTATGAGGCTGTGGCCCTGGCACCAGACGCCCCTCGTATCCGGGAAACCCTGGCAGCGCTTCTCGCGAGCCTTCCGGGAAGGCTCGACGAGGCCATCGCGCAGTACGAGGAGGCTATTCGACTCGAACCAGCCGCGGCGGTGGCCCACAACAATCTCGGCACAGCGTTGGCCGCATCCCCGGATCGGCAGCCTGAGGCGATCCGCGCCTTCGAGACGGCTGTTCGCCTCCAACCCGACTACATCGAAGCCAGGTACAACCTCGCCGCGCTGCTCTCGGAAATTCCCGGTCGCATCGGCGAGGCCGCCGGCCATCTCGAGAAAGTGATCCAGCTCGCACCCTATGATGCTGACGCGCGGACCCGACTCGCGGTCATCCTCCTGCGGATACCGGGTCGGACCGACGACGCGGTGCGCCAGCTGGAGCGTGTCGTGCAGCTTCAACCCACGTCGCCCCAGGCCCGCGTGAATCTCGCGAGCATCCTCGTTCGTCAGCCCGATCGCGTCGAGGAGGCGAAGTATCACATCCGTGAAGCCCTTCGCCTGCGCCCCGGCTTCGCACCTGCGCTCGAACTCGCCCGACAGATGTCTCCGCAGTGAGGCCAGCGAAGGACGCGATGGGAGGTGTCCGCCTCTCTCAAAGCGTGCCCAAGATCCGGCCCCGCAGAACGGCCGGGCAGGAACCCGGCCCTCCACGATTTCGCGTTTCACTCTGACACAGAGGGCCCGGCCCCCCGCCGGGCCGCGAGTTCCATGAAGTTCTCGAGGCTTTCTGGACACCCTCTCCGAGACTCCGCCTAAAATGAGAGAGGGCGCCGGAACCCATACCGGCGCCCTCTCCAGACAAACCGAGAGCCTACTGACTAGAACTTGAACGTGTTGGTGATCTCCCAACCCATGCCGTCGGCGATCCGGTACGCGGCGGCCTGCCCGGTCGGTTGGACGGTAATCGGCACGAGATGCACGCTTTCGCCCACATTGCGGATGTTCACTTGGATCCTCCAATCAATGTCCTTGAAGAGCTTTTTCGTGGAGAAGCCGAAGAGCAGATCGACGTGCTGCTCACGCTCCCCGTAGTACGGCTTGGTCGGATCGAGGCGCGCGAACGCCGCCCGGAGCGACGTCACCGTCGAGCCAACTTGCTTGAGAACTTCAGGATCCGTTTCGGTCATGCCGAAGCCGAGCACGCTGCGGTCTTCCCAGCGGAAGGAACCACCCACGAAGAATCCGTTGAGCTTTTCCGTGGTGAAGCGGTAGTTCGTGGTCAGGTTGAAACGCCACGGACGGAGCTCCGGCACGTTGGTGCCTTCCAGTGAATGGAACTCCGAGTAGAACCGATAACCGTTCCGGCCGAAGCGCGCGTTTCCGGAGGAGACGTTGCCCTGGCCACCGCCGAACCAGCGCACATCGCCAGCGAGGAATCCGCCCTCGTAGAGAGGATCCAGTTCGTTGTAGAGGGCCCAGCGATCCTCGAGCCACTTGTTCGCATTGCCGGCGAGGTTGACCTGAGTCGCGAAGGACTTCGCGGCGTTGATCGCGATCGACCAATTGGGCGTTGGCTGCAGGAACAACTCGTACTCCGTGCCCCGCGAGATCGTGTCGCCCGTGATCGCGACGCCGGCCGGGGCTGTGCTCGTGATGCCACTGTTCGCGGCCGAGTAGTCGAACTTGCTGATGTCGATATTATTGGCCGCGAGGAACTGCTGGGCGAGTGGGTCCTGCAGACTGGCCATGAATGCCTCCGCCGAGCGATAGGCGTGCGCTTCTTCTGCATCCCATTCAGCTTGGGTCCAAGGCGCTTCGGTTGTCGCCGGACGAGCGGGTTGCCACGGATACCAGTGCGTCTGGTTGTCCGGAAGCGCCTGACCCACCCCATTATCAGCACGGAAGAAGTAGCCGCCATTGCCGGCGAACGGGGCGCTGGCGGACGAACCATTGCCGGCCTCGTTCCACTGACGCACATAGAGGGTGTTCAACGAGAACTGGATGCCGCGCACCACTTCATCTCGAATGAAGTTCAGGATCGAGTTGTCGGGCAGCGTCGCGTTCTTGATCTTCGTCTCGTACTTCGTCACGCGAAACGAGATCCTGCCGTCGAGGGCGCCGATCATGATACCGTAGTCGGTGGTGTTACCGGTGGGCGGCACCAACGGCTCGCCGGTGATCACGTCCTTGCGGATCGCAGGCTGGAAGTTCGCGGAACGGCTCCAGAACGGACTGAATTCGAGCCCAAAGGGGAGCCGCTTCTTGATGGACTCCGGTGTGTGCACGACACCGCCATAGGTCTCCAGCCAGGGGCTGGTGTAGGTCGAGGAAGGAGAATCTGGATACTCGAACGGAGCATCCCAATCAACCAAGCCGCTGTTGGGATTCTGGTAGCGACTCCCGGTGCGCAGCGTCGAGTCTGCGGGCAGCAAGGGGTTGCCCGGAGTGTAGTTCTTGATGGTGTCCTTGCGCATACCGGCCGTGATGACGACGTTGTTATCGAGTAGCTTCCACTGGTCGACGATCGCCTGGGAGGTTATCTTGGTCTTCGTCATCGAGGCAGCGGTGGCAAATGGACGGTAATCTCCCGTGTCGTTCTGCACATCGATCGCCAGCTGGCGGGGCGTGCCGTTCCAGCCGCGGTAGTTGTTCGGATTCTCCGCCTGCGTCGCGGCTGTTCCCGTCGTTGGCCCGAGCGCATTGGGCGCCAGTCCCAGGGCCGGACGGTCCCAAGCAACACCGGCGCCGGCCGGGAGGGCCGCGCCCGTCCAGGTCGAATCAAACCAGTAGGCGTTCGACACATACGTGTTGTTGGAGGTGCCGGTCATGATGTTGCCGGGACGCTGCACCGCCGTGATCGCCGAAAGGTGCAGGTCGGACTCGGAGGGCGCATTGATAATCGAGGGCCCGATGTATGTCTTCATCGCGATATTGCGCGACGCATCACCCACCGGGCGATTGGGCCCGAAGAGGGCGGCGGCCTGCTGGGCTTCCACCGCATAACGGTAGTAGGTCAGCCCTTCGCGCTCGACCTCGTTCCGCTCGAACAGGCCGGTGATGGTGTGCCGGCCAAGAATCTTTGTTGCCCAATTGTCCGACTTGAGGAGCTGCCGGAAGTCCAGGTCGACGAACGGCGTGACGCGCTGCGTATCGCGAGTCGTGTAGCTGCGATTGTTGCCTGTCGACGGACTGATGACGTAGGGACGGCCGAAGTTCGGATTGTCCACCGGCTCATACAGACCCGTCTCCGGGTTTAGCAGGGCGACCGGGAGTTTCGTGAAGACGTCGATCGAGATCGACGGATTGTTCAAGTTTCCCCAGCGCCAGCTGGCGTATTCCTGGTGGTCCAGTGCCAGCTGGAAGCCCGCCTTGCCGTCCCAGAAAGTCTGGTCGATCGCCGCATTGTAGGTGTCAAACTCCGAACCCTCACCCTTGTTCGGTCCGTCGATCAGTTTGTTGTAGAAGTCGAATATCGACGGATCCGAGATGGTGATCTGGCGCCATTTTCCCTGCAGCGTGTAGAGGAGTGACCCTTGGCCGCGCTGCGAGTAGTTTGTCAACGTGGTGAGCCCCTGCATGTCCGGCGCGCGGATACCGGAGATGGCGTTGCCATCGCGCACGCCGAGATTGTTCACGGCATTATAGGGGGTCGGGATACCGGGGTACATGATCGAGCTGACCTGCCTCGCGTCCGGTTGGTCAAATATCGCCCACCAGGACGAGTAACCGCCGTTTTGGGGATCAAACCCGCCACCCGACTGTGAAGCGCCCTGGTCCGTGGTCTTCACCACGGCCCCCAGCCACGCTTCGGCATTGGGATTGGTGGTGGCGCTGTAGGTGGCGCGCGCACCGACGTCGAGACGCCCGCCGCCGAGGGTCGATGCCTGGGAGATCCCCACGACAAAGGGATCGTAGCCGCTGTGTGTCTTGAGCGGCGTCAGGTAGCCCATCAGGGTGTCGTCGACCCCCTCCGGACGGCCGAGCGGATAAGGAGAACGAAGCTCAATCGGGTCCTTGATGAACCACGCAAACATGTTGTCGGCGATCGTGTTCGCGCGCGGCCGGTTGGCATCGATCTTGCCCGACTCAAACGAGGCGCGGAACGTCGTCTTGGCCGAGCCCTTCTTCAGGAAACTGGGCTCATAGCGGAGGGCACCATAGATGCGTTCATCCCGGTTATAGGCCGGCTCCTGCCTGTAGATCTTCTTGTCTTCCAAGGCGGCGAAACGGATCGCGAGCTGATCCTTCACGAGCGTCTGATTGAAGTTCAGACTGCCGCGATAACTGCCGTACTGGCCAAAGCGCGCGGTCACGACAGTCGAATTGGGCCCGATCTGGGCGCCATCGACGCCCGCGTTAATGATGCCAGCACCGCTGCCGTTGCCGAACAGGATCGAGTTCGCCCCGCGCTGCACGTCGATACGCGACGTGTTGTAGGTATCGAACCCAACATCTGTCATGAAGAAGTCGCGCGTATTGTCGGCCGCATTGAGTCCGCGCACCCGCGTGTTGCCCTGCGGATTCTGGCGCGCCGCGTTGTCGTTGATCATCGTCGAGTCACCGACCGTGGATCCGACGAGGAAATTGCCGCCGGTGCCGCCAACTTCCATGCTCGTCATGTACGGCAGCAGGGTTTGCGCGTCGGTCGCGCCGATGTCCCGCATGAACTCCGCCGTCGCCACCGAAATGGCGGAACCAACGTCTTTGAGTTCGGTTCGGATGCGGGTTCCGCCGAGCGTATCTGTTGCTCGATACCCTTCTTCAGCACCGGCACGAACTTCGAATGGAGACAAGGTCACCATCTCCTCATCAGATGGCTCCTCGGATTCGGGCGCCGACGCGGTAGTCGGGGCAGGACTCTGAGCCTCGGGTGCTGGCGCTGTAGTCTGGGCAATGAGCGCCGGCTGTGCGGCCAATGCCGCGCACAGCAGAGCGCACGTCTGGTTTCGTTTCATCATGTTCGGATTGGGTATGGCTGATTGCGTCCGCCTGGGGAGGACGGGGGGAGTTGCGGCTGGGCCTCTCGAACGCAGGCCGGCGCGGCCACTTTCATGTATCCACATTCCCGTCATCACACCGTCATGGCCTGGCGATAGATTCGCCGAACCGACGCGATGCGATGGCGGGGATGCTACACAGACGGGGCGGACACCGGGGAAGGAGGGGGCTGTTTGGACCGCGGCGCGATCGCGGCGCTGATTCTCAGATCAGCGAACGCCATCCACGACGCTATCCTGCCGGCGACAATCGGCGCAGCACGCTCGGCCATACAAGTCGGCAGAAGTATGATCTTCGTCGAGACTTTGGTCGCACCCTTCGCACCATCCAGGCGCCTCCAGGGGCTGCGCCTTGACGCCTCGGAGCGCCGTCGCGTGTATCCACCAATCGACTGCGCTCCATACTTAAGGCGGCACGTGACCACGACCAAAGTCGACCCCTCGCGGCAGTGATGTTCCTTTACCCTCCTGCTCCGATCGCATAGCGATCTTCACCCTCCCCAAGGTCATGCCTTCACCCCAATGCAGCAAAGCCATGCTCTCGGCTCGAGTGTGCCAGGCTCTGCTGATCATCGTGTGGATCCTGGCGCACCCTGCACGGGCCGAGGAGCGGCATCTATCCGTCAAGGGACTGCCGTTGAGCCGCTTCTACTCCTTTGATGAGATCGGCGACGTCTTTCGAGGTGCGAGGCTTTCATTCGACCCGCACGGCCGTCTGGCAGTCGTCCAGGACGGCGTCTATCTCGTGTTGAACGACGAGGCGTGGATCAATCGATCCGAGGACGCGAAACACAGCATCAGGATCGAGACCGTAGCCCGGGATTCCGATGGGGCGATCTTCTACGGCGCGCTCGGCTCGTGGGGGATTCTCGCTGAGACGGACGAAGGTCTGCTGCGCCCTCGCCCGCTCGTCCCGGAGTCAGTCCCCAGCTGGGTGCTGCTGACCGCATTCACCGACATCTCGCAGGATGCGACGGCCGTGTACTTCGGCGGGAGAAATGGCATCGTCTGCTGGAGGCGAGACTCCCGCCAATCCTCGTTCATCGAGCTGCCAGGCCTCGTACGCCTCTTCCAGATGAGTGGCGACGTCTATGCCTCGACATTCGATCACGGGATATTCCGCATCAACCCACAACGAGGCACGGCGGAGCCGGCACCCGACCATCCGCTTGCTGGTTCCGTGGTCGACCATCTTGCGACCCTTCCCTCCGGTCGCATCGTCGTCTCCACGTTTGCACGCGAGCTGTTCGCTTGGGACGGCAGTCACCTCGTCCCGTGGCAAGGTCCGCTTGGCTCGAGATTGAGCGGACGAGTCTCTGCGATCCAGGTGCTCCCGGAAGATCTGGTGGCCTTGGCTATCGCCGGAATGGGGCTCTACATCGTCCGTCCCGATGGCGAAATCGTCACATCGCTCACCCATCCGGACTATCGACTCATAGGTTCTCTGGCCAACAACGAGCCCGGAGTTCTCTGGGCGGCCACCGAATCCGGGGTGGCGAAGATCCTCTATGGAGTGCCCGCGACTTCGTTCGGTCAGGCGCTCGGGCTTCCCGTCGGCTGGCCTCAGTTTGTCTCCTGGCAAGATCAGACCATTGTGGCCTCCAACGGTCGGGTCTACGAGCCTGTGCCGGTCGCACCGGGCGAGCCTACGCGGTTCCAGCTCATGGATCCGCAACCACGTTCCGGAGCATGGGGGATCGCCACACACGGGCGATGGCTTCTTCTCGGCAACGCCGACGGAGTGTTCGCGCGAGAACCCGGGGGGCCTTTCCAGCCTGTGCTCGTCGGCATGGCTGTCGCACGGCTGCACGTACTTGAAACGGGCGAGTGCCTGGTGCTCGGCGAAAAGGAGATCACTGCGCTCCGCCTGGATGCACAGCAATGGCTGGAGTGCGCCCCCCGGGTTCCCGGCCTGGGCTATCCATCCGTCGTTCACGCCTCTCGCAAAGCGACCTGGGTTGAACTTGGCGCCAACCATGCGGCCCGGATCACACTGCGCGACGGCCGGATCACGAGCCGCCTCTTCGATTCCTTCCCGTGGCCCGAGCCGCGCTGGGTCAACGTGAGTATTCTCGACGACCTCGTGATCTTGAGCGGCGACGAGTCGGGTCGGATCTATTTCGATGAAAGCAGCGAGCAGCTGACCGAAGCAGACTCCGTCGAGGCCCTGCTGCAGCGGATGCCGTATTGGCCTTCACGTATTCAACGTGACGTTACGTGTGTCTGGTGGGTGTCCCACCCTCATGGCGTGTTCACCTACGACCCGGCGCTGCCAGAGTCCCTTGGCATCAACACCGTCTCCTATCGCGCCATCCACGAGCACTCGCCGCTGATCCGCATCCTGCCCGGGCCACAGGTGTGGGCATCGAATGGTCGAACATTGATCCTCCTCGAGCCCAAAAAACAACAGGGCACGCCTCAACGACTGGCGCCACGCCTCGTATCCGCCGTGGACCTTCGCTCCAATCGGGAACTCATCTCCACATTCTTCCATAGCGGCGACTCCACGCGCCTGGACTACAGCGAGAACAGCATCGGGCTCCAGTTCTTCGCCGGCACATACGCCTCCCGGCCGACGCCAGACTACGAGTTCAGGATCAACGAGGGCCCGTGGAGCCGGCTCGGCGCGACATCACTGCTACGGCTGTCGAATCTCCGCGAGGGTGATTACCGTCTTGAGACACGCCTGGTGGATACACGGGGTCCGCTCGGCGAGGCGACGACGCTTGCCTTCATCGTCGCACCGCCGTGGTTCAGGAGCGGCTACGCCTACGGCACCTATGCCTCGCTCGCGGGAGCACTCGTGGCCGTGCTCGTGCGACTCTCATCGCGTCGCGCCCAGGCGAGGAATCGGGCTCTGGAAAGGCTCGTCGCCGAGAGGACGGGCGAACTCCGGACAACGATGGCCAAGCTCGAGCGTGAGGTCGAGACGACGGCCACCCTTGCCGAGCGCAACCGGATGGCCGGCGAGATCCACGACGGCGTCGAACAGGGCTTTGCCGGCCTCTCGATGCAACTGGAGGCCATTTGTGAGTTCTCCAGCTGCCCGCCGGACGTCAGACGCGAACTCACCGTCGCGCTGAGCATGCTGTCCTACAGCCGCAACGAGATGCGCCACGTGGTGCGCAATTTGTATTCACCCTTGCTCGACACCGTGGACCTTGAGACAGCGCTCCAGCAGATCGTGGCCCGGATCGCGCCGTCACCCGGCCTGGCCACCGTCACCCGGCGTGGCACACCGGTGCGGCTGGGTACCTCGATCGAGCATCACCTGCTCCGGATCGCCCAGGAGGCCGTGGCGAACGCGGTGAAACATGCCTCACCGAGGCACTTGGAAGTGCTCCTGCACTACGGCGATGAGGAAGTGCTCCTGGAGATCCGCGACGATGGCTGTGGTTTTGATCCGGCTGCGGTCCTGAGCGGTGACTTCGGCCATTTCGGACTGCCCAGCTTCAGGGGGCGCGCCGAGAAGATCGGTGGCGCAGTCAAGATAGCCAGTCGTCCCGGCGCCGGAACGACCATCACCGTCCGAGTGCCATACACTTCGCCGAAACCAGGCTCATCCACATCACCATGAAATCTGAGGCTCAAAAGATCCGTGTGCTCCTGGTCGACGACCACATCGTGGTGAGGATGGGACTGACGCTCGGTATCAACTCCCAACCCGATATGCAGGTCATCGCCCAGGCGCAAAACGGCGATGAGGCGATCGAACTCTCGCGGCAACATTCACCGGACGTGATCGTCCTCGACTTGCGCATGCCCAAGCGCAACGGCGTCGAGACCATCACCGAACTGCGACGAAAGAATGGAGGCGTCCGGGTCCTGGTTCTGAGCAGCTTTGCCGGTGGTGACGAGATAGCCGCCGCGCTGGAGGCAGGAGCGTGCGGCTTTGTCGGAAAGGATGCCCCGCTCGCTGAGCTCATCGAGGCCATCCGCCAGGTGCACGCGGGAGAGCAGGTCCTGCCCCACGGGCTAGGACTTCGCCTCGCCGCGCGCGTCTCGTCGCGACTCTCCGCCCGCGAACTCGATGTACTCCGACTGATCGGACGAGGGCTCGGCAACAAGGACATTGGCAACGAACTCGGCCTCACCGAGGCGTCGGTCAAGGCCCACGTCACGGGCATCCTGTCAAAGCTGGGAGTGTCCGACCGCATTCAAGCAACCCTGGCGGCCATCAAGCGCGGGTTGATTCACGTGGAGTAGCCGCGGCTGGGAGTTTCGGGTCCGCGGCAGTACTAGCGACCACGCGAGTTTTCGGGCCCGCACCTCGTGGTACCCACGAGGCGGATGCGCACGAGTCGGTGAAGAGCATTCTTTCCTCGGCCGGGCCCGTGGCCATTCGCGGCGACAGGCCCGGAGGCATGAGAATCCCCCGGCGAGTGAGGCAACGCAGCCGGTCAGCACCGACCAAGGTTTCAGGAAAACACCGACGCTTGTCTGCTTGCGCATCCCGATCATCGAAGGGGATCGTGCTGCGGCTGGCGCCGCGACATCCTGACGGAACCCTGCCGCGCCGAGGCCTGCGCTTCATACTCCCAACGATGATTTCTCTCCGCTCTCCGTTCGTGCTTCCGGGCTTCCTGTGTCCCGGCGTGTTCCTGACCATCGGCCTGCTTTGCACCCCTGTGCACGCTGACCACACGCTCAGCCTTGCGCAGTCCATCGTCGTCGACGCTGCGACCGAGCCGGGTGCTTTTCCGCTCGCGAGCGCGGCGCACGCCTCGCCCCTGTGGTTCGATTCGGAGGACCACAAAGGTGTGCTTCGGGCCATCAATGACCTGCAGGCCGACGTTCAGCGCGTGACTGGCACCAAGCCCGATGTCGTCGACCGTCAGCCGTCCTCGCCCCATGCGGTGATCATCGGCACCGCGGGCAGGAGCCGGGTGATCGATCAGCTCCTCGCATCGGGTCAACTCGACGGCAGCACGATCGTCGGCAAGTGGGAGAGTTTTGTCATCACCACGGTCGCAAATCCCATGCGCGGCGTGGATCGGGCCCTCGTCATCGCCGGTAGCGACAAGCGGGGAACGATCTACGGCATCTACGAACTCTCCCGCCAAATCGGTGTTTCGCCTTGGTATTTCTGGGCCGACGCACCCGTGGCCCACCGGGACGAACTGCACATCCGGCAAGGAACCTACGCCTCCGGTGAACCCAAGGTGAAGTACCGCGGCATCTTCATCAACGACGAGGCCCCCGCCCTTCGCCGCTGGGCAGAACAGAACTTCGGCGGGTTCAACCAGGCGTTCTACGCCCACGTGTTCGAACTGCTCCTGCGCTCCAAGGCGAACTATCTCTGGCCGGCGATGTGGCTGCCCGTCGCGTTCAACGACGACGACCCGGGCAACCCCCGCCTCGCCGACGAGTACGGCATCATCATGGGCACGTCGCATCACGAGCCCATGATGCGCGCCCACCATGAGTGGATGCGTTTCGGCGGCGGTGCCTGGAACTACGAAACCAACAAGGAACGACTGACCAACTTCTGGCGCGGCGGCATCGAGCGCATGGGCCGCTACGAGAGCATCGTCACCGTCGGCATGCGGGGTGACGGCGACGAGGCGCTGTCCGAAGAGACCGCAGTCCCGCTTCTCAAGAGGATCATCGCGGACCAGCGCCAGCTCCTCACGGAAGTCACGGGCAAGCCAGCCGCCGAAATCCCGCAGCTGTGGGCCCTCTACAAGGAAGTTCAGGACTACTACGACAAGGGGATGCGGGTGGACGACGACATCCTGATCCTCTTCAGCGACGACAACTGGGGCAACGTCCGCTTCCTGCCCAGGCCCGGCGATGCCCCGCATCCCGGCGGCTACGGCATGTATTATCACGTCGACTACGTGGGTGCACCAGTCTCCTACCGTTGGCTCAACGTCTCGCAAATCGAGCGCATCTGGGAGCAGATGACGGTGACCTACCAGGCAGGTGTGCGCGACCTCTGGATCGTGAACGTGGGCGACATCAAGCCGATGGAACTCCCGATGAGCTTCTTCCTGGACCTTGCCTGGAACCCGGAAGCGATCACCGCGGCCGACCTGCCGAACTACTACACGGATTGGTCGACACAGCAGTTCGGCAAGAAGCACGCCGCCGAGATCGCCGGGATGCTCGCGCTCTACACCAAATACAACGCCCGCCGCACCCCGGAGATGCTCACGCCCGAAACCTACAGCATCGCCAACTACCGCGAGGCCGACCGCATCGTGACCGACTACAATGAACTGGCTGCCCGCGCCCGCGCTCTCGACACCCGCCTGCCCGAGTCGCATCGGCCCGCGTTCTTCCAACTGGTCCAGTTCCCGATCGAGGCGTGCGCCAACCTCAACGAGATGTATGTCGCCGCCGGCAAGAACGCCACCTACGCCGAGCGCGGCACCGCCTCAGCCAACTTCTACGCCGACCGGGTCAAGGAGCTGTTCGCACGCGACGCGGAACTGACCCGCCAGTTCCACGAAGACCTGCTCGACGGCAAGTGGAACCACATGATGTCGCAGACCCACATCGGATACACCTACTGGCAGCATCCCCCGCTCAACCGCATGCCGGCCGTGTCCTATGTGCAGTTGGCCGAACCTGCTCAGCTCGGCTTCTTCGTGGAGCACGGCGCCCGACCGCGCTGGGGTTGGCTCGATGTCGAAGCCGACTGGAGCTTCACCCACGACCTCCCGCTCTTCGACCCGATCAATGATCAGCACCACTACCTCGAGGTCTTCAACCGTGGGCGCAGCCCGCTGAGCTACACCCTCACGCCCAAGCACGACTGGATACAGGTCTCGAAGCGCGCGGGCACCCTCCTGTTCGACGAGAGCATCGAAGTCTCGGTCGACTGGAGCAAGGCCCCAGCCGGGCGCACGACGGGCGAGATCGTCGTCGCCGGTGCCGGAAGCGAATACACCGTGGTGGTTCCGATCCGCAACGAGCGTCCCGCGACCGTGGCGGGATTCGTGGAACGCGACGGAACCGTGGCGATCGAAGCCGCCCATTTTGACCGCATGAGCAGCTCACCCGATGCCAGCTGGATCGTCGTGCCAAACCTCGGACGCACCGATTCCGCGGTCACCATCGCCCCGAGCAACACGGCGAGCCGCGAGCCCGGCGCTTCATCCCCACGTCTCGAATACACCTTCACGCTGCTGAACGCAGCTACCGTGAGTATCGAGACGCACGTCTCGCCCACCCTGAACTTCCGCGAAGGCGACGGTCTCCGGTTCGCCCTCGCGATCGACGATGGCCCACCCCAGATCGTGAACATGAACGAAGCCGAGGAAGTGCCCGACTGGAAATACGCCCCGTGGTGGACGAAGGCCGTCGCCGACCACATCAAGATCAAGCGCAGCAAACACCAGAAGCTCGAACCCGGGACACACACGCTGAAAGTGTGGATGGTCGACCCCGGCGTGGTGATCCAGAAGTTCGTGATCGATGCCGGTGGTCTCAAGCGCAGCTATCTCGGGCCGCCGCCGAGCCGGCGTGTCGCCGCGGCGGGGGCGAACTGATCGCCGACATCGGCAGGCACGACATCCGCAGGGAAGCTCACACTGAGCCAACTCACCGCGATCGGCGCCCAGCGGTGCCGGCAATGTGGCTGCGCCCGCCCCTCTCCGCCTTTAGCGACGCCGCGCCGTCGCAAAGCTTTTCCTTGTGCGCCGCTCGTCGCCGGATAAACGTGGGCCGACAACTTGGTATGAACCGGGCGAATCAGGCCGAACGCAGACCCGGAACGCTCCCACTTCAAAGAGCGTTTTCAGTCCCGTTTTGCCTTTGGTCTTCTGTGTCACCTGTGTCACTTCCTGTGCCACCGCTGTGTCACCTGAGGTCAATTCAGTTCGTTTCAGTTCATTCCAGTTCCCTCTAAGCCGGCATAGCACAGTGGTAGTGCAACGGTTTTGTAAACCGCTGCCTTCTGCTATGAACTCAGACATCTGTGTCAGCCACTTCGCATCGCACGCGACACAGAAAGCCGTGGGAGCGTGCCTTCAAAAGTCGGTTCCGCGACACACGAGCGTATCCCACAAACGCGATTTCGTCACCTCCCTGCCCTATCGCGCGATTTTCCTGACAGACCGGAGTCGCACCGTGACCGACGCGTCCAGGCACCTGCAGGAGATCGTGCTCAAGTTCCTCGTTACGCTCGGCGTGCCTGATGCGGTCGCTCGTCGCGACTCCGAGGGCATAGAACTTCGCGTCAGCCCGGAGACGCTCGCGGCGATGCGCGCACACCTTGCGCGTTGAACGAGCGTCCGCGCCGCCCCTTCCCCGATGCCCACCGCCGATCGCCCCCCAATGAGACAATCGGCGATTGGACGTGCGGCAGAAACGACGTCGGCCACTCCACGCTCAAACGTAATCCACCTCTCGGCCTACTTCAAAAAACTCTTCAGCATCCAGATCGTCTTCTCGTGCCACTGGATGCGGCCGATCGCGATGTCCTGCGTCTCCTGATCGTTGGCGGCGCCCGCGGTGTCTCGAAGGGCAGCGGCATCCGCGACCACCTTCGCGTGGCCGTCGATCAATGCAGCCACATAGTCGACCGCAGAACGCGGCGACGCGAGTTCCTCGAAACCGGCCTTCTTCGAGAAGTTGCTCAACCCTCCGATCGTGAAGGCATCGATCGCCCGCACGCGCTCCGCGATCTCGTCGACTGCCGCGAACAGGTTCTCGTAGTGCATCTGGAAGGCCTCGTGCAGGGCGAAGAAGGCCGGGCCTTCGACATTCCAATGCGCGAACTGCGTGTTCGCCATCAACGCATACGACGAGGCGAGGAGTTGGTTGAGGTCCGCGACGACAGGTGGCGTGGATGGAGATTTTGCGTGAGCGACTGTGTTCTTTTTCCTCATGACAGACGTCATTCTCGTTTGGGTCCCACGCGGCAGGCAATCGGCAAGCACGCCTCCCGCGTGGGTGGCCGATCAGAAGCGCCACTCCGTGCTCACATAGACGCTTCGGGGCAGGCGCGGGCCGTACATGTAGCCGGAATCGCGAAACTCGCCCTGGTCCGAATCGCACACGGACTCAACCGACGTGGGCATCAAACCGGCACTTGCTGTTGAAAATCAGTCTCAGTCGCTTGGGGCTCTCCTGGCAAAAACGCACGGCCCGCACTGCTGCGGCAGCCTCAGGATAGCCGCTCGATGGAATCCTGGACGTCCGCCATCAACTCGCGGGTCAGGTAATGTCTCCAAGTATCCTATTCCTCGTTACACAGTCGCGCCGAACCAGGAGTCCACTCCAGACCGCTATCCGGATCGTCGCACCGCCCCAACCCGTGACGTGTGCGGATGCGGCAGCGCGGTCGCCTCGTGTGGACATAACTCGCATGAGCCACCTTGACGCTTGTGCGAGCAACGCGCATGCACCTGCAGGCGCTGACTTTCGAGTTCTAGGCCGGCCCTGCCCACGAGGGTGCGACCGTACCAGGTGAGGAACGGTGCCTCCCGCTCGATGATGCGGCCACAATCGATGATATAGATCTCCGCCGACGGATTCTCCCCGGGGTCGGCTCGGCGATAGCGATGGCGACCGTCGCCAAACTCCGACATGTGCAGCAGCCCGCTGTTGCACAACCGCGGCAACAAGCGATAGACCGTCGCCCTCGACAAGCGCGTGTGCTCCTCTCGAACGCGATTGAGCAGTTCCTCGGCATCGAACCATCCGTCGGTGCGCATAACCGTCGCAACCACGGCGACGCGAGTCGGTGTGGCCATAATGTTCTGCTCGGACAAGTGACGACGGGCACGACATTCGACTTCGGATACAGATGTGAGAGACATGGTGGGGCTTCTGGGGAAGGGGTTGAACACTCGAGATGGGGATCGATCACCCGCCTGCGACGGTGCGGCTCGTCGAGACTGACCAGCCCCCGCGGTCTCGGCACGAACGAAATGTCCGGACCGGTAGGTTTGCACCGTCGCAAGGCGGGTGAAAGATGAGTGCGCTTGCGCACAGGCCGCGCTTCGCGCACTCCATCCCGGCTCGCCGAGCTGGAGCGCGGTCGCGGCAGCAGTTCCGGGTGTCAGATTCATCCGCAGCCCGCGTTTCTGGACTTCCTCACCACGAACCTCCGCCAGCTCAAGGCGAAGCCGGTGTAGACGAGTACCAGCGAGGCGGCCGTCGCGAGCACGGCAATGACCTTGCCGGCGAGGCCGAACGCCTCGCCCGTGTGCAGGAACCGCACCCAGACGCGTGCGCGCAGGCCCGGGCTGCGATCGCCGAAAGCGACCTTCGTGAGCATGTCTCCAGTAAATGGATCCGCATAGACCTGCACGCGGCCGGCCGTCTGAAACGGCGCCGGCTCGAACACCACCAGGTCGAGCGGCGCAACAGTGGACAAATCGGCGTCCGACGGGCTGCGCCGCGGGAAGTTCACGCCGATCTGCTCGTAGTAGGGATGCGAGGCAACGAGCCGCGCCACGATCGCATCGAGCGGGAGCGGCACGGCCCCGGCGTCCGGCGCCGGCACGCCGGGCGGCTTCACCGCCATCATGCGAAAGTCGCGAAACTTCGGCGGTTCCTCGCCCGCGATCCGGAAGACCAGATCGTGCGCCCAGCCGAAGGAGATGACCACGCCGGTCGCGACGAGCACGATGAGAACGGGCGCTGACCAGAGCCCGAGCACATTGTGCCAGTTGTAGTCGCGCGCACGGCCCTTGTATCGGCCGACAAACCAAAGCACCGGTCGCAGCGCGCGCCCACTCCACGCACGCGGCCACCAGAGGTAGAGTCCCGTCACACAGAGGCCGAGGAAGGCGGCGTTGCATACACCGGTGATGAGTTTCCCCATCGCCTGGCCGTCGCCCTCCATGCCGAGCCAGCGGTGCCAGTCGATCAACTCGTGCATGACGGCATGCGCACCATGCGAACGCGGCTCGCGGACCTCGCCCGTGAACGGATCGACATAAACGCGCCCCTCGCGCCCCGCGACGAATGTCCAAGCCTCGTCCGCGGCGCGCGGGATGATGACGGAGGTTGGAACGAATCCCGGCTTCGCCTGCGTCACACGGATACGAAGCTCGTCGATTCCGAGCTGGCGGGCGTCGGCAGGCGCCTCGACGCGCGTCACGCCACGATCAAACCACGCCTCCACCTCATGCTCGAACGCGATGATGACCCCGGTGAAGGACATGATCGCGATGACAAGGCCGGCGACGATACCGCAGACGAGGTGGGTCCAGAAGATGATCCGTCGGAACGGCACGATGAGCACGGGAGCGGCATGGCAGGGAGGCCTCGCCGAGGCCTCCGCAACCGAGTGGCGTGATGGATTGCGTCGATGAGGACGCCTCGGCGAAGCGTCCCTACCGTGGATAGGTCAGAACTGATAGGAAGCCGACAGCACGAACTCGCGTCCCTTGGCCGGAAAGCCGATGTATCGACCGGAGCCAGCATGGTAGCTGTAGGTCGCCTGGTCGTAGTAAAACTCGTCGAACACGTTGTTGATCGAGAGTTGGAACGTGAGCGGTGTATCCGCCAGCGGGCGCCAGCTCGCGTGCAGATCGGCGACAAAGTAGCCGTCTTTGTCCGGGGCGGTCGCGGAGATCTCGTTCGGCTCATCCTCGACGAGACGGGCGCGAAGGGCGAAGTCGGCGCGCTGCTTGGGCAGTGCCCAGTCCACGCGTGCCGTCCAGGTTCGCCCGATGCTTGTGCCCAGGCCGAGATCCGCGTCAGTCATGGCGCGGTCGTTGTAGGTGTTGTCGGTGTTCCACACGCCGACCGCGGTGGTGACCGTCCGCCAACGGCGGCCGATCTCGACCTCGTAGCCATCGACCTCCGCATCACCGGTGTTGCGCCAGTAGCCCCAGGCCGGCGGGCCGGTGAAGACGGCGTTGATGTAGTTCTCGATCGTCTGCTGGTAGATCGTCGCGCGGGCGAAGTACCCGTCCCTCTCATACGAGGCGCCGAACTCGAGGTTGTCCGCCTTCTCGGACTCCAGCGTGCCGTCGTGCCGGTAAAGCGCGCTGAAGAAGGACTCGCGGATGGTGATGCCGCGGAACGACTGCGCGTAGGCGGCCCGCACCGAGAGCCCGCTCACGATCTCCCACTCCGCACTGATGTTCGGGCTGACGCCGGAGTCGTCATTGCTGACACCGGCGCTGACGCCCTCATCGACGTCGTGGCTGTATGAATCGAACCGCACCCCAGCGGAGAGTTGCACGGCGTCGGTGACATCCCAGTTGTCCTGGGCATAAAGACCGAACACCTCGGCCGTCTGGCGGCTGAAGCCCCAGAACGCGGGCGGCGTCGCCTGCTGCGCGCCGTAGCTGTCGTCGAAGCGATATTCCACGCCGTAGGTCGCCGCGTGGCTACCGAAGACGGACGTATTGCGCAGGTCGACGCCGACACTGGTGAAGTCACCCTTACCGTAGAGCGCTCCGGTGGTGTTGCGGTGGTTTTCGAACTGGTTTTCCGTCACGTAGAACGTACCCCGGATATCGACGAGTTCGCTGGCGGCGTCGAAACGGTGATTGTAGGTCAGCGTATCGCGCTGAAGGTCGTGGTCGGACAGGACGTAGGTGCCGGTGAAGTTCCAGAAGTTCGGCCGCTCATAGTAGGTGCCGGAGTCAGAAACCGACTCGTAAGCGAGCGCCATCTCGTGCTCGCCGAAGCGCCCGTTGGCCTTGATGTAGGCGCGTTCGTGTTCGAACGCGGTCGGGGCGACGATGTCGCCGTTGCCGTCCTCATAGTCCTCGCCCTCCTGGCGGGCCACGCCGACGACGATGCCGGTGTTCTCAGTTGGCGCACCGTAGACCATGAGCACACCCTGCGTGCTGTCGTCGCCATTGATTGCATACGTACCGCGGATGCGAGCACCGAAGCGCTGACCCGGAGCGAGCAAGTCGGTTGCGTCGCGCGTGGTCACCGCGAGCGCGCCGGTGAGCGCGCCCGCTCCAGCGGTCGCTGTCCCGGCGCCGGCATCGAGCTGGATGCTCTCGATGAACTCTGGCTCGAGCTGGACGCGGCCCTGGTGGTGGTAGAGTTCGCCCGCCTGCTGGGCGCCGTCGATCGTGACGTTGAGGAGAACATCCTCGAAGCCGCGGACGTAGATCTTCTGCGCGACGGGCGCGCCACCGCCCACGGCGAGGCTCGATTGATTGGAAAGAAGCTGCGAGAGGTCGCTGGCTTGGAGCTTGGAGATATCCTCGGAGCCGAGGAGGAAGTTGCCCGGCTCGCGCTCGGCGACGATCGCGAGTTCGGCGAGTTGCACGGCATCGTCCGGGGCGGCCGCGTCGGGCGGCGGCGTCTCCTGGGCTGCTGCGGGCACGGCTCCGACAAGGAGCAGCGCGAGGCTGGGCAGGGCGAGTTTCTGGAACTGATTCGGATTCATCGGAAAGAGGTTGAAGGAATCGGAGCGGTGGCTTCGGGCCGCGTCGCCCGCGCCAGGACAGCCGCCGCGCGCACCTTGCGGCGTCGCAGCCACCAGATGCAGGTGCCGCTGACGGCGAGCACGCCGGGCGAAAGGCCGCCGAGACACCACAGGATCTGCACGGGCAGCCCGGCGAAGTCGCCGAAGTGCAGCGGCCGGAAGGCGTCGACGCTCTGCACCCAGAGTCCTGCGGTGCGGATGTCGGTCACGCCCTTGTTCGCACCGGTCTGCGCGTCGTAAGTCGCGGTCGAGCCGTATGGGCTGCGCAGCAGCCCGGCGTCCTTGAACGAGCCCCAGAGCGTGACGTCGCCGCCTGCGACCCACGGGAGGGAGACATAGTTGGCCTCGAAGCCGGGCAGCCGCGTGCGCGCGTCGGCGATGGCGGCGTCGAGCGGGTAACCGGCCGCGAGCATCGCGCCGGTCACCGGTACCTCTTCGTCCTCGCCCATCACCATATGGCTAATGACGTGAGTGAGATTCCAATACGCACCGGTGAAGCCGAGCACTAGGTTGAACGCGACCGAGGAGATGCCGACCATCTTGTGCAGGTCGGAGAAGAAGATGCGCCGGCTCTCGCCCCAGCGCAGCG
>JACSRI010000170.1 GCA_014879845.1 Opitutaceae bacterium
GGTGCTGGATGCGTCGATCAATATTTCGATGGAGCCGTTCCGCGCCTTCGTCGGCGACCTGCTCCCGCCGCAGCAGCGCAAGGTCGGCTTTGCCATGCAGAGCGTGTTCATCGGCGCGGGTGCGGTGTTGTCGTCGTCGCTGCCGTGGATCCTTCGCCATGGGTTCGGCATGAGCGGCGAGGCCGAGTCCGGTGCCATCCCGGCCACCGTGCATATCGCCTTCTACTGCGGTGCGGCCGTGTTCCTCACCGCGGTGCTCTACACGATCATCACCACGCCGGAGCACCCGCCGGCCGACCTGGCCGCCTTCGAGAAGGCCAAGGCGGAGTCGTCGGGCCCCCTGAACGCCCTGCGCGAGATCTTCGCCGGCATCGCAGGCATGCCGCACGTGATGCGACGCCTCGCGGTGGTGCAGTTCTTCACCTGGCTCGGGCTGTTCTGCCTGTGGATCTACTTCACGCCGGCGATCGCCCGGACGATTTTTGGCGGCACGCCGGGGTCGCCCGAATACCTCGCCGGGGTCGAATGGGGCGGCCTCTGCTTCTCCGTCTACAACGGGGTGGCCTTCGGTTTTTCCTTCGTGCTGCTCGCGCTCGCCCGCCGGTTCTCGGCCCGAGGCGTGCATGTGGTGTGCTTGACCTGTGGCGGCGCCGGGCTGCTGCTCACCGGAGTCTGGACGAATCAGTACGGCCTGCTCGTCTCGATGGTCGGCGTGGGTGTCGCCTGGGCCAGCATCCTGTCCATGCCCTATGCCATGCTGGCCAACGTGCTCCCGCCGGAGCGCATGGGTTTCTTCATGGGCGTATTCAACTTCTTCATCGTCCTTCCTCAGATCGCCGCCTCGACGCTGCTGGGGAAGATCGTCGAGCACGTCTTTGGCGGCGCGGCCATGCCCGTGGTCATGAGCGGTGGCGCAGCCATGCTCGTGGCCGCGGCCGCGACACTGGCCGTGCCGAAGTCCGAGGCGCGGTAGCCTTCGGAGAATCTCGCGACGCGACGGAAGCTCGCGTCGCGGCCCGAATGCCCCTCGCCGGACGGGCGCGGGCGGCCTACTTCGCCCCACCCTCCACCGGCTGGCCGTGGGTGTAGTCGTCGTGGTCGAAGTAAATGGTCTTCGGCTGCGTCTCCTTCTCCGCGCGGCGCGCATCGAGCCGGGCGCGAAACTCCTGCGGTGACTCGCCCTTGTGCTTCTTGAAGACGCGCGCGAAATACGCCGGGTCGGAGAACCCGCTCGCGTAGGCGATCTCGGAGATGTGCAGCGGCGTGGTCTCGAGCGCCATGATCGCGCCCTCGATGCGCACGCGGTGGATGTACTGGATGAGCTTCTCGCCCGTCTCGCGGTGAAAGAGATGCGAGAGGTAGTCGGGCGAGCACTGCAGGCGCTCGGCGATTCCCTTCACGTTGAGCTCGGCGTTGGAGAACTGGTCGCGCACGAGCCACTTCACCTGGAAGACCTTGCCCATGTCGGTGTTCATCTCGCCCACGCCGGTCTCGACGAGGTTTTGCAGCATGCCGAGCAGCGAGAGGAGCAAGCCCTTGAGCACCTGGTCGCGCGCCGGCGCCCTCATGTGGAAGGTCTGCACGAGGGTGTTCGTGAGCATGACGAGCACGTCGAGGTTGGGAGACTCGAAAAAGTCGATCGCCTCGATATCCGGCTTCTGCGGCGCCACCTCGTGCGCGAGGTGCAGGCTCAGCACGCTGCTGTAGAACCCGGCGACGAGATTGCGGAACGGCCCCTTGTCGTCGGAGTAGATCGTCTCGCCATGCGGCACGCCGGTGGGCAGCACGCACATCTCGCCCGGGAAGAGCGAAAACTCCTCGCGCGGCAGGTGAAAGTCCGTCCGCCCGCGCACCTGGATGAAGATCTCGGGCTTGAAATGGAAGTGCATGCCCCGGTGCTTCTGCATGAGGCACTCCTCGCGCGGCACTTTGAAACGCAGCTGCCCACGCTCGGCCTGACGAGCAGCCTGGATGAGGACCTCGCGCATCTCGGCGCGATCGCGCGTCTCGATCGGCTTTCCCGGGCAGGCTGCGGTCGCGGGTTCTGCGGTCTCTTTGAGGTCGGAAGGCACGCTGGGGTAGGCGGTGCCGACAATCTGCCCGGCCCCGTGCGATTCGCAAACTGCAAATCGCCATCCACGACGCAACACGCGCCACGGCGGCTGCGCCTACGAGTGCCCAGATCAGATCCTGCCGCAGCGCGCGCCCCCACCCGCAGTGTTCCGCCCTCAGGTCAGCGCAGAACGCTTCACCGACCGAGACGATCCCGGAGATACATCGTGCGCGGCGCGCGCCCGGCGCCGGCGCAGCCACCAGATGCTGGCGCCGCTCACGGCCAGAACGCCGGGCGAGAGGCCGCCGAGGCACCAGAGGATCTGCACGGGCAGTCCGCCGAAGTCGCCGAAGTGCAGCGGGCGAAACGCATCGACGGCCTGCGCCCACGCGCCAGCGGCGCGGATGTCGGTCACGCCCTTGTTCGCGCCTGTCCGCGCGTCGTAGGTCGCCGTCGAGCCATACGGACTGCGCAGGATTCCGGCGTCGTCGAACGATCCCCAGAGCGTGACGTCGCCGCCGTCGACCCACGGCAGCGAGATGTAGTTGGGCTGGAAACCCGGCAGGCGTGTGCGCGCATCGGCGATGACGGCATCGAGCGGGTAGTTGACGGCAAGCATCGGCCCGGTCACCGGCACCTCGTCGGGTTCGCCCAACACCCACTCGCCGATGACGTGCGTGAGATTCCAATACGCCCCGGTGAAGCCGAGCAGGAGGTTGAATGCGACCGAGGAGATCCCGATCATCTTGTGCAGGTCGGAGAAGAAGATGCGCCGGCTCTCGCCCCAGCGCAGCGCGAAGAGCGATTTCCAGAACCGCCGGTAAATCCACACGCCGGAGATGCCGAGCGCGCAGAGCGCGATCCCCAAGATGCCGGTGATCCAGAGTCCGGCATGGTCGGAGAAAAACGTGTAGTGAAACTCGAGCAGCCAGCCGGTGAGCAGGGCGTGGTCGGTCATCGGGCCGCCGAGCAGAGCGCCGGTGTAGGGATTGACTGTGACGAGCTTCCACTCCGCGGTGCCATGCTCGATCACGTAAGCGACGTCGGCCAGCGCCGGGTCGTGGTGGTTGTAGAGCCAGCCGGTCACCTCGTGGCCAGGCGTGGCGGCGCGCACGCGCGCGAGCAGCTCACCCGGCGCGAGCCGCCCCGACGGGAGCGGCTCGACCGAGACGAGGTGCGGGTTGATCCACGCCTCCAGCTCCTCGTGAAACACGAGGAGGCTGCCGGAGAGTCCGATCACGAGCAGCGCGAGCCCGCAGACGAGTCCGAGCCACGCATGAATCTGCCAGAGGCGTTTCTTCACGGGTCGATGCGGCTGGGCCGGATCAGAACTTCATCGCCACGGTCACGCGCGCGGTCAGCGGCTCGCCAGGCAGGACGTAGAGGCGGTTGTAGGCACCCTCGTAGTACTCGCGGTCGAAGACGTTCTCGACGTTGAGCTGCACGCGCCAGCGCTCGCTCTCGTAGTAGAGCGCGGCGTCGACGAGGGTGTAGCCCGGAAGCATAAAGGGCTCGGCAAACGTCTCGTCGCCGCCCTGCTCGGAGTAGTACTTGCCACCGAGACCCGCGCCGAATCCGGCGAGCGCGCCCTGCTGGATCGTGTACTTCGCCCAGGCACTGAAGGTGTGCAGCGGCACGCCGGGGCGACGCGCGCCCTCGGGCAGGTCGTTGTCCTCGGTAATGATCGCGTGCGTGTAGGCGTAGGCGACGGACAGATCACAGCCGGGCACGGGCTTGAAGCGACCGTCGAACTCGAAGCCTCGGCTGCGCTGCTCGCCGGTCACGGTGACGAAGCCCGGGTGCAGCGGGTCGCTCGTCGCGACGTTTTCGCGCGTGAGCTGGTAGAGCGAGATCGTGGCGGTGAGGCGTCCGTCCGCGGCGGCCGACTTGAGGCCGACCTCGAGGTTGGTGCCCGCCTCGGGATCGACGGGCACGCCGGCCGCCTGATCCTCGGAGAAGAGCGAGCCGTACTGCGCGTTGAACGACTCGCTGTAGCTCGCGTAAGCGGTGAGGCCGCGGCGAAACTCCCAGGTCGCGCCGGCGCGCGGGGAAAACTCCTCAAAGCGCACGCCGTTGAGCTTGGTCACATCGTAGCGGCCGCCGAACGTCACGGCAACGCCGCCGTCGAACTTGACGTGGTCGTGCACGTAGAGCCCGCCAGAGTGCGTGCGCGTATCGGAGACGCCGGGTGCAGTCATCTCGGGGATGGCCGTGCCGTAGACCGGATCGTAGAGATCGATGCCGATGAAGTCCACGCCTGTCGCCGGGTCCCAGTCGACCGTGGCGTAGGTGGCGTGGTACTCCTTCCGATACAGATCGAAGCCGGCGACAAGATTGTGCTGGAGGCTCGCGGTGTCGAAGGCGATCTCGAGGCGCGTGTCGGCGGCGAAGTCGTGCCAGCTCTGGAAATAGTCGTACGGGTAGCGGTAGAGCGTGCGCTGGTCCTCGGAGAGGTAGCCGGGATAGAGCATGTCGAACCACTCCTGGTTGTAGTAGTCGTAGCGCAGGTTCTGGCGCAGTGTGACGTCGGAGCTGAACCGGTGGGCGAACTCGAGGCCGCCCTGGTAGTTGCGCTCGCCGGCGAGGTTCGCACCGGGCTCCCCGACCCAGAGCGAGGACCGGACCTTTCCGTTCGGATTGTCCAGCACGGTGCCGTGGGCCGGCAGCGGCATGGCGTGGACGATGTCGGCGTCGGCGTATTTTCCGAGGAAGGTCAGGCTCGTGTCGGCGTTGATCCGCCAGGTGAGCGAGGGCGCGACATAGATGTTCTCCGCACCGGCGTAGTCGACGAACGACTCGCGATCGCGCCACACGGCGGCGACGCGACCGAGGAGCGCGCCGTCGGCGTCGAGCGGCGAATTCACATCGAGTCCGACCTGGTGGTAACCGTAGTTGCCGAATGTGTACGCCAGCTCGCCACTGCGCGCGGCATGCGGGCGCTTGCTCACGGCGTTGACCATGCCGCTGATCGGCCCCTGGCCGAAGAGCGACGAGGCCGGACCCTTGATGATCTCGACCCGCTCCAGACCGTAGGTCTCCTCGCCCAGACCGTTGCCGCCCCGCAGTCCGTCGATGAAGGTGTTGAAATCGGCGCTGAATCCGCGGATGCGGAAGTAGTCCCAATTGTCGTAATAGCCCCCGACGGCGACGCCGGCGACGTTGTCGAGGATGTCCTCGAGCTGAAATGCACCCTGGTCGTCGATGAGCGAGCGCGGGACGACCTGGATGTTCTGCGGATTCTGCAGCAGCGGGATCGAGCTCTTGCTCGCGCTCGCGGCGAGGGCGGCGGTGTAGCTGTCGCCATCGCGCGAACTGTTTATCTCGAGTTCGGTCAACGCGACCGCATCGTCTTCGCTCGCGGCAGAGGCGATCGTCGCGGTCTGCGCGGCGAGCGGAAGGGTCAGGAGTTGGAGCGCCACCGGCGCGGCCAACAGAAGAGATGTCTGACAGGTTTTCATGGGAAGTCGGGCGTGCGGAAATTCAGGCGGCGTCGGCCGCGGGCTCGGAGACCTCGGCCGCGGCGGGTTCGGTCGCACCCGTGACGAGCACGCTCACGCGCGCGTCCGGGCAGAAGCACGCGACGCGGCAGGCGAGGCACCAGGCCTGGTGCGGCTCGATCACGACCTCGACCGGCAGCACGAGAGTGATCACCGGAATCGTGGCGTTGGCTCGAGCGGTCGCCACGATCGCGACCGGCTGACCGAGATCGCGCGCACAGGTCTGCACGATGTTCGCGAGGATCGGCGCGAGGCGCTTCGAGGCGTGGATCTCGCAACGAATCGTCGCGACGACGGGGCAGGTGTTGTTCATCGGGATCATTGTTCTTAGGACTCAGTCTCAACAGCACGGCGCGATGAAACCCCGAGCTTCGGGGTGAAACCCACGCGTGTCAGGGCTGCGCGGGTACGTCGGAACCGGCGGCTTCCGACGCGGCGACGCGACCGCGTCGCGGGAAGAAACGCCGGACGGAGAGCGCGACGCCGGTGTAGACAAGGAACAGTCCGCCGAGACAGGCGAGTCCCGCGATGAACTGGCCGCCCCACCCCAGCGCCTGTCCGGTGTGGAGAAAACGCGTCCACGAGCGGATCTGCCGCGCGACCGAGAGATCGCTGAAGGTCTCGCGCCGCAGCGCCTCGCCGGTGAACGGATCGAGCGTGAGCGTCGTCGTGGCCGTGCGCGGCCAGGAGCCCGACTCGCGGATCGTCACCGTGAGGGCCTGCGGACCGCGGGGCGCAGCGGCGACGTCGGCCGTTGGCGGTGTGGCGGAAGCCGCACCGAGCTGCGGTGCGCGCTGTCCGCGCTGGCCACCGCCGCTACGCAAGGTGATCTGCGTCCAGCGCGGATGATCCGCCTGCAGGCGCGCGACGACGTCGTCGTAGCCGACCGGACGCGCCTCGGGCGACGGCCGCGCGATCTCCACGGCCGGGCCGGCGGGACCGCCGGGACCACCCTGGGCCGGGGGCTCCTCGCCGACTATGCGGTAGATGAGATTTCCGCCCCAGCGGTAGGAAATCGGAACGGCCGTCAGCGTCAGCACGATGAGCACGGGCGCGGACCAAAGGCCGATCGAGTTGTGCCAGTTGAACTCCCGCGCCTTTCCGCCGAGGCGCCAGTTGAACACCGCAATCGACTTGAGGCCGCGCCAGGACCACGAGCGAGGCCACCACAGGTAGAGGCCGGAGACGGCGAGGAAGAGGAAGGCAAGGTTGCAGGCGCCGTTGATCGCCTTGCCAATCGGCCGGCTGTCGCCGCCGAGGCCGAGCACGCGATGCCAGTCCTCCATCACGTGCATGAAGTCGTGCATCGCGGTCGAGGCAGGCTGGCGGATCTCACCGGTGTAGGGATTCGCGTAATACCCACCTTCGCGGCCGGCACTGAAGACCACGGCCGCACCGGGATCGGCGCTCACCGTGATGCCGGGTGAGCGCAGCTCGGGCTGCGCCTCGCGCACGCGCTTCTGCAGCTCGGCGAGCGGAAGCCGCGCGGCCGCCGGGTCGGCGGGCACCGCGACGCGGCGCGCGTCGCGCTCGGCCCAGGCGACGAGTTCGGCCTCGAACGCGAGCACCACGCCGGTGAAACACATCACCGCGATGGAGAGGCCGGCGATGAGCCCGGCGAGAAGGTGCAGCCAGAAGAAGACTTTGCGCATGATCGTTGCAGGCAGAAGACGATGGCGACGAGCCCGGGGATCGACACTCACCCCGGAAATTGGCGGGTTCGCGTCAAAGGCTCACCACGTGCGCCCGACACGAAGCGAGAGAGCGCGCGGATTGGCCCGCTCGAGATTCAGGCCCGTGCTGCCGCCCAGCAGGTAGTCCTCGTCGGTGAGATTCTCGATGTTGAGCGCGAAAGACCACTCACCAAATCGGCGGCCGAGGCCCGCATCCACGCGGCAAAACGAGTCGAGCCACAGCGGGTCCGTGTTGGACGTGGCGTTTGGCGCAGACTGACCGCCGACACGCTCGTCCTGCCAGATCACGCCGGCATGCACGGCCCAGCCGCGCAGCCAGCCGTCATTGATCGTATAGCGCGAGAACACAGTCGCAGCGTGGCGCGGCGTCATCGGCGCGCGACCGGCGCGCGCGCCGGCGGCGCTGCGATCGTACGCGTCGATGTAGGCGTAGGTGAAGGTCGTGCTCCAGGACTGAAGCGGGGCGACCGTGAACTCGAGTTCCGCGCCCCTGGACCGGCGGCCGGTGTCGAGTTGCGCGTAGTATCCGCTGGGATGGTCATCGTCAGCCGGCTGGGCGACGAGCACGCCGTTGAGTTGCGTGTCGAACAGGCTGACCGTGGCGGCGACGACATTGCGCCAGAACTCGGCCTTGACGCCGACCTCGTAGCTCTCGCCCTCAGTCGGGTCGAATTGGCCGGTGCGGCCATCCACGTCTTCGTAGGTGGCATTGGGGAGTTGGTAGCTCGTGCTGAAGCTGGTGTAGACTGAGATCTTGTCAGAGAGCAGGTAGACCAAACCCAAGTTCGGGGTCACACCGCTGTCACGCGTGACGGTGTCGGTGCGGTCGCCGACCCAGGCGCCGGAGAGCGAGATGATGACACGGTCGCGATACGTGGTGCGGTTCTGGAGATAGACGTTCCATTCGTCGGCGCGCGCGAGCTCACCACGCACAAGCGCCGGACTGGCGTCGGCCACGAGCGGCGCGGCGGCCTCGCCGGTGTAGATGTTGATCGGCGACTGGTTGGCGCCAGTGTTCGTGCTGTAGCCGGTGTTGTCGCCTCGGCGGAAGTTCGCGCCGACCTGGGTGGTGTTCTCGATATCCTGGAACGAGCGGATCGTGTAGCTCGTGCTCACGTCGAGGGTCAGGTCCTCAAAATCGCGCCCCGTGCGCGAGTGACGGCGCGACACGACCCAGCTGCGCGGGTCGGCCGCATCGGCCTGGCGCAGCGTCGCGGTCTGCACGCTCCACGAGTTGAGCCGGTAGGTGCGATCGTGATACCGCAAGGCGGCATTCGCGGACCAGGCATCGGAGAGTCGGGCCGCGAGGTCGAAGCCGGTGGTGAAATTGTCGTCCACGCGACTGCCGGCGGAGAGACTCACATCGCGCGGTGAAGCATCCGCGAGCGTGTAGTCGGTGCGCCCGTCGGTCGTGGTGCGCGAGGTGGACGGGGAGATCGAGCTGTTGCGCTGGGCGCGGTCCTCCTGGCTCCACTCCACCATCGGCACGATCTCGAAGCGCCGGTCGTCGTCGATCGACCAGGCAAACGAGAGCCGGTAAAACTCGTTGTGGTCGGCGAACGCCGGCCGGTCGAGGTAGCCGTCCTCCACGCTCGCAAGGAGTCGATACCGCACGTCGTCCACGCCCGGGACGGGGCCGGTGGCGTCGACCTCGAACTCGAGACCCGACTGCTCCCCAAAACCGGATTCGCCGCCGGCGTAGGTGCGGGCACGCACCCCCACCGACACGCTCGGCGCGGCCTGCGGCTTTTTCGTCACCAGGCTCACCTGGCCACCGGGCGAACCGGAGGTGCCGTAGAGAACACCGGCCGGACCCTTGAGCGCGACCACCTGCTCGTAGCCAAAAAGATTGGGCGAGTAACTGCCGCCGACCACGCGGCCGGCGAAGCCGTCAACCTTCCAGTCGGTCGGGCCCATGCGAAAACCACGCGAGAAAAAGTGGTAGCTGCCGGCGTTGGCATTCATGCCGGGTACCCAATTGAGCACGTCGTCCGCGGTCTGAAAGTCCTGCACACTGATGCGGGTGGCATCGATCACGGTGAGGCTCCGCGGCGTCTCGAGGACGCGGGCTGGAAGCTTGACCGCCACCGAGTCGATCGCGGCCGGACGCGTGCCGGTGATCTCATATTCGGCCAGGTCGATCGCGACAGGTTCGCCGACATCGGCGTCGGCCGAGGCTCCGGCGAAAGGCAACACGGTGCTCGCCACGGCGAGACACGCGAGAGGGAGGATGCGAGAGGTGTTCATGGAAGGACCAACAGGGAATTTCTGCTGCGAATGAGTCTCATCCGCACCCGCCGAGTCAAGACCAGATTTGAGAAGGCGTCTCAATCTCATTAAATGCCCCCGGAACATTCTCTCCCTGAGCACCTTTCAGCGGTGGGAAGTGTGCGGCCAGGAGCGGCGCACGCCACAATCGATCGCACGCCACGCCCGGGTGTCCGTCCCGAACCCCGCCCGAAACGGCGACGCGGCGCCCTGGCGGTCGAAGCGCCATCTCGAGGCGTTTCCCAGCACAATGGCCGCAACCCGGCGGGCGGGCGACCCAAGTCATCCCCGAAAACACCCTGCGCGCAATTTATTGAAGGGGGAGTCAGCCCTCGCGGTGTTATGGCCCCGGATCGCATCTCGGCGATGGAGGTGCGACTCGAGTCGTCCATCGCGCGGTCTGCGCCCCACTCGATTGCCATGAATCATCCACCCGATCCGCTGGACACCGCCTTGGAGGCGTTGCGTACGAGCACGCCGGCCCAGCCTGAATCCGTGCAGCACGAGGTCTGGCGCCGCATCGCGCACGGTGCGCAAGCCGACCCGAGCGAAGCCGAGGCGCAACCGTGGTGGCGTCGGCTCGAGGCCGCGTTTGCGCGACCGGCCTTCGCCGCGGCTTTCGTCGCAGCCTGCCTGTTGCTCGGCCTATTCCTCGCCGAGATGCGCCTGACCCGCCTGCAGGCGGAGCGCACGGCCGCGCTCGAGCAGAGTTATCTCCGCCTCGTCGATCCGCTCTTTCGCGCGACGGACACCCCACGCGCACAACAAGCCGTGCACCGCCCATGAAACGCACCGCCCTCATCCTCACCCTCGGGCTCGGCGTCGGCGCGGCCGGGCATGTGCTCTGGTTCAATACACATCGGCCGGTGGCAGCTGGTTCGCTCGACACCCAACTCGCGTGGATGCAGACGGACCTCGGGCTCGAGCCCGACCAGTTCGAGCGCATCAAGGCGCTGCACGAGCGCCTCGAACCGCGGCTCCTCGAACTCGCGGCCGAGGTTGATCGCCTGCGCGCGGAATTCGCGACCTTCGAGCGCGAGCGCCTGGAAGCCGGCGAGGTCGACTTCCTGAAAGTCGCCCGCGCCGCCGCCGAGCGTCGCACGCTCGGTCGCGAATGCGACGCGTCCACGACCCAGCTCGTCGCCGAGGCGACGCGCGTGATGACGCCCGAGCAACGCAAGCGTTACCTTGAGATTCTCGCCCCGGCCCTCGAAGATGCAGGCCACAGCCGAGCTTTTTAGGCCGGTGCCCGCGCCGCGAGCCGGCGCCCGCCCCACCATGACCCCAGATCGAGCCAGGGATCTCGACCTGCTCCACGCCCTGCAGCGCGGTGACGACTCCGCGCTGAATCACCTCATCGGGCGATGGGAGGGCCGGCTCTTTTCCTTCGCGTGGCGCTACACGCGGTGCGCGACCGACGCGCAGGACCTCGTGGCCGAGACGTTCGTGCGCCTCTACCACCAATGCGGCCGCCTCCACGCCGAGACCAACCTCTCGGCCTGGCTCTACACGACACTTTCGAACCTCTGCCACAACCAGCACCGCTGGCGGCGGCGACACCCGACCGTGAGCTTTGACGCGACGTCCCCGGACGGGACGCCCCTCGTGCCGGCTCCGACCACCGACGCCGTCCCGGCGACCGAGCGCCTCGAGCGCGACGAGACCGCGGCGATCGTGGCCGCGGCCATCGATCGGCTCCCGCACGACCTGCGGCTCACCGTCATGCTGCACTACTTCGAGCAGCTCTCGTATCGGGAGATCGGAGACATCACGGGATGCTCGGAGCGCGGCGTGGAGACGCGCCTGTATCGCGCCCGCCAGCAGTTGCGCGAGGCGCTCGCCGCGAAGGTGGGCCTGGGCGGTTGAACCCGGCCCGGTGATCCGCGGCCGATCGGCAAGCGCCGGTCGGCCTTTTCTTTTCCCCGCGCGGCTACGAGGGCACGGCGCCCACACACTGCACCGCCCGGGCAACGATCAGGCCGGAAAACACCCAGGGCGACCCGTCAAACGGATCGCCCTGGTCGCATCGCGAGGCCGCGCACCGCGCCTCACCGGTGAAATTGGAAGGTCTGCCGCACCTTCGCGAGCACCGGAGCGTTATTGCTCGTCGGTGGCTCGAACTTCCAACCCTCGACGGCCGCGATCGCCAGGATTCCCAGCTCGGTGTAGTCCGCGGACACGACGGCGGGCACGCGCACGGTCCCGGTTTCGTCGATGTAGAACTCCACCACGGCCTGGCCGACCACACCCTTGTCGGCGAGCTGGTCGGAGTAGACCGGGGCCGCCGCCTCGATCGGCGTCGGCACGCGATCGAGTTCGCGCAGCGAACATGGACGGTAGGAGGCCTTCTCCTCGACGAACCGGTTCAGGTAGCGCTCGGTGTCGAAACTCACGACCACGCCGACGGCCTGGAAGTTGAACACGATCTCCGTCTGCGTGCCAACGGGCTCGCCGCGGATGAGCGTGGGCTCGTAGCGCCAGCGCCGCAGGACATAGACCGCCTGATCGGCGAAGGGCTTGCGCGTGTAGGAGACTGGGAGCGCGTCGAGCAGTGTGCCCTCGGCGTCGACGGTGATCGCGATCTTCGCCCAGCCTTCGGTGATGCCCTGCTGGCTGAGCATCCACGGGAACACCGCTTCTTCAGTCTGGATGATGCGCAGCGGCTTCCGTTCGACGGGGACCTCGACCTGGGCGCCAAGGAATGGACCCGCGGCGAGGGTTGAGAGCATGGCACAAAGTGTAATCGTCTTCATGATCTGGCCTTTCCTGGGCCCTTAACACCGGCCGCTGCCGCTCCCCTTCACCCCTCGGCGAACCTCTCCACGCGGTCGCGGTCTTCAGTCATTGTCAGCGGGCGCACGATGGATGACAGTCGCTGCAACCCCTCAACCCTCTCGCGTCACCCCGCCACTTTCCATGACACGCTCCACCCGCGGCAGCGCCTTCTGGGTCTTCATCTTCGGCGTCGCCTTCGGCGGCGCCCTCGGCGCCGTGCTGATGCACAAGTACCTCACCGAATACGGCACCGCCTCGCGCGCGGCGCCGGCAGCGCCATCGTCCGACACGACGCCTCCGCCGCCGTCCGCCGGCACCGAGGACTCGCTCAGCCGCATCCTGCGCGAGTGGCATCTCACCCCGGAGGACATCCGCCGCCAACTCGACCGCGCCGGCCAGGTGATCAAACGCGAGGGCACGGCACTCGGCTCCCGTGTGGACGAAGCGACGCTCGACGCGCGCATCGTCACCGTGATCAAGGCCAAGTACACTCTCGATGACGCGCTCTCCGCCTGGGACATCTCGGTCGCCTCCACCCAGGGGCACGTCACGCTCTCCGGCACGGTGAACCAGCCCGACCTCGTCGTGCGCGCCGTCGTGGTGGCGCTGGATACGGGCGGGGTCGTCGACGTGAAGTCGAACCTGCGCGTGAAATCCACCGCCCAGCCCGCGCAGCCGCCGCTCGAGCAGTGACCTCGCGCCGCGGCGACGCCGGGGCCCTCACGTCTGTCCGTCGCGCAGCGCCCGCGGCGCCACGCCGTGCACGGTCTTGAAGACGCGTGAAAAATGATAGGGGTCGGCAAAGCCCACCCGCTGCGCCGCCTCCTTCACCAAGCCGCCCGACTCCATGAGGAACTCCGCGGCGAAGTTCATCTTCCGCCTGAGGAGATACTGGTACGGACTCGTGCCCTGAAACCGCCGGAACAACCGGCACACGGTCGAGATGTCACAGCCCGCCGCCTCCGCCACCTCCTCAAGGGAAAGAAACCGGTCGGCATTGGCATCGATGAGCGACTTGCAGCGCAGGAAGCTCGCGCGCGCCGGTTCGTCGCCCGCCGGCGCGATGGCCGCGACCTCGAGCTTGAGCAGGAGCAACTCGCCGAGTACGGCGCACACCTCGCGGGTGAGCGGCCCGTGCCATTGGCCCTCGCGAATCAGGTCTTCAAATACACTCTGCACCTCGCCGGCCACCGCCAGCCGCACGCAGGCGGCCACCGGCACCCTCGCCCGCGCCAGCCGAGCCGGCACGCCACGGCCGCCCCAGCAGGCGAAGTATTTCACCAGCGGCCTCGCCGCGTCGGTCGCGATCTCCAACCCCGTGCCGGGCCCGTAGGCGTAGACCGATCCCGGCGAGAGCGCCCGCACGCGCCCGTCGAGGCTCACCGTCCCGATCCCCTCGGCCACAAACTCCAGTCCGTGATACCCGAAGGTCTCGCGCCTGAGGCGATAATCCGGCCGGCACACCTCCCGGCCGCCAAAGGCCAGCACGACATCGCGCGCCCTCCCGGCCCGCGGCGCCAGTTCGAGAAAGAAATACCGCCCCTCCGCGACCTGCGATGACAGCAGCGCCGACTCCTCCGGGGCGCGCGCCGGGATGCCATTTTTATCCATGATACGGCCTGAATTCTCCATTGGAAGCGCCCTTCCGGCCAGCTAGAATCTCCAGCCTTACCGCCCCCGCTTCACCCCGCCCCGGATCACCTCACCATGAAGAAGACGTCCCGCAAGACCGTCCTGCTCGTCGCCAACGGCGACCTGCGCAATTCCGCCAACGAAGTCTGCTGGCCCGCCCAGCAGGCCATGGAAAAGACCCTCGCCGCCGCCGTCGCCCGGCTCGGCTACACGCTCGTCCGCGCCCATCCCTACAAGCCCGCGCTCAAGCACGGCTTCATCGGTTCGCAAAAGGAGGGCATGGAGGTCTTCGCCGGCATCGACCCGAAGGCGCCGCTCATCGTCGCCGAGGCGGTCTGGCAGTATTCGCACCACATCCTCCACGGCCTGATCTCGCACCAGGGCCCGATCCTCACCGTGGCCAACTGGTCGGGCACCTGGCCCGGCCTCGTCGGCATGCTCAACCTCAACGGCTCGCTCACCAAGGCCGGCGTGAAGTATTCCACGCTCTGGAGCGAGAACTTCGACGACGAGTATTTCCTCACCGGGCTCGAGGCCTGGCTGAAGACCGGGGCGACGAAGCACAAGACCGCGCACGTGAAGCCGCTGGCCAAGTGCGCCGTCCCGGCCAAGGCCGCCGCGCTCGCCAGGAAGCTCGCCGCCGACCTCAAGCGCCGCAAGGCGATCATGGGCGTGTTCGACGAGGGTTGCATGGGCATGTACAACGCCATCATCCCCGACGAGCTGTTGTTCCAGACGGGCGTCTACAAGGAGCGGCTCAGCCAGTCCGCGCTCTACTACGGCATGACGCAGGTGCCCGAGGCCGAGGCCCGCGCCGCCTACCAGTGGCTCGTCGACCGCGGCATGACCTTCCACCTCGGCACGGACGAGGCCACCGAGCTGACCGAGCGCCAGGTGATCGAGCAGTGCAGGATGTACATCGCCGCGCTGCGCATCGCCGACGAGTTCGGCTGCGAGACGATCGGCATCCAGTACCAGCAGGGCCTGAAGGACCTCGCGCCCGCCTCCGACCTCGTCGAGGGCATCCTCAACAACAGCGAACGACCGCCCGTGAAGAACGCCGCCGGCCAGGTCATCAAGGCCGGCCAGCCGCTGCCCCACTTCAACGAGGTCGACGAATGCTCCGGGCTCGACGGGCTGCTCACCACCCGCGTGCACACCGCACTCGGCCAGCCGGTGGAGAACACGCTGCACGACCTGCGGTGGGGAGACGCCGACCGCTCCGGCACGACCGACGAGTACGTGTGGGTGTTCCTCATCTCCGGCTCCGCGCCGCCGGCGCATCACATCGGCGGATACAAGGGCACGGACTCGCTGCGTCAGCCGCCGATGTATTTCCGGCTCGGCGGCGGCACGGTGCGCGGGGTGGCCAAGCCCGGCGAGATCGTCTGGTCGCGCGTCTTCATCGAGGGCGGCAGGCTCAAGATGGACCTCGGCCGCGCCAAGGTCATCGAACTTCCCCGGCAGGAGACAGAGCGCCGCTGGAACGAGACGACGGTGCAGTGGCCCATCATGCACGCCGTGACCTACGGCGTGACGCGCGACCAGATGATGGCGCGCCACAAGGCCAACCACATCCAGGTCGCCTACGCAAAAAGCGCAAAGGAAGCCGACCTCGCCCTCTACGCCAAGGCCGCGCTCGCCCGCGAACTCGGCCTGGAAGTGTCGCTCTGCGGCACGAAAAAGGACGACTCGGCGTTCTGAGGAAAGCTTCGAGGCAGCGGCATCGTCCGCAGGCCGCTGACCCGGCCCGGCCGAAGGCCTCGCCCCTCCCCGGTCGGCGCGCCCGCAGCGCTACGCTCCCGCCCGCGCCGGCGCGGCGCGCGTGCCTGTACCCGCGCTGCTGCGACGCAGCGCCACCTGCAGGGCGGGTCCCGGGCATTCGATGCGGCCGGAAAGCAGGCTCTCTTCCACCGTCAGGCCGACCCGCGTCCACGCGTCGTGCGAGGTCGGGTCCTGCGGCTTCTCGCTGCCGAGGCTGACCACGGGCTCGAGCACGAGGTCGTAGCCGGCCGCCTCATATCGATTGCAGCGCTCATGCACGGAGAACATCCCGGACCAGCCCGCCGTCTCCAGGCGTGCCATGGCTGAGCCGCGGTCCGCCCCGGGCACGAAGGTGAGCGCGAGGGCGATCTCGCCGCGCGGATTCGACGCCTGGCCGACGAAGGTCGCGCCCGGCGCGATCGTCTCGATCAACCTCTGCCTCCGCGCATAGGCCCGGGCGCGGATCGGCTCGAGCCCCTCGCGGGCCACCTCCTCGAGCATGAGCATGAGGTCGCCGCCGAAGGTGCTCAGGCCCGAGGGCATGCCGGGCGAGAAATGGAATCTCAGCGAGAAGGCTCCCTCGCTGCCGACGATCGGACCGCCGCTGGAGAAGGCATCCTCGGCGCGCGTCACCGCGTTGATCTCGACGACATGTTCACCTTCGTTGTAGCCGACCGTGCCGGCGAATCGCCGGGCCTGGCTCCAGACGCCGTCGTTGCGCAGGAGGAAGACGATGCCGCCGCTCTCCATGTCGGCCGAGACCACCTCGAGGAAGAAGTAGGCCGGCCCCTGCTGGCGACTCGCGGCCTCGCCCGTGCCGTGGAAGAAGGTGCCCGCCTTGACCGTCGAGAAGAACGCCTCGACCGCGCGGCCCGCGTGGTCGGCACGCGCGAGTTCGACCTTCTGGCGAAGCGCCTGCACCTCGCGCTCGTAGCGCCGCCAGGCGACGATGGTCTCGCGCACCCAGCGCTCGCTGTCCCGGTTGTTGAGGATGAGCGGATCGCCCAGCGCGCCGAACGGTTCACCCGTCTCGGCGACCGCGCCGAGCGAGCCCCCGAAGTCCTCGAGCGTGTAGACCCAGCCGTTCGGGCTGTTGACGGCGACGGCCGAGCCGGTGATGCGGGCCTTCGTGCCCTTGGCGGTCTTCACCGCGACGTGCTTGCGCTGATACACGTCGACCGGCATGCGCGCCCGCAGGTCGGCTGCGCCGGCGGCATTGTCATCGACCAGCTGGGCGACGCATTTGCGCACCCAGGAGAGGCGACGCGGGCTGAACCCCTCGAAGAGCGACGACGGCGGATCCGCCGCGCGATAGAGCGGCTCGGTGAAAACCACGTCAGCCCCAAAACGCACGAGGATCTTCGAGGAGCCGCCGCCGGTGTAGACCTCGTGCTGGAGATCCTTCAGCTCGAACGCTCCCGCGTAGCCCCGACTCGCGAGCAGCCCGAGGAGAAAGGCCTCCGTTTCCGTCGGTGACGGGACACCGCGCTCGCCCCCGAACATGCCCAGCAGGCCGACACCGGCCAGCAACCCGCCGAGCGTGGTCAGACCCGACCAGCCCAACAACGCCGCGAGCAGGAAGAGCGCGGCGCCGGCGATCAACGCGAGGAGCGAGAGAGACTGTTTCGAACCGACACGCATGGCACGGGTGCGGGGTGTCCCTTCTTTCACGGCTCGCCCGGACACAAATGGACCGAAAAAGCCGGCAGGCCTGCCACCGGCGTGGGTTTTCTGCGGAGCCACTCCAGCGCATCAAGGAGACTGCTCAGCCGCCTGGAGTTCTCCCTCCAAACCACCTCCGGGGCCGCACGGCCGTCCAGCCCGTTCATCCCGTTCGGCGTCAGCCCGATAAGCCATCCGCCGAGTCGGCCATAAGGGTCGCGAAAATTCCGGAAAAAACCCAAAGACGCCTCCCGCCTGCGCCGATATCTGAATAGCCCCGATGAAACGTGTGCTCTACGCCGAAGACAGTGTCGCATCCCAGGCACTGATGCGCCGGTATTTGAAGGATCTGTGCGAAGTGGTGATCGCCCCCTCGCCGGCCGCGGCGTCCAGCCTGCTCGGGACCGAGTCGTTTGCGGTGCTGATCAGCGATTTCATGTTCAACGACGGCGACGCGACCGACCTGATCGTGCAGACGCGCCGCACCAAGTCGCCCACGGAACTTCCGATCGTGGTCGTGAGCAGCAGCATGGACAAGGTGCTGGCCACGCGCCTGCTCGCGGCCGGCGCCAACGAGGTGGCGGCCAAGCCGCTGCACCCCGGTGAGTTTCGCGCGCTCGTGCAGCGCATGCTCGCGGAGCCCTACGTCTGCCGCCAGGAGCGGAGCTCCATCTGCCTGCCCGCATTGCAGTGGCAGCACGGAAGTGTGTTTCATGAGTTTTGTCCGGAGTTTGGACTGCAGGTGAGCGGCCCAACGGCCGAGGAGGCCGCTCGCGCGATGACCGAGGCGATCAAGGCCAGGGTCGCCGCGGGTGCGGTCCCGGGTGAGGCGCACCACGCCAAGGTGGTGACGCACACGATCGAATACTGAGCCGGTGGCCGACGGACCGGGCATGCGCGGGCGCGCAGAAACATCGACGCGGCCGAGCGGTCTGCGCAGACTGCCCGCTCGACCATGCCCGCTCGCCTACGCCTCATCCCGCGCGCCACGCTCGCCCTGCTCTTTCTCGCGCTCGCCGCCTGCGCCTCCACTGGCACGCGTGTCGATGCCGACCTCCCCGCCTTCACGAACGGCGTGAATGCCATCCTCAAGGCCGGCATGCCCGTGAAGGAGGCCCGCTCCGCAGTGCGGACGCGCTTTCCCGATCCGGACAGCGACATCGAGAGCGCGCCGCTCGTGGCCACGCGCGGCCAGCCCGTGCAGGTGCGGCGCTTCATGATGGTCTGGTCGACGACCGAGCCTGGCACGCAGTACGTGCTCACGCTCGAGTGTGACAGCGAGATGCGCGTCGCCCGCTGGAGCGTGGGACCGCTCTACACCAACGGCCACTGACGGCGCCGGCCTGGTCCCGATGTCGGCGCTCGCGCTCGTGATGGTCCTTGGCGCGGCCCTGCTGCACGCGTTCTGGAACCTCGCGGCCAAGCGCGTGCGCAGCGGCCTGCCGTTCGTCATCGCGACCAACCTCGTGATCGCGCCGCTCTACGTGCCCGTGGTCGCGGCCCTGCTGCTCTGGCGCCAGCCCCAGGTGCCGTGGGCCGATCTCTGGGTCGTGGCCGTGAGCTCGATGCTCAAGCTCGGCTACGCCCTGGTGCTCCAGCACGCCTACCGCAAGGGAGACTTCTCGCTGGTGTATCCACTGGCCCGGGGCACCGGCCCGCTGCTCGCCGTGGCGGCCGCGATCCTTTTCCTCGGCGAACGCCCCGGCCCTTGGGCGCTCACCGGCGCCGCGTTGATCATCGCCGGGATCTACCTGCTCACCGGGGGGCATCGCCTGCTCCGGGCCGATCACGCGCATCTCGTCGGCGCGGTGAAATTCGGCGTGCTCACCGGCGTGTTCATCGCGAGCTATTCGGTCTGGGACGCGCACGCGGTCGCCGACCGCGGCATCCCGCCGCTGCTCTTCGACGCGGGGACCGGCTGGGTGATGCTGGTCGTGCTCTCGCCTCTGGTCTGGCGGCGTCGGGCCGAGGTGACCGAAGTCTGGCGGCACCACCGCCGCGAAGTCCTGATCGTCTCGTTCCTTTCCCCCGTCGCCTACGTGCTCGTGCTCACGGCGGTGACCTTCACGCCGCTCACGCACGTCGCCCCGGTGCGCGAGGTGAGCATGCTTTTCGGCGCCCTGCTCGGGGCCCATGTGTTGCGCGAAGGAGACCTCAGGCGCCGCCTCGGCGCCGCCGCCGCCATGGCCGCAGGAGTGATGCTGATCGCGCTGGGGTGAAGCGCATGCCTCACCCTAGAAATGCGCATCCCGTCCGAACATCCACGGGCGACCACACCCTGTCATGTTCCCAAACCGATGAGCGTGCCCGGGGCGTCGGTCGGTTGCAGCTCGGGAGGCAGCATGACCTGCCGCAGCCGCGTCATCGCCGCCGAGAGCATCAGGCGTCGCTGTGCCGGCGACAGGCCCGGCTCGAGCACGGCCAGATCATAGTCCGCGTAGGCGTCCTGCTCGGCGCGACGCTCGAGAAAGTCCCGGAGCGCGATCTCCGCGGTCCCGTTGAGCCGGCCGGCCTCCTCCGGCGGCAGCACCTCGATGAGTTCGGCGACGAGCGCCTCCGCGTGGCGCTCGTGTTCCATGAGCCGATTGCCCTGCTCCATCTCGAAGATCGCCCGCGCCCGCGAGGCGGTCTCGTAGAGGACCGGCCCCGAGCCCGCCGCCGGCGCCTGTTCGCGCGACCGCCGGATGCGCTCACGGATGAAGGCCGCCCGGTCGCTCTCGATGCGTGCGGTCTCGTCGGCAAACGCATGCAGGCGCTCCTCGAGGCGGGCCTCAAGGCGTGGATACCCGCGGAAGCGGCGGTAGTGCGGCAGGTGGACCAGTTCGCGCCGGATCTGCTCCGCCGCCTCCTCGAGGCGCTCGATCGCGTCGGCCTGCGCCGCCGCCAGTTCCTCGATGCGTTTGGTGCGCGTATATTCGAGGACCGCCCCATCGGTCTCGTAGATCACCTCGCGGAGTTCGTCCTTGAGGCGGCGCTTTTCCAGAACGTAGCGATCGATCATCGCCTCGAATTCGCGCGAGTCGCCGGTCGGCCGGACGATGCGCGAGGTTTCGGGCGAGAAGAACATGACAAACGTGTTCTCTCCGGTGAGCTGCCCGCGCGTGGCGATGGTCTCGTTCATCTCGATCGCGAGTTCGCGGATGAGCCGTCGCTGCGCAGGGCTGAATCCCGGCTGGTAGTAGGCGGCCGCGCGCACGACCTGAAACTCGAGCACATAGGTCTTGTCGCGCGGCTGCCGCATCGAGCCGCGATTGAGCCGCCACTCGCGGAACTCCGTCCACGGATCGGTCTTCGACATGAGCTCGCGCAATCGCTCGCCGCTCCGCTCCAACTCGACCAGCCGCGCGTCCTGGGCCAGCGCCAGCGCCGCAAAGGCAGCCAGGCGCCCGGCCGAATCGAGCTGCAGGATGTGGTCCGATCGATCGTAGAGTTCGCCGACGAGCGCGGCACGCAGGCTGAGGAAGGAATCGAGCTGCACATACTCCTCGGGCGTGAAGGTCTGCCGGCGACGCACTTCGCCATCGATCAGCACGATGCGCGAAGCCAGCTGCGGGAAGAAGGGATCGACGAGGAAGGCCCGCAGGATGTTGGGCGTGTTGCTCTGCCGCGACGCCGCCGCGACCGCGACCTCCGCGCCCAGCACCGGCGGGTTGACCGGGAAGAAGATCCACTCGAGCTGGCGCCCGTGTGAATCCAGGATCGCGGACGGGAAGGTCGGCGATGGCCGGCTCGAGGAGGTGCCGCCGCCCTGCTGGGCCCGGGCGCTTGCGCCAAGAACAGACAAGGCACCCAAGGCAACGCCGAGGGCGAGAATCCAAGGCCGGCACAATCCAGGGGCGTGGAGGCGCATGCGCGTACCGGCAACGCCGCGACGCGGCCCACCGGTGCGTCCGAGGATGATCGGGTGCGCCGGCACGGCAAGTGTCGACCCGTTCCGGGAGCGAGCTCCAGCTCGTCCGAGGCCGGAAGCCGCGTGCACACCCCACGCGCACCCAGGCCTGGGTGGCGACGGGCGCGAGGCGTCGATGCCTACTCCGACGCCGGGCCGGCCTTTTCCAGGTCCGGCGGCAGGCGGTGCAGTTTCACGCCCGAGTTCTTTTCCTCGAAGAAGCGGATGAGCCACTCGTTCGGGAAAAGCACGACCGGGTCCTCGCGGCTGTCGAAGGCGATGTTCACGCCCGCCGGCATGATGAGCGTGTCGTAGTCCTTCGGCTTGTCGCCGAAGTCGAGCCAGCGGATCGCATTCCACGGCGCGGGCTCCATGCGCGCCTCGGCCCCGTATTCGGACTCGAGCCGCCATTTGAACACCTCGAACTGCAGCGGGCCGACCGCGGCGAGCACGGGCACGGGCGAGAAGGCGTGCTTGAGTGTGAGCGCCTGCACGACGCCCTCCTTGAGCAGTTGGTCGATGCCGGCGCGGAATTTCTTGTCCAGGCCGCGGTTCGGATTGCTGATGTAGGAAAAACACTCCGGCGGGAAACGCGGCATCTCGTCGTAGCGGATCGTGAGATCCTCGGTGAGCGTGTCGCCGATGCCAAACTCGTCGTGGCCGATCAGGCCGATGATGTCGCCGGGCCACGCCTCGTCGACCGTCTCGCGATCGCGGCCGAAGAGTTTCTGCGAACTGGAGAGGCGGTGTTTCTTGCCCGTGCGGATGTTGGTCACCCACATGTCGCGCACGAACTTGCCCGAGCACACGCGCAGGAAGGCGATGCGGTCGCGGTGCTTCGGGTCCATGTTGGCCTGGATCTTGAAGACAAAGCCGGAAAATCCCGGCGCATCGACCGGCACGGGCTCGGCGTTCGAGACGCGCGCGCGCGGTTGCGCGGACCAGCCGAGGAACTTGTCGAGGAGCATTTGCACGCCGAAATTGTTCACGGCGCTGCCGAAGAAGACGGGCGTCTGGTGGCCGGCGAGCACCTGCGTGTGGTCGAACGACTCGCCCACGGAATCGAGGATCTCGATCTCGCCCTCGGCGCGCGCGAAATCCGCGGAGTCGAGCCGTTCGCGCACGAGCGGGTCACCCAGCCCGGCGACCTGCTCCGGCGCGCGGTAGGCACCGCCCGGGACTTTCTCGAAGAGGTGCACCTCGCGCGTCTGGCGATCGTAGACGCCCTTGAAGGACGGGCCGTTGCCGAGCGGCCAGTTGATGGCGACGGGCTTGAGGCCGAGCTGCGACTCGAGCTCGTCGAGCAGCGCGAGCGGCTCGCGCGTGGGCCGGTCGCACTTGTTCATGAAGGTGAAGATCGGCACGCCGCGATGGCGGCAGACTTCGAAGAGCTTGCGCGTCTGCGTCTCGATGCCCTTGGCCGCGTCGATGACCATGAGCGCGGCGTCGACCGCGGTGAGCACGCGGTAGGTGTCCTCGGAAAAGTCCTTGTGGCCCGGCGTATCCAGCAGGTTGACCGCGAAGCCGCCGTATTCGAACTGCAGGACGGTCGAGCTGACGGAGATGCCGCGCTTGCGCTCCAGCTCCATCCAGTCGGAGGTGGTGGCGCGCTGGTTCTTGTTGGATTTCACCGCGCCGGCGAGCTGCACGGCCCCGCCATAGAGGAGGAACTTCTCCGTGAGCGTGGTCTTGCCGGCGTCCGGGTGCGAGATGATGGCGAACGTGCGTCGCCGCTGGATTTCCTGGAGTGCGTCTGACACAGCCCCACGTCATGGCGCGAGGCGGGCCGGGCTGGCCAGCGGAAATTCCGAACAGGCACGCGGCCTGTTTTTGAGGTTCCCCGCCGGGCCCCGCGCCGCCAGTGTCGCGGCACGATGGGCAAGCTGATGGTCATCGCAGGCAACTCCGGGCCGTTTTCCGACTTCGGCCCCTACGTGCCTTCGATCAACGACCGCGGCGAAGTCGCCTTCTTCGCGGCGCGCCGCGGCGGCGCGACCGGGGTGTTCTGCGGCGACGGCGGACCCATTCACTCCCTGCATCAAAAGGCGGCCTACCGCAGCCATCCGGACATCAACGAGCGCGGTATGCTCTGCGTCCTGGCCGACCTCGCCGACGCGTCCCAGGTCGTGCTCGTCGGTGAACCCGGCGCCGCGCCCGAAGTGATCACACACGAGGGCATCCCATCGGTCGGCCCGCTCGGACCCACGATCAACGCATCCGGCGCGGTCGCCTTTCGCGCCGCCTCGGCCGCCGGGCGCGCGGGCATCTACCTGGCGGCGGGCGGCGCGCTGACGCGCGTGGCCGAGGCCGGTGATCGGTTCGCGAGCTTTGATGGCCTGCCCGTGGTCTTCGACGACGGCTCCGTCGTGTTTCGCGCCAATCACGTCGACGGCACCCAGGGCATCCATCGACGCTTGCGCGACGGCACGAACCTCACCCTCGCGCAGACGGGCGAGGGGTTCGTCGAACTCGGGCGCTTCCCGAGCGGCAATTCGCGGGGCACCGTCGTCTTCTGCGCCACGCGGCCCGACGGCTCGTCGGGTGTGTTCACCCTGGCCGAGGGTGCATCCGCGCCCGTGCCGGCGATCGAGTCGGCGAAAGCCTACGAGGGCTTCCGCGGCGCGCTCATCGACGATGACGGCCGGATCGTTTTCTACGCCACGCCTTCTGGAGGTGAACTCGCCGTCTTCGCCCTCGATGCCGCAAGCGCGGCGCCGCGGCGCATCATAGGACTGCGCGACGAGTTCGGCACCTGCCCGCTCACCGACTTCGCGCTCAATCCCGTCTCGTTCAACAACACCGGCCAGGTCGCGCTGCGCCTCAAGCTCGCCGACGGCCGGCAGTTCATCGCGCGGCTGGATGTGTTCGAGTAAGCCTCCCCAAATCCGGCCGATCTCAAAAAAGCTCCTACAGCCCAAACGCCTGCGGCAGCAGCGCCCCGAGCGTCGTGCGCACGGGCGTGCCGTCACGGCCGGCATAGACGATTTCCGTCTCGGGCCCGCCGAACTCCGCGAGCACCTGCCGGCAGGCGCCGCACGGCGCGAAAGCCTGTGGCGCATCGACCGTGATCGCGATGCGCGCGAGCCGCATCCTCGGCCCCTCGCTCGCGACTGCGGCGAAGATCGCCGCGCGCTCCGCGCAGATGGTGAGGCCGTAGGAGGCGTTTTCCACGTTGCAGCCGGTGAACAGTCCGCCGCGCGCCGTCACGAGCGCAGCGCCGACGTGAAACTTCGAATACGGCGCATAGGCGCGCCGGCCGGCGGCGCGCGCCTGCGTGAGCAGGGCGCGCAATTCCCGCGGCATTCCCGCCGGCTGTCGTGGCGTCGCCATGGTCACCCCTCCGCCGCGCCGCCCGTGCCGTAGAGGCGGTCGCCGAAATCGCCCAGGCCGGGCATGATGTACTTCTGCGCGTTGAGCTCGCGGTCGAGCGCCGCCGTGTAGATGGGCAGCTGCGGAAAGCGCGCCTGCAGGCGTTTCACGCCCTCGGGCGCGGCCACCATGGCGAGCAGCCGCACGTCGCCCGCACCCTCGTGCACGAGCATCTCGATCGCCGCCTCGGCCGAGCCGCCGGTCGCGAGCATCGGGTCGACCACGAGCACGGGCCGGCCCTTCACGGGCGGAAGCTTGCAGTAATAGGTGCGCGCGATCGCCGTGGTGTGGTCGCGCTCGAGTCCGACGTAGCCGACGGAAACGCGCGGCAGCATATCCGTGACGGCGTCGAGCATGCCCAGCCCGGCGCGCAGGATCGGCACGACCACGAGCTCGCCGTCGAGCGCGCGGCCCTCGAACGGCTCGAGCGGCGTGTCGACGCGGCGCACGATAGTCGGCACCTCGCGCGTCGCCTCGATGACGAGAAACTGCGTGAGGCGCCGGCAGATCACGCGGAACTGCTCGGGCGGCGTGCTGCGATCGCGCAGGCGCGTCATCCAGTGGTCGACGACCGGGTGCTGCAGGACGGTCAACGGCATGGCAAAAACGTCAGATGAAAAAGGCGGCGACGCACGCCGTAAACAAGCAGGCCACCGTGCCGCCGGCCATGGCCTTGAACGCGAGCGAGGCGAGCACCGGCCGCCGCTCCGGCGCGAGCGCGCCGATGCCGCCGACCTGGATGCCCATGGACACGAGGTTGGCAAAACCGCACAGCGCATAGGTCACGAGGATGACCGAGCGGGGATCGTGGATCGAGCCGGCGGTCTTCATACCCGCGAGCGTGGTGTAGGCGACGAACTCGTTGAGCACGCAGCGCTCGCCGAGCAGCTGGCCCACGTAGAGCAGATCGCCCTGCGGCACGCCGATGAGCCAGGCCGCGGGCGCGAAGACAAAGCCGAGAATCGACTGCAGCGTGAACTCCTTGTACGCGCCGCCAGTCGCGCTCGCGACCGTGTCGTTGAGCGAGAACCAGCTGCCCGGGCCACCGGTGAGCATGGCGTTGACCAGAGCGACGAGCGCGGTGAAGGCGAGGAGCGCGCCGCCGACGTTGACCGCGAGTTTCACGCCGTCGGTCGTGCCGATCACGGCGGCGTCGATCACGTTCGTCCCGAGCCGGTCGCGCGGGAGCTTGAGCTGCTCGTCGATCGGCTCGGTCTCGGGCACGAGCATCTTCGCCGCCACGATCGCGGCCGGCGCGGAGAGAATGGAGGCCGTGAGCAGGTGGCGCGCGAAGAGCACCTTGCCCGCCGGGTCGTCGCCGCCGAGCAGGCCGATGTAGGCGACCATCACACCGCCGGCGATCGTGGCCATGCCACCGGTCATGAGCGTGGCGATCTCCGAGCGCGTCATGCTCGCCAAATACGGGCGGATGAGCAGTGGTGCCTCGGTCTGCCCGAGGAAGATGTTGCCCGCGGTGGCGAGGCTCTCGGCGCCCGAGAGCTTCATCGTCTTCTTCATCACCCACGCAAAGGCGAAGACCACGCGCTGCAGGATACCCAGGTAGTAGAGCACCGAGCTGAACGCCGCGAAAAAGATGATCGTGGGCAGCACCTGCACGGCGAAGATGAAGCCATACTTTGGCACATCCGAGACGAGCCCGCTGAAGAGAAACTCCGCGCCCTTGGAGCTGAAGGCGAGCAGGTCGACAAACCGCTGCGCCACCCAGTCGAAGACGGTCACCGTGCCCGGCACCTTCAGTATCAGGATCGCCAGCACGACCTGCAGCCCCAGGCCGCCCGCGACGAGCCTCCAGTTGATGCGGCGCCGATTTTCGCTGCACGCCCAGAGGATCGCGAGGAACACGCCCATGCCGAGCGCGGCACGCAGCATCGAGGAGAAATTTTCGGCCATGCGGGAGGAGTCGTGGAGACGCCCGCGAGCGTGGATGGCACGCGCGCGGGGTCAACGCACGAGCAGGCGCACCGAGGATTCAACGCGGCGCCGCTTGCCGTCCACCACGAGTCGCACAGCCGCGACGTCCCGCCCTCACCGCGGACAATGTCGCCGCATCCGTCAGCCGGGGCCTTGCCTATTCTGACGCCGGCTCGCAGCCAACTGCCGCCACGCCTCCCATCGGTGTCCGAGTCCGGCTTTCTCCAGCGCCGTTCGGTCCGCGGCATGCCCCTCGGCGCCCCCGTTCCCCGTCGAGAACTCATGCACGAGCAGGTCGGCGCAATGCACGACGAGCGCCGGTGTCAGATTCGCGGACTTCAGTTGCCCGGGCCGATGGTGAAACTGCACTGCATCGACGATACCCCCCGGCAGTCCCCAGAGCCCGAAGATGCCGCCGGCAAGGTCCGCGTGGGTCACGCCGAAGACGTCGTGCTCGGCCTCGTGACACGGGCGCCGATGCACGGCCATCTCGCGTTCGACGAACGTCCACGACTCGCGGAAATTCACCGCGAGCACGATCTTGCCGATATCGTGCAGCAACCCCGCCACAAAACACTCATCCGTCGTGCGTGGTGACGCGCCTTCGCCGCGAGCGATGTCGCCAGCCAGGACGGCGACCTCCATGCTGTGGTGCCAGACCAGTTCGATGGCTTCGGCGGCTCCCGGCCAGGCTTCCATCTGCCGATACGTGCCGTCGGCCAGGATAAGCGCGCGCACCATGTCCAGCCCAAGATACCGGACGGCGTCGCGCGGCGCGAAGATCCTCTCGGCAAGACCGAAATAGGCGGAGTTGACCACACGCAAGAGGCCGGCAGTCGTGCTCGGCTCCTGTTCGATCAGTTCAGCGACCTCGTCGACGCCAACCTCTGGTTTCTGCAAGGCTTCCACGATGCGCAGGTAGAGGATCGGCACGGCAGGGATGCGATCCATGCGCGCGACAATCTCGCGAAACCGCTCATGGACGAGCGAGGATCGGATCAGGCTGATCTGGGCCAAGACGCGATCGAGTTCCGCCGGCTCGCAGGGCTTGGGAAGAAACCTGTGGGCGCAACCCAGACAACGCATGATTTGCGCCTGGTCGGATTGCCCCGAGAGCACGATGCGCACGGTCCGCGGATGCCGCCGCTGCACCTCGGCGAGCAGGGCGGCGCCGTCCATGCCAGGCATGCGCATATCGGAGACGACGACGTCGTATTCCGCCGAAGCGAGGATATCGAGAGCGCGCAATCCGCTCTCGGCAAACTCCAGGTCAAAGTCCGTCCGAAGGTGTCGCAGGGCACGACGCAGTCCGGCCAGAACCAGAGGGTCGTCGTCGACAAAGAGGATTCGGCCACGAGCGGGTCGAGCGTGGGAATCGGTCATAGGTGGATTCGGGTATCGGTAGCCGCTAACAGACTGGTCAAGCCGGCCTTC
>JACSRI010000038.1 GCA_014879845.1 Opitutaceae bacterium
ACGCGCTCGCCCGCCGCCTGGGCGCCCTGCATCTGCACGAGGGTGTTGGCGATCGCGTTGACCGGATAGAAGAACTGCCCGGTGTAGAAGAGGAACGCCACGAGCGTGCCGATCGAGAGATGCCCCTCGAGCAGCCGGCCGCCACCCGCCCAGAGCGCGAGACCGCCGGCGACGCTGCCGAGCGTGAGCACGATCGGCACGTAGAGGGCGGACTGCCGCGCGTTGCGCAGCGAGGCGGAGAACATCTTGCCGGAGAGTCCCGTGAACTCGGCGAGGTTTTCCTTCTCGCGCACGAGCGTCTTGGTCGTGCGCATGCCGCCGAGCGCCTCGGTGAAGGAGGCGGTGATCATGGAGTTGAACTTCCGTGTCTCCCGCGCGCTCAGGAGCATGCGCTTCTGGAACTGCGCGCTCACGACCAGCAGCGGCGGCACGACGGCGAGCACGACCAGCCCCAGGCGCCAGTCCAGGCGCAGCAGCTGGAAGGCGATCATGAGCACGAGGCAGACCGCCCACAGGCAGTCGAGGAATCCCCACGAGATGATGCGCGCGAGCTTGTCGCAGTCGGAGGTCAGGCGGCTCACGAGCCAGCCGGTCGGCCGCGTGTCGAAGAAGGCGAACTCCAGTTCTTGGAGACGCGCGAAACCGTCGCGCCGGATGTCGTGGCTGACGTGGTTGGCGACCGAGCCGGCGAGCAGTATGAAGAGCCAGACACCTACGGCCAGCCCGACGGTGAGCCCGCCGTAGACGAGGGCGTGGCCGACGAGCGAGGCCTGCGTGCCGTGTGCGGCCACGGCGTCGATCGCGGCCCGCGTGACGAGGGCGAACGAGCTGTCGATCGAGGCGATGAGCACCGAGGTGAACGCGAGCGGGATGACGAAGCGCTTGTGCGGCCAGGCGTGCTGGAACACCTGCCGCCAGAGGCGCCAGTCGACCCGCCGGCTGAAGGTGTCCTCTTCGAGGTGAAAACTCATGGTGTGGCGGGCTGCGGCTGGACGGCGGTCGCGGCGGTGTCGTCCACCGCGGTCTGGATACGCCACAGGCGCTGGTAGAGCCCGGGTTGTTCGAGCAGTTCGGCGTGCGTGCCCAGTTGGTGGACACGGCCGTGCTCGAGCACCACGACGCGGTCGGCGTGGGCGACGGTCGAGAGCCGGTGCGCGATGACGATCGTGGTGCGGCGGTGGCGACGCTGGCGGAGCGCGTCGATGATGGCGGCCTCGGTCTCGCTGTCGACCGCGCTGAGCGCGTCGTCGAGCACGAGCACGGCGGGATCGCGCACCACCGCACGGGCGATGGCCACACGCTGGCGCTGGCCGCCGGAGAGCGTGATGCCGCGCTCGCCGATGAGCGTGTCATAGCCCGCGTCGAAGCCCGTGATCGTCTCGTGCACGGCCGCGGTGCGCGCGGCCTCGTGGATCTCGGTGTCTGCGGCGGAGGCCCGGCCCAGGCGGATGTTTTCGCGCAGGGTCTTGGAGTAGAGGAAGGGCTCCTGCATCACCACGCCGAAGTGGGTGCGCAGGGACCTGCGCTCGAGCGCGGTGATGTCGCGGCCATCGACGAGGATGGAACCGCCCTGCGGGTCGTAGAGCCGCAGAAGCAGGTGGATGAGCGTGGACTTGCCCGCGCCGGACGGTCCGAGCAGGGCGACAGTCTCGCCGGGCTCAATCGTGAAGGACACGCCGCGCAGGGCGTGCGGCGCCTCCGCCGCGGCGGGAGCGCCGGCCCCGGTCGCGGGAGCAGCCGGCGCGCCGTCGGGCGCGCGCGCGTGGGCGAAGACGACGTCGCGAAACTCGATGCGCCCGTCGACCCGGGGAACCGGCGCGCCGGCCGCGGCGTCCTCGGCCACGTCGAGGATCTCACGCAGGCGGCCGAGCGAGACCGTGGTCTTGCCCAGGTCGGTGAGGATGCGGCCGAGCATGCGCACCGGCCAGAGCACCATGTTGAGCACCGTGAGGATGGCGAAGAGCGTGCCGATGGTCGTGTCGCCCCGCGCGACGAGCCAGGCCCCGCCGATCGTCACGATCCCGGTCTGGGCCACGCAGACGAGGTCGGAACAGGACCAGTACCACGCCATCAGGCGGATCATGCGGACGCTGGTGTCCCGGTATTCGGCGTTTGGCGACGCAAAGCGCGCGTTCTCGTGGTCCTGCCGCGCGAAGGCCCGGACCACCCGGATGCCGTGGAGGTTTTCCTGCACCACGCTCGTCACGCGGCCCTCGGCCTCGTCGACCTGCTTGAAGACGTGCTTCACGCGCCGGAAATAGTACCAGCCGAAAGCGACGATCGGCCCGATCAGCATCACGGACATGGCGGTGAGCACAGGGTCGAGCAGGAGCATCACCGGGATCGCGGTAGCGAGCAGGATGAGGCAGTTGCCGATCTCCACGACCTGGGCGGAGAGACACATGCGGATCGTCTCCACGTCGGAGGTGCAGCGTTGGACGAGGTCGCCGGTGTCGGCCTTGTCGTGGTAGCGCGATGGCAGGCGCTGGAGATGGTCGTAGAGCCGGTTCTTGAGGTCGCGGGCGATGCCGTCGGAGGCGAGCGCGGCCAGCCAGCCCTTGAGGAAGGCGAACAGGCCCGACACGGCCGTGAGCGCAGCCATCAGGCACGCGCCGATCCAGAGATGCGCGCGCAGGGTATCCGGTCCGCCGAGCAGGTCGACGATGCGCCGCGAGATCTCCGGTGCATCACCCGCCGCCTGCGCGCCTAGGGCGAGGTCGAGGGTCGCGCTGCCGATGAGCGGTGCGAGATAACCCAGGGCGTTGGCCACGACCAGCGAGGCGATGGCCCCGACGAAGAGCCAGCGGTGGCTCGAGGCGGGCGCGATGCGCCAGAGCATCCCGATGAGGTTGCCGTGGGCCGGTGCCGGCGATGCGGTGGATGAGGGAGGCGAGGACACGGAGCGTTTGGTCGGGCTCGGGAGCGCGGTCGGGACGCGGTGCCGTGGATTGAACCGGACCTGCGGGTTGGCGCAGGGGGGCTCACACGACGGTTCCAAGCAAGACAGGTCCGCTCGAATTGTCGAAACGGACCCGGTATGCGGACAATCAACGACCGCGGGCGCCGTTTCGGCAAGGGGCGAGTTCAACTCCGGGTGCTGATCGCCCGTCCGGCGCGGGACGCTTACGCGGTCCCGCGAAGCGCCCCGAGGGCCCGTCGCCACCCGCCGAGCCTGCGTCCGAGCGCGTGGCGGCGGTGGCGCAAGATGGTGCGAAACGCCCCGGCGGGGCCGCTCTCCCAGCGAAGCGCGGTTTCGTCGAGGCTCATGCCGACGAATGCCGGGCTCGGGGACCGCGGTTCACGAAACCACCACGCCGGGTGGGAGACCGTGTTGTAGAAACGTGCCGCGTTCGTGTCGCACGGTTCGTAGATGCGCAACGCCAGCGGCCGACCGACGGGAGCCAGGGCGTCCACACCGGCGAAGAACGTGCGGCACCATGAGAACATGCCGGCCGGCTCGCCACCCTGGCCCACGAGGATCGGGGCGATGCCGCGATTGGCCCGCGGGGCGTCCGCGCCGATCAACGGCATCCACGCGCCCGCGAACAACTCGTAGATCGTCGCCTGGTCGAAATAGCCCAGCTCGATGGCTGCGCCTTGGGCCAAAGGCGCTCCGGCGTAGGAAGTGAGAGCCCGGTCCTGCAGCTCCGCATGGATCAGGGTGGCCGGAGCCGCGAAGCCCGTCGGGTTGTGGCCGGGGCGGATCAGCTGGGGCGCGTCCCAGGTCCCGCTCATCTTGGTGAGGCGAACCCGCTCACAGGTCGTAGGGACGCGTGACGAGGGCGAACGGGTTGGCGGCGGGGCTGGCCTTGCGCACGACGATCATCGCTGTGCCGGCTGGAATGTTCGCACCGTCAGTCGTGCCGGCCGTATGAGTCCACGTCGTGCCGTTGTGCCAATACGTGCGCCAGGCGTTGCCCTCGCACACCTGCACCTGGTCGGCCTGGTCGGGCTGCGCGGCGCACTGCCAGCCACTCACGGTCTCGAAGCCGAACTCGCCGATGGTCGCGTCGACCGGGAAGGGATTGGCGACGGTCGAGACCGCGCCGGCCGGCACCGAGATCACGGCATCGGTCGACGGGGCATCACCCAGGAAGCGCACGTCCACGGCGCTGGCCGTCCGGTGATACACGACGATGCCGTCCTGCGGGAGAATCACGTCGTCGCCAGCATCCACCGTCGAGCCCGCCCGGCGCCAGACGGATCCAGTAAACCAATACGCGCGCCAGGTGCCGTCGCGCTGGATGAGCAACTGGTCGGCGTGGGCGGCGTCGGGCGCGGCCGTGAATGGCACGCGCGCGGCCACGTCGCCGAAGAGCGAACGGAAGGTGTGCAACGGGCGTACGTCGAAGGTGTCACCCGGGGCGAGGATCTGCGCGAGGTCGAAGCCCAGCCCGTCCACCGTGATTCCTTGGGCGCTCGCGCCGAGCACGCGGAAGGTGAAGCCCGCGAACACGCCCGAGGTCACAAACACCGCGTGCGGCTGCGAGATGTCGAAGCAGTCGGGCCGGGCGACGTTGACAGACTGGCTGGCGATCTCCGTCGCGCCGGAGGCGGCACGGGCGCTTGCGACGCGGCCGGCATAGACGGGCGCGTTGAGCAGCGGGGTGGCGATGAGCGAGGTCGAGTAGCGGTTCGCGCTGCTCGCGGCGCCCACCGTGGTCCGCACAAAACCCGCGGGCGCAGTCGCGACGGTGGTGGCTCGTCCCGAGGCAACACTTGTGGCAAGGAGCACGCCCAGGAGGCAGAGCCGGGCGGCGGTGGTTTTTAAAACCCCCGTAAAGCCGGTCGGCGAACCCCAGGAACGATGAGCAGTGCCCTCCATCGCCGCCAAGATGCCAGATGGCGGGATTTCCGACCATCGGTGGCGGTGTCGTGCGGGTACTAGGGTTAGCCCCTAGGTATGCCGAAGATCGGCCCCCTACAGCGTCGCTGCGGCGCGCGATCCTACCTCGGCGGGCGCGCCGCCGCCGCTACGGCAGTTCGTATATCTCCGTGATAGCCAGGCCCGTAGCGCCGTCCGCGCCCGACACCTGCACCGTGATGCCCCGGTTCTGAGTCGAGGCGGGCAGGTTCAGGATCAGGGCTGCATCCATCGATCCGGCCAGCAGCCCGAAGGCATTCACTTGGGCGCCGGCGGCCGCGATCGCCGCCGCTTGGCCGCCGTCGCTCCAATCCTCGTTGGTCCCGAGTACGACCTCGGGATCGCCGACGGGCACCACGAGATTCACCTTCAGGCGGGGGTCGGAGATCGTCCCAGGCACGGAGAACCGGCTGCCCAAGGTCGGACCCACCGCGCGAATCAGGAGACGGCGGGGACCTCCCGGGCCGACGACAAATCCAGGGATCATGATCGACTCCCCGCTGCCGACGAACCCGCGCGTGGAGATGTTGACCAACTGAGTCGGCAGGTCGGGCGTATCGTCGAGCAGGTAGGCCTCGGCGATGGCCACGCCCGTGCCGCCGTCCTTGCCTTCGATCGTGACCGTGTAGCCCCCGGGCGAGACCGGCAGATCCAGCAGCACCGCGGCGTCGGCCGTGGGCGTCACGGTCGGATCGGGCAGCTTGAAGGCGCCGGTCTCGGTGAACGCCGCCTGGACGTCCGCCCAATCCGGCTGCGCATGCCAGTCGTCGTTGACCGCGATGACCGCGCCGTCGCTGCGGCGCACCACGCGCAGGTGCGGATCGGCGAGTGGTCCGGCGATCCCGAACCGCGCCAGACTTGGGCCGACCGCGCGGATGAGCAGGCGCGTCGAGCCGGATCCTTCCAGGACGAAGCCCGGGATCATCTGCGCGGCGTCGGTGCCGACGAAACCGCGCGTCGAGATGTTCACCAGGCGCGCCGGCGCGCGTGCCGCGTCGCCGGGAAAGGCGCTGGTCGGCAGGGCCGTGCGCAACGCTGTGTCCGGCCCGCCCAGCCATTGTGCGCCGGGCGTCGTGGGGTTGAGAAAGAGAAACGTCGGCAGGATCGCGTCCGGGTCCCGCCACTGCCACTCGTCGTGCGTGACGACGTTAAAGTGCGTGGATGTGCCGATCGTGCTGCGGTTGTAGATCGCGATGGCGAGCCGCGTGCCCGGCGCAGGGATACGCTGGTAGATCGCGCTGTTCCCGGCGTCGAAATCGGTCTGGAGCGTGAAAAATCCGCTGGCCGTACCGGCGCTGTCCGCGGTGTCGCCGACCGAGGTGTGCTGGTAGGCGATGTTCGCCGCCTGCGGTCCGGTGAGCGGCACCCATTCACCCGCGAAAGTGGCCGACGTGGTCGCCCCGGTGAAATAGCCAAGCGCGATGATCGCGCCGTCGCCCGAAGCCGCCGCCCCCGCGCTCAGCGGCGTGAGACCGTCGGCTTCGAGGAGTGCCGCGGACGGTGGCGTGTCGGTGCCCTGGAGATTTTCCCAGGCCACGGTCGTGGTGGGTCCGGCGTGAACAGGAGCCGCCGCGAGCAGCACCAGGCCGGCGACCGCGCCGAGACAACGCAGCGCAACCACGACGACGCGAAGGCGCCGTTCATGTCGTCGGCGTGCACGTCGCTG
>JACSRI010000185.1 GCA_014879845.1 Opitutaceae bacterium
GGCCCCGGCTGCCGCGCCGCCGCCCGGCGAACCCTTCCGTATCCAGGATTACACGGCGGCCGCCAACCAGCTCGCCAAGACTGCCGAGCGCCTCAACACTCTCGTGGCCACGCTCGACCGCACCCTCGCCACGGCCACGAGCGACGAGGTCGCGGCCAAAGTCGACGCCGCGTCCCAAGCCGCGGTGATGCGCAGCCGCGAGGTGGTCGACCACGCCTTCCGCCGCGGACTCCTTTTCGTGGCCCTGACCTGCGTCATGATCCTGGCCACGATGGCTGCCTACCGGTTCGTGTTTCGACGTCCGCGCACATGAACGTCCTGCTGCGTCGTTCTCTGGCCGCGTGGGTCCTGTGGGCTGGTGTGTCGCATGGCCTGCACGCCCAGGAACTCGAGCCCGGCGCGTATTCACCCGCGCCTGTCGGGATGAACATCCTCGTGCTCGCCGACACCTTCAGCACGGGCGACCTCAACTTCGATCCGTCCGGCCCGATCGACGAGGCCAGCGCCGACATCAACAACACGATCGCCGGCTACGTGCGCACATTCGGGTTCGCCGGCCGCGCCGCCAGCCTCGGAGTCGCGCTGCCGTACGTCCGCGGCGACCTCGAGGGGCTCGTCAGCGGCGAGCCCCAGTCCGCGCATCGTTCGGGGTGGGGTGATCCGCGCGTGCGCCTCGCCGTCAACCTCCACGGCGTGCCCGCGCTCGCGCCCAAGGAGTTTGCCGCGCATCAACATCCGTGGACCCTGGGGGCGAGCCTCACCCTGGGCCTGCCGCTCGGCCAGTATCATCCCGACAAGCTCGTCAACATCGGCGCCAACCGCTGGGCCGCGAAGCCGGAACTCGGCGTGACGCGGACCGTCGGGCGCTGGACCGTCGAGGCCGCCGCCGGCGCGTGGCTCTTCACCGACAACACCGACTACTACATCGGACGCACGCGCGAGCAGGACCCGATCGGTTCGCTGCAGGTGCACGTCATCCACACGTTTCGCCCGCGCCTGTGGATCGCCGTCGATGCGAACTTCTACAACGGCGGCCGCACCACCATCGATGGTGTGCGCAGCGATGACCTGCAGAGCAACTCCCGCATCGGGTGTACGTTTTCCCTGCCGCTCGATCGCCAGCACTCGCTCAAGTTCGCTTACAGTCGCGGCGCGATCACCCGTATCGGCGCGGACTTCGACTCGATCGGCGTGAGCTACCAGTACGTCTGGGGATCGGCGCGGTGAACGGCGCAGCACGGTGGTGATCGGTATCCCGTGATTCAGGGCACCCAGTGCGGATCACGAAGTGCCGCACGCCATCCACCGCCCGGCGGGCGCGAGTTGCACTTTTGGGCAGCATGGCGCCAGCCCTACGGGCTTGAACGCGCCGCCGTGCGATTCAAGATGCGGCCTCCTAAGATGTCCGGACCTCCCCTGTCTTGGGATCGGATCATATCGTTCACCCTGTCATGCACATGAAAACCATCCGCTGTTTCTCCCTCGGCTTGCTCTGCACCGCCGCGCTCGCGCTCCCCGCGAGCCTTGTCGCCCAGTCGGACGCTGAACTGCTCGAGGCCGCCCGTTCGACACTGCGTACCGATCGCCGCGCCGCTGTCGAGGGTGCGATGCAGTTCACCGAGGCCGAGGCCAAGGCCTTCTGGCCGCTCTACGATGCGTATCGGGCTGAGATGGACAAGGCTGGCACCAAGATCAAGGACCTCATCATTTCCTATTCGCAGGCCTACCCCGACATCACGACGGACAACGCCAAGAACGGCCTCAAGCAGATCCTCGATCTCGAGAAGCAGATCGCCACGATCCGCGCGAAGCACTTCGTCAAGATCGGCAAGGCCCTCCCGCCGGTGAAGGCGCTGCGTTTCGCCCAGGTCGACATGCGCTTGGATATAACCAACCGCCTCGCCATCGCCTCCCAGATCCCGCTCGTGCCGATCGAGGGCAAGATCGCCCTGAAGTCATCCACCGACACCTATGGCTCGGGTGCGACACCCGGCATGGTCTCCGTCACGACGATCGAGCTCGAGGCCGTCGTGCTCTCGATCGACCGCGCCGACCGCAGCGTCACCCTGCTGGGCAAGGACGGTATCAAGGAAACCATCACGGTCTCCGACGACGTGACGAACTTCGACCAGGTCAAGGTCGGCGACAAGGTCCTCATGGTCCTCTCCGACTCGCTCGTCGTGCAACTGGGCGACTCGGTCCCGGGCGCTCGTCCCGACGAGGTGGTCAAGCTCGCCCCCGTCGGCGCCAAGCCCGGCGGCGTGATCGCCAACACCGTCGAGATCCGCGCGACGATCATCGCGATCGACGTCGCCAAGCGCACGGTGACGCTGCGCGGCGAGGATGGCATGGAGAAGGCCAGCCCGGTCCGCAGCGATGTCGACCTCGCGAAGGTCAAGGTCGGCGACAAGGTCCTCGTGCGCAAGACCGAGGCCGTCGCCCTCAGGATCACGCCCGGTTCCTGAGTCCATCGCCCGCTCTCTCGACACAAAGCCCGCTCCCGTCGGAGCGGGCTTTGTCGTCGGTGGACCCCGCGTCGCGTCTTCGAGCGAGCTCGGTCGTTTGGCGCGTCGTGCATGCCTGCGCTCCTTTCTCAGACCGCTGTCGACACTCGCCAGCGTGGGCGCGGTGGTGTTGGCTCGGACGCGAAGCTCGTGATCTGTCTGCTCACCATCACATTCCGTCAAGGCCCGACGGACCGGTCGCTGCGGCGGGCGTCGGGGTTTTTCCGAGACACCGTCCGGAGACTGGCCTGTCTCGCGGGACTGTCGCTCGCCTTGGGTGCCACGGCCGACCCGGGCGCCGTGCCTGGGCACGTCCTCACTGCTCCTGCGTCCAGCCCTGTGATCGCGACTTCGCGCGCGGTGCTGTGGCACGCGCTGGGCGAGACGGCGGCGTCCATCGTGGCGCCGGTGGGCGCGCCGCGCGTGTGGCTCGTCGTCCGGCAGCACGAGAGCCTGATTTCGGAGCGGCCTCAATGGGTGATCGCTGTGGTCCCGGAGTGGGTGACGGCGGTCGCCGCTGACCCGCACGTGTGGTGGCTCGTGGGCGTTGTCCTGGTCCTGGCGGCAACGGTCCTCGGGTTGTTGATCGCACGCCGGCGACTGCGCATGACCGAGGTTCAGGCGATCCTGGTCGCCGAGATCTCCTCCCGGTTTGTAAACCTTCCCTCGGGCGAGGTGGACCGTGAGATCGAAGAGGCGCAGCGCCGGCTGTGTACGGCCCTGGACCTCGATTCCGCGGTCCTGTGGCAGGTGCAGCACGACGATCCCGGGCGTTTCCTGATCACCCACCGCTTTCGCGGCCCCGGTGCGCCGGAGTTTCCCCGACCGCTCACCGAACGTGATTTTCCGTGGACCACCCGCGAGTTGATGGCCGGACGATTCACCCTGGCTTCCTCACTCTCGGAACACCCGCCCGAGGCCGCCGCCGATGTCGCCCTGGCCCGGCGCATCGGCGTGAAGTCGCACGTGACGATCCCATTGATCGTCGGCGGCGCGCGGCCGATCGGCGTTCTGGCCTTTCATGTCATGCGGAAGGAGCGGCAATGGCGGCCGGCAGTGGTCGCGCGCCTGCTGCTGGTCGCGCAGATCTTCGCCAATGCGCTGGCTCGCAAACGCGCCGATGAGGCGCTGCGCCTCGGTGAGGCGCGCCTCGCAGCCGGGGTGGAACTCGCCGGTCTCGGGTATTACGAAATAGACTACGGCGCCCGGTGGTCCTTCCTCGACGACCGCGCACGGGATGTCTGGGGCGTGCCCGCAGATGTCCAGGAAGGACTGCAGCCGGTCGACTATTGGACCGCGCACGTGCATCCGGACAACCATCCCGCGATCGTGGAGATGCACGGATCCCTGCTCCCGGGCGCGATCGATCGAGCCTCGGCGGAGTATCGCTACCTGCATCCGACGAAAGGAGTGCGGTGGATCCAGCATCTCGCGCGCATCGTGACTCGCGGTCGCGACGGCAGCGGACCGCTCACCGTCGGCGTCGTGCGCGACATCACATCGGAAAAAGAGGCGCAGAGGGAGGTGCTGGAACTGCACGCCCGGCTCTCTCACGTGGGCCGGGTCAACGTCCTCGGTCAGCTCGCCACGGCGTTGGCCCACGAGCTGAGCCAGCCCCTCGGAGCCATCCTGAGAAACGCGGAGGCCGCGGAACTCATGCTCCGTGCGCCGGCGCCGGATCTCGAGGAGCTGCGCGCCATCGTCACCGACATCCACGAGGATGACCGCCGGGGCAGCCTCGTCATCGATCGCCTTCGCTCGTTGCTCAAGCGGCGTGTAATCGAACTCCGGCCGCTCGGACTGCCAGCCGTGATCCACGAGGTGTTGGCGCTGGTGCGCGCCGATGCGGCCTCCCGGCAGGTGCGACTCGTCAGTACGATCGCGGCGGACATACCGCCAGTGGCGGGCGACCGCATCCACCTGCAGCAGGTCCTGCTCAACCTTCTCGTCAACGCCATGGATGCGATTGCAGAGCGCGGATCCGATGGCGGGTGCATCGAGGTGAGCGCGCGCCGCGCGACGCCCGTCACGATCGAGGTGCGCGTGGCCGACGATGGTCCGGGCTTACCCGCCGACAGGATCGAGCAGCTGTTCGAGGCCTTTTATACCACCAAGGACAAGGGCATGGGCATGGGGCTCGCCGTGTCGAAGACCATCATCGAGGCGCATAAGGGGCGGCTTTGGGCGGAAAATCGTCCGGAGCGCGGCGCCTGCTTCACCTTCTCCCTTCCGGTGGCTGGGCCGGAGACGCTGGCGCCCGCCGGACGACCCGGGGAGTGACCTTGCCGTCATCGCCGGGGTCCGTTTCATGGTCAGCTGTGGAACCGACGCCCACTGTCTATCTGGTTGATGACGACGCCGCCTACCTACGCTCGCTCTCGCGGATGTTGCGCGCCTCGGGCTACACCGTGGTCATGCACAACGCGCCGGCGGAGTTTCTCGCCGAGCTGCGCCCGGAGTCGTGTGGGTGTGTGGTCACCGATCTCCAGATGCCGGGGATCGACGGGCTCGCACTGCAAGAGCAGTTGCACCAGCGCGGCAATCCGCTGCCGATCATCTTTCTCTCCGGCCATGGTGACATCCCGACCACGGTGAAAGCCATGCGGGGTGGTGCGGACGACTTCCTGACCAAGCATGCACCGAAGGAGGACATCCTCGCGGCGGTGGACCGTGCGCTTGCCCACGACGCGAAAGATCGCGCCGAGCGCGCCCGCCTCGCTGCGCTGCGCCAGCCTTTCGAACTCTTGAGCACGCGCGAGCGCGAGGTGCTCGATCATGTGGTGCAGGGGCAGCTGAACAAACAGATCGCCTCCGACCTCGGCGTCCACGAGCGCACTGTGAAGCTGCACCGCGCCAATCTCTGCCACAAACTCGGCGTGCATTCCGTGGCCGAGCTCACGCGCTTGGCGCAGGACGCGGGCGTGTTGCGGTGATCGGTGATCGTTGGTCAGTGACCCGCAGTCCCCGATCACGGTTCTGAATTCCGGCCTCTCGCCCGCGCGCGGGGCGCGCATCCACCTTCCCCAAAGGGCTGTAGCGCGGGCCCCGTCGCATCTGGGAGAATGACGAGGTCCCGTGCCGAACAGGGGAACCAGCTATGTGGCGGTGATCGATGACGATGAGAGCGTCTGTCGCTCCCTCGATCGGCTGCTGCGCACCGTTGGGTATCGGGCGCTCACCTACAGCTCGGCCGAGGCCTTCCTCGAGGATGCCAAGCGCCCGAGCTTCGACTGCCTTGTCCTGGATGTGCAGCTCGGCGCGATCTCCGGACTGGAGCTGAGCCGGCGGCTCGCCTCGGTCAAGGACCCGACGCCCGTCATCTTCATCACCGCGCACAGCGCCCCGAAGATCCGCGAGGAGGCCGAGGCGGTCGGCTGCGCCGGGTTTTTCCGCAAGACGGATCCCGGGGACAAGGTGATCGAGGCGATCGACCGGGCGATCGAACGCAGCGGCGAGAAAAGGGCGGCCGCGAACAAGCCGGGCCCGGCGAGCGCAACCTGAGGCTGCTCTCGTGGCCATGCCACTGCACCTTTCGCCCGCACCCGGTGCTCCGTACCCGATACTCTGAGACCTGCACCAGAGGGCAGATCGCGGACGCATTTTGAAGCGAGTAAAACGGAGGGAGTTCTGTGAATCCACCATCCGTGAAAACACGCTTCGTCGTCACTCCTCTGTTCACGCTTGGCTTTGCCATGGTTGTTTTCTCCGGCTGCACGACTGCTCCCAAGATCAACAGCGAATTCGACGCCGAGGCCGAGTTCACCGCGGCAAAGACCTTTTTCGTCTGCCCGCTGCCCAAGCAGGTTCCCAATGTCGACCCCGGCCTGCTCATGCGCGTGGGCCCGGCGGCCTTGGGCGCAGCCCGCACGGGAATGACGGGTCGGGGCTACACGGAGGTGACGGATGTGTCGAAAGCCGACCTGGCGGTCGTCATCCACGGCAAATCGGTGCCGAAGACCGACGTGACCGACTGGGGGTTTGCGCCCACCTACGGCTGAGCCGGCTGGTATGGCGGTTACGCCTACGGTGGTAGCAACATCACGGTCGACCAGTACGACGAGGGCACGCTCGCGGTGGAGGTCTATGACCTGAAGACCCGCAAGATGATCTGGGTCGGCTGGGTGACCGCCCGCCGGACCGACAAGACCGAGGAGCAGCCAGGCCGGGTGGCCGAGGGGGTCACCATGGTCATCGCCGAGTATCCCATCGTCGGCAACAAGCCGGTGAAGCCGGCGAAGAAGTAATACCTTCTGTCATTCTTTGAGTTTGGTGTCTGCAAGCCAGTCCGCCACCGTCGCGTCGTTCCTGGCGTCGAGCGGTGGCGGATCGTTTTGTTCATGTTGCGATGGCGCCACGCCGCGTCGTCATAGAATCGGCCACAGGAGGCACAGAAGGCGCACGAGTCCAGACCCCCGATCCGAAGAGACGCAGTTCTTCCGTGTCGATCCGTGGTGGGTGACTTCTTCCTCGTATCTCAAGGGCGAGGTCGTCGCTTCCGTCACCTGCACCTATGGGCAGATTGTGGCGGCTCCGCGAAGAGAGTAAAACTCCGTGGGTCCTGAGATACTCACACCCATCACTGCACACCGCACCGCGTTTCTCCGGGGCGTCTTCGTCGAATTCGCGGGCCGATCCGCAGTCCGACCCGCAGTGTGCGGCGGGAGACCATTCCTGACCGCACTCAGGATCGAACCACCATGAGTGTACTTCGCAACCCAACCTGCACAGCCGCTCTCGCCGTCGGCCTGGCCTTGACTGCATCGAGCGGAACAGCCCATGGGGCCGCGGCAGCTGCCCCGCAAACGATCGACCGCACCGTGTTGCCGATCCAGTTCCCGAAGCCCGCGGTTAGCTCCGAGCTCTATGCCAAGGACGCGAAGGGCGTCCCGCCGCGCCAGGAGGTCAAGGCTCCTGCCGGCGCGCCCAATGTCATCGTCGTGCTCATCGACGATCTGGGCTTCGGCGCCACCGAAACCTTCGGCGGCCCGCTCAAGACGCCGACGATGGATCGCCTCGCCCAGGGTGGCCTGCGCTACAACAGCTTTCACACCACGGCGCTGTGCTCACCCACGCGCGTCGCGCTCAAGTCCGGACGCAACCACCACACCGGCAACATGGGCTTCATCACCGAGCTGGCGACGGGCCTGCCCGGCGCCACCGGCGAGGTGCCCAATCGCGTGGCCCCGCTCGCAGAAATGCTCCGCCTCAACGGCTACAGCACGGCCGCGTTCGGCAAGTGGCACGAGACCGCCGTCTGGGAGACGAGTGTCTCCGGTCCGTTCGACCGCTGGCCGACCCAGCAGGGTTTCGACAAGTTCTATGGCTTCATCGGCGGCGAGGCCAACCAGTGGGCGCCGTTCCTCCATGATGGCGTCGCCCAGATCGAGATCCCCAAGGATCCGAACTACCACCTGAACACGGACCTGGCGAACCAGGCGGTGGCCTGGGTCAAATACCAGAAGGCGATGACGCCGGACAAGCCGCTCTTCATCTACTACGCGCCCGGCGCCGTGCATGCGCCGCACCACGTACCCAAGGACTGGATCGCGCGGTGGAAGGGCAAGTTCGACGGCGGCTGGGACAAGCTCCGCGAGGAGACCCTCGCCCGGCAGATCAAGATGGGCATCGTGCCGGCCGGCACCAAGCTCGCGCCCAAGCCCGAGGCCATCAAGGACTGGGACAAGCTCTCCGCCGACGAGAAGCGGCTCTTCGCGCGGCAGGCCGAGGTGTTTGCCGGGTTTGTCGAGTACACCGACTACGAGATCGGTCGCGTCGTCCAATCCCTCGAGGAGGTCGGTCAGCTCGAGAACACACTCATCTTTTATATCGCCGGCGACAACGGCACCAGCGCCGAGGGCGGCGCGAACGGCATGTTCAACGAGATGACGTATTTCAACGGCGTGGCCGAGAAGGTCGAGGACCTGGTCAAGCTAGTCGACAAGTGGGGCGGCCCCGAGACTTACCCGCACATGGCGGCCGGCTGGGCCGTGGCGCTGGATACTCCGTTCCAGTGGACCAAGCAGGTGGCCTCCGACTTCGGCGGCGCGCGCGTCGGCATGGTCGTGCACTGGCCCAAGGGCATCCAGGCGAGGAACGAAATGCGCACCCAGTTCAGCCACGTCATCGACATCGCGCCGACCGTGCTCGAGGCGGCCGGTCTGCCCGAGCCCAAGATCGTGAACGGCACGCCGCAGGTTCCGATCGAAGGCAGGAGTCTCGTCTACACCTTCGCGGACGCGATGGCCAAGGAGCGCCACGTCACCCAGTACTTCGAGATCGCCGGCAACCGCGCGATCTACCACGACGGCTGGTTCGCCCGGACCATCCACAAGGCGCCGTGGGAGCCTACGGTGCGTCGCGGGCTGGAGGAGGATATCTGGGAACTCTACGATACCCGGAACGACTTCAGCCTGGTCAGTGACCTCGCCGCGAAGAATCCCGCCAAACTCAAGGAGCTGCAGGCCGTCTTCCTCGACGAGGCCCGGAAGTACCAGGTGCTGCCGATCGATGACCGCTTTTTCGAGCGGCTCAACGGCGCGCTGGTCGGCCGTCCCGACCTGATGGGACCGCGCACGTCCATCACCGTGGCCGAAGGCATGTCCGGCATGATGGAGAGCACGTTCATCAACGTGAAGAACCGGTCCAAGACCGTCACCGCCGAGATCGTCGTGCCGGAGAAGGGTGCTCACGGCATGATCCTCGCTCAGGCGGGCCGCTTCGGCGGCTGGGCGCTCTACGTGAACAAGGGTGTCGTGGCCTACGACTACAACTTCCTCGGCCTGAAGAGCACCACGATCGCCGACAGCAAGCCGCTCGCGCCGGGCAAACACACCGTGCGCTTCGACTTCGCCTACGATGGCGGCGGACCCGGCAAGGGCGGGCAGGGCACGCTCTTCGTCGACGACGTGAAGGTGGCCGAAGGCCGCATCGAGCACACCCAGGGCGGCCTCTTCTCCGCCGACGAAACGACCGACGTGGGCATCGATCTTGGCACCCCGGTGGTCGAGGCGATCGGCGCCGAGGCAGTATCCCGTTTCAATGGCCGCATCCCGAAGGTGACCGTCGAGGTGCGATGATTTGTTTGTGAGCCGCGCAGGCCGGTCCGGCGTGTAGACCGACCCGCGAAGCCAACAACCATGAGAAAATGAGAAGCGACTTTGAACAGGAGCACCCGGAGGAAACGGAGATGAGAAATCCGTCTCTGTTGCCCTCACTGGCTTCTGCTCAAGCGTTCATGACAGGGGGACAGAAATGAAACACCTGCAGTCTGGATTCATTGTGGGCGCAGCATCCTTGCTCGCCCTCTTCACCGCGTCTGCGCAGACCGCGCCGAAGCTCAAGATGACCACCGAGATCCCGCCCGGCATCGCTGCGCCCGACCAGGCGGAGACCCGTCTCGGCACGCTCAAGTTCTTCGACGGTTTTCCCGACAAGCCCACCGTCGAGAAAATCTACGACAACCTCGACTTCCAGCGCGCCGTGCAGGCCTACCTGCTGGCGCTGGCGCCGGTGAACATGGCCGGGCTGCGCGAGGGATTGCTCACCGTTGGGCCGGCGAACGTCACGATCCCGACGTTCGAGGCCAACATGAACGCCCGCTCGATCTTCCTCACGGCCAACGCCACCACACCCTACACCTGGGTCTGGCTCGACCTGCATGGCGGTCCGCTGGTGGCCGAGGTGCCTCCCATGACGCTGGGCATGATCGATGACTTCTGGTTCCGTTACGTCACCGACATCGGCATCGTCGGCCCGGACCGGGGCAAGGGCGGCAAATACCTGCTGCTGCCTCCCGGCTATACGGGCGAGGTGCCGGCTGGATACATGGTCGTGCGCGTCCCCACGTTCGAGTCCATCCTCGTCTGGCGGAACATGCCGGTGAAAGGGGACATCAAGCCCGCGATCGAGAGCCTGCACAAGAACACGCGCATCTATCCGCTGTCGCAGGCCGCCAAACCACCGGCCAACACGTTCGTGAACGTGTCCGACCGTGACTTCAGCACGGTGGCGGTGGCCGACTACAAGTTCTGGGAACTGCTCAACTATGTCGTGCAGAACGAGCCCGTCGAGTCGTGCGACCCGGTGACGCTCGGGTTCTATGCCGCGATCGGCATCGAGAAGGGCAAGCCCTTCGCTCCCGATGCCCGTATGAAGAATATCCTGACCGAGGCGGCGATCGTGGGTGACGCCACCGCGCGCACGATCACCTACCAGAGCCGGATCCCGGAGGCCTTCTACTATCCGAACAGCACCTGGCGTCAGTGGCTGGGCGGCTACAAGTTCCAGAATCAGCCCGGCGTGGCCTATCTGGATGCGGCGGCCTTCTTCTATTTCTACGCCACCGGCGTCACGCCGGCCATGGAGGCGAAGATGGTCGGCCAGGGCTCCCAGTATGCCGTCGGCATTGTCGACTCCCAGGGCAACCCGCTGGATGGCGGCAAGACCTACCGCCTGCACGTCCTGCCCAAGGCCCCGGCGAAGGACTTCTGGTCGGCGATCGTGTATGACAACCAGACCCGCTCCATGCTCCAGACCGATCAGGACTATCCCCAGGTCAGCAGCCTGGACAAGGACCTCGCGGTCAATGCGGATGGTTCGGTCGACGTTTACTTTGGCCCGAAAGCTCCCGCCGGCATGGAGAAGAACTGGATACAGACCGTCCCCGGAAAGGGCTGGAACATGCTCTTCCGCCTCTACGGTCCGCTCGATCCCTGGTTCGACAAGACCTGGCGCCTGAGCGAGATCGAAGAGGTGAAGTGATGCGTTTGTAGATCTCGGCGCAGGCTGGTCCATCCGTTCGCGCCAGTCCGACCCGCCTGCGCTTCCTTCACTCCACGAGTAACAAGAAACCGGCGCGTCAAAAGGCGCTGAACTCGTCCCGCAGTGACCGCTCATCGCTTTCACCATGTCGGGCGCGGCCTCGCCTCCTGATGCCCTGCGCTCGCACCTTTTCGCCACCAACGAACCAAAAATCACCTTCCGTGACCTAAACCGCGGCGCTCGTGATCGACGAGGTGCAGCCATAGGTCGCCCGCGTTTCACCCGTTGCAGACAACACCTATGAAGACGTGCTCAGCATTCCTCGCATGTGCCGCCGGCCTCGTGCCGCTCGGGGCCGTCGCGGCCGAGTCTTCCGCGTGGAAGCAGCAGTTCACCGCCTACATGATCGGCGCGGCCATGGATGGATCGACGACCGTCGGCGGCATTACCGCGCCGGTCGATGTCTCCTTCAGCGACATCATGGACAACCTCGAGTTCGGCGCGATGGCGAACTACCGGGCGGAGAAGGACCGGCTGTCGTTGAATCTCGACGTGATCTTCATGGGGCTGGGTTTTGACGGCCCCAATGGACGCTCCGCCCTCGATTTCGACCAGATCATGGTCGAGGGCAGCACCGGCTGGCGACTCTCGGACAACGTCGAGATCCTCGGCGGCGCCCGCTACAACAAGCTCGATGGCAGCGTCCGGCTTCTCGATACGGAAGAGCCCCGCTCGGCCTCGCAGGACAAATCCTGGGTCGATCCATTCGTCGGTGCCTGGGCCCGGGTGCCGCTCTCGCAGTCCTTCGCCATCCTCCTGCGCGGCGATGTCGGCGGGTTCGGCGTCGGCTCGGAGATGGCGTATCAGTTCGCCGGCTACCTGCGTTACCAGACGTCGGGATCCGTCTCGATCGTGGCCGGCTGGCGCTATCTCGATCAGGACTACGAGGAGGGCGAGGGCGCGCGCCGGTTCGTCTATGACGTCACCACGCAGGGCCCCGTCCTGGGCCTGGGCTGGCATTTCTAACCGTCGAACGAGGATCTTCCATGAAATCGCATATCGGAACTCTGTTCGTCGTCGCCGCGGTCGCGGTGTCGACGCTGCACGCGGACGTCATCGTCCTGAAGAATGGCAACACCATCAACGGCACCTACCGTGGCGGCACGGCCACCACCGTGTCGTTCGAGGCCTATGGCAACGTCATGCAGTTGTCGGCGGCCGACATCGTCTCGATCAAGTTTGAGGACGCTTCGCGCCCCCCTGCGTCGGCGGCCTCCGTGGCGGCCCCGGCGGCAACCCCGGCTGTCGCTCCGGCGTCGGCGCCGGTCGCACCGCCGGCCGCTCCGACGGCGGCGCGTTCGGTCACACTGCCGGCTGGCACACTCCTGGTCGTGCGCATGGACAGCACTGTCTCGACCAAGTCGGTCAAACCCGGCGCGAGTTTTTCCGCCAAGCTCGAGTATGATCTCGTCGCCGACGGCGCGATCGTGGCCAGGGCGGGCGCGAAGTTCCAGGGCAAGGTGCAGGCGGCCACCCAGGCCAAGCGCGCGCGCGGCCAGTCGACGCTGGACCTCCGCCTGGTGCAGATCGTGCCGAGCGGCAGCCCGGTCCCGATCGCGACCTCCAGCTACAAGGAGGCCGGCGAAAATTCGATCAAGAAGGTGGCCAAAGCCGCCGCGGTCGGAGCGGTCATTGGGAACAACACCGGCAGCGGCGACCAGGGGGACGGCGCCGCCATCGGAGCCGGCGTGGCCATGCTCAAGCCGGGCGAGCCGGTCGTCGTGGCGGCGGGCACGCTCGTCGAGTTCAGCCTCACCCAGCCGGTGACGCTCCCCGCGCTGCCGTGACGCGCGTCAGCTGACCCTCGAACGGCCGCACCCTGCCGCTCCCCGCCTTCCCATGCCTCCCGACTCCCGCCTCCTGCATCGCGCTGCCGTAGCCTGCGCGGTTCTCCTCGCCGGCTGCACGGGTGTCGGCCCGCGGACGGTCGCGCGTGATCGCTACGACTACAGCACCTCGATCACCGAGTCGTGGAAGCGCCAGACGCTGCTCAACATCGTCAAGCTGCGCTACATGGATCCGCCCATCTTCGTCGATGTGGGGCAGATCGTGGCCGGGTACACGCTCGAGACCGGCGCGTCCGTGGGCGGCAGCTTTCCATCGACCGACAGCTTCGGCGGCACCACCGGCACGCTCGCCGCGACCGGGCGCTTCACCGACCGGCCGACGGTCACCTACACGCCGCTCACCGGCAACGCCTTCATCAGCGTGCTGATGACGCCGCTGCCGCCCGACGCGATCTTCTTCGCCATGCAGTCGGGCCAGGCGGCCGACGCGCTGCTCATGTCGTCGGTCTCAGTGATGAACGGGCTGCGCAACGTCGAAGCCTCCATCGACGGTGTCTCGGTGGCGGATCCGAAGTTCCTGCGGGTCGTGGCCCTGATGCGCAGGATCCAGCAGTCGGGGGCAGTCGGGTTGCAGGTGATGCTGGATGAACGCAGGCAGCGCACCACCATCGTCAGTTTCCGCTCCGCGGACATCGACGAGGAGACGCTCGCGAGCATCCGCGAACTGCGCGACCTGCTCGGACTGGACCAGGAGGCGAGCGAGTTTCAGCTCGTTTACGGCGGGATCGCGGCCAACGACAGGGAGATCGCCATCCTGTCGCGCTCGATCCTCGGGATCATGCAGATGATGGCCGCCCACGTGGACGTGCCGCCCGCGCACATCAGCGAGGGGCGGGCCTCGCCCGGATTCGCCTCGGCGCCGGTCGCCGGTGGCCGGATACCGGCGCTGGCGATCCGCTGCGCCAGGGATCGCCCGGATGACACCTTCGTCGCCGTGCCCTATCACGACCAGTGGTTCTGGATCGACGACCGCGACCTTCGCACTAAGCGCGCCTTCGCCACGCTCATGCTGCTCTTCAGCCTGGCCGACACGCACGCGAACGAGGCGCTGCCTGTGATCACGATCCCGACCCAGTAGCCCATGCGCGTGTTTGCTCTGCATCTGCCCGACCATGGCAGGGCGCGGCGCATGCGCCTCTGCGTGGCGGCTGCGCTCGCGCTCAACGGCTCACTGGCGACGGCCGACAGCGCGGGCCCGGGTGCGGATGCGTCGCCGGCGCCGGCCGAGCCTGTTCGCATCGCCGGCATGCGCCTGTCCGGCAGCGCGGTAGCGCCGGAGTCGGAGCTCGGCCCGCTTTCGCCGCTGGAGGTGGTCCCCGAGGGCGGCGCCGCGGCGGTGCCAGACGATGCGCCCAAGAGCGAGTGGTTGATCGCGCCGATTCCCGGATACACGCCGGTCTTCGGCGCGACGCTCGCCGTCGGCGTGGCGAAGCTCTATCGGCCGCATGGCTACGAGAAGGAGCCGCGCGCGTGGACCACGGGCGGAGGCGCCTTCCTCGCCGAGAACGACAGCTGGGGCGTCGGCGTGGGTCACAAGATGGGTCTCGGCCTCGACACCTGGCGCCTGACCGGCGGAGCGCTCTACGGCGACTTGATCTACAAATTCTACGGCATCGGCAACGACGCGGGCGATGCGGACCAGTTCGTCGAGCTCAGCCATCGCGCGCCCGCCGTGATGGTCAGCGCACTACGCAAGGTCGGCTCGCGCTGGTACCTCGGGGCCAATTTCGCGGCCGCGGACTCCGACATCCGGCTCGCGGACAGGTTCGTGCCGCCGGGCTTCGAGTTGCCGCCGGAGCTCGACTCGCCTGACGCGGCGTTTTCCCCGCTGCTCGTGTCCTTCACCCCGCGCGTGCAGTATGACAGCCGCGACAGCGAGTACTACCCGGCGGACGGCATCCTCTTCGAAGCCAAGGTCGGCGTCTGCTCCGAGTCGATCGGCAGCGACTTCGACTTCCGGGCCTACGAGATCGCCTACAACCAGTACTTCTCGTGGAGCTCGGACGATGCCTTCGCGCTCCGGTTGTTCGGGCGTTATGCCGAGGGCGACGTGCCGTTTTTCGCCATGAGCAGCCTGGGCCAGGGCAGCGATCTGCGCGGTTATACGCCGGGACGCTACCGTGACAACGCCCTGCTCACCATGCAGGGCGAGTACCGCCGGCGCATCGCGCGGCGGTGGTATGCCGTCGCGTTCGGCGGTCTCGGAGCGGTCGGTCCGACCGTGCGCGACATCGGCCAGGCGCTCCCGGCCGGCGGCGTCGGTGTGCGCTTCGTCCTCGCGGAGGAAAACCACGTCGCCCTGCGCTTTGACGCCGCCTGGGGCAAGGATGACAACGCCATCTACCTGAGCGTGGGTGAGGCGTTCTGAGCCGGTGTCGGGTGGTCGCCGGTCGCGCGCCGACGGTGTGTCCCAGGTTTACGATGCGGGATCTGGGATGCGTGAGGCAGGCCGCGTGGCGTCGGCAAGGCGATACACCGTGTTCATCCGCGTGCGCAGGATCGCCGAGTACCCCGATCGCCGCAGCGCGCCGGGCAGGGCGTGCTTCCAGCGCTGCTCGGAGTTTTCGATGATCAGCACGCGAGGCAGCTGGCTCGCCGGCGCGGCGGCGAGGAATGGCATCAGCGCGATGTCCTCCGCGCCCTCGATGTCGATCTTCAGCACATCGATGTGCGACACGGCCTGTTCGGCCAGGATATCAAGCAGCGGCCGGCAATGGATCCGCACGGTCCGCCGTGGCTTGTCCGTGGTTGGGACGATGCTTGAGGCGCCCAGGTTGTGCTCGTCGACCTGCAGATCGATGGAGATCTCGCTGTCGGCGACACCCATGGGGATCGCATCAACTCGGGGCCAGGACTCGCACCCGCCTCGAGAGGCCTGGAGGTTGAAGCACAGGCGTGCATAGGTCGGCGGGTTGGGCTCGAGGGCGATCACACGGCCTGAAGCGCCGAGGGCGCGCGCGGCGGTCAGGGAGTAGATGCCGACGTTGGCCCCGACGTCGACGAACACCCCATCGGACGGGAGCGACTCCCTCAGAATCCGGCGCTCGGCGGAGTCAAACCGCCACGGCATGAAGGCGAACTTGTTTTCCGAGCAGTTGTCGGTGAGCTGGCACCGCATGCGACAACCCTCGACCGTGAGGTCGAGAGGAAGGGGGGCGAATGCAATCACCACCCGGCGGATCACCTGAGCGATCTGCTGGCCGATCCAATTCGTCGGGCAGTGTTGCGCGAGGCGGATCGACAGGCCCCATGGGCCCGGAGGGCAGCGTTGACCGAACTCGGACGGGGGGGCGTGAGTCATCGGCGCAGCACACCCGATAGGTGTGCCAGAGAATGCTGTCAACTGAACGCGGTCTCTTTCCGGCAGATGTGGCGCTGGGCCTGCGGCGAACGAGACGATCCCGCCCGGTCGTGCGTGCGTGGGACCGCCCGTGGTGTTTGCTGCCGCTCAGCCAATCATGGCCGCAGCCATGCGCTGCCGACCTGGATGTAGAGTGCGGTCTCGTCCGGGCCCCAGGCGACGTCGACGCCGGCGTGGATGCCATATTTGCGTGCGAGTTCGTAGCGGAAACCGGTGCCGCCGGTCACGACGGAGCGGTCGTTTTCCTCGCCCTGGATGTCGGCCTGCGCGAGGCCCGTGCCGGCGAAGCCGACGAGGCTCCAGCGTTGGTAGAACTGCCAGCGCAGCTCAGCCTCGGCCTGCGCGACCTGCTCGCCCTGGTAACGCATGGCGGGCGCGCCGCGCAGCTGGACATAGGGCTGGAGATAGAAGGGTGGGTCGTTCCAGGTCGCCGTGAGCTGGGCCTTCACGCCGAGGTAGAGTTTCTCCGCGAGCGGCCGGTAGTACATCGCGAGCAGCGTGCCGCGCTGGTAGTCGCCGTCGGCGCCCAGCGCCTCGCTGAAGGCCGCCAGCGAGGCCTCGGCGTAGAGGCCGGTGGTCGGCGTGAAGACGTTGTTGCGCGTGTCGTAGGAGAGCGAGGGCAGGAGGGCGCCGAGAGTTGACTCGGCGGCATAGTCCGGCAGGCCGGGCGTGCTGGCGGGCGCCTCGAACGAGGTGTCCATCGTGACGTAGACGTACCCCAGCCCGGCGAAGAAGCGGGAGTCGCCGAGCTGGTATTTCCCCTGGAGCACGCCGCCGAGGGGCTCGAGCGTGTAGCGCAGCGGATGGTCGGCGAGGATGGGATCCTCGCCGAGGCCGTAGAAGTCGAGGTTGACCGATGCGGTGAAGGCGGCGGCGATGGTCTGGAGGCGACCGTCCTTCCAGTTGCGGATGTCGCCGGCGCCGCCGCCCCACGTGCCGTTTTCCGTGCCGAAGCCGAAGACGCCGGTGATATTGGGGCGCTTGAACTCGGCCGCGGCCTTGCCCATCGGCTCGTCGAGAAACATCACGCCGCCGCCCAGGCCATAGCCGATCGCGGGTTCGGTGATCGGCATGGCGATGGGCAGAAAACCGTAGGACTCGTCGAGAAAGGCGCTAAAGTCGATCCAGCCGTCCTCGGGCGAGCGGAACTTCGAGGCCGGCTCGCCGGTCGCGGCCGCCGCCGGCGGGGTGGCCGGTGGTGTCGACTGGGCGCGGCCCAGCGCGGCGCCGCCGAGCGCGAGCAGCACGGCGGCGACCTGGCGGCAGCGGGCGGACCGGCGCCGGGCCGATCCGCGTGTATCCAAGGGTTCGTGATGGCGGCGCGAAGCATCCATGGGCGCGAGCCTAGCAGCAGCCCGGGGTGCAACAAGCCGCGACCCCGGAGCAGCGATTGCGCGAAGGTGCAATCCACCGGGGTGGTCCCGCGTCGCCGCGCGCGTGCCGCGTGTGCGCGGCGCAGACACGGGCAGGCGCCGCCTACCGCTTCGGCGTCGCCGCTGCGATGGCGTTGCGGTAGAACTCGATCATCTGGTCGATGGCGCGGCGCGCGGCGGGACGGTAGTCCTCGGCCGTGGGCCCGCCCATCGCGACGTGCGACTCGCGCGCGGAGAACGAGCCGAGCTCGTATTCGCGGCCGTCGACGACGAGCACCGCCTCCATGGTGAACTCGGCGGTGAAGGACGCGCCGAACGACTCCAGGCCCTTCTCCCAGCGATAGAGGAAGAGATTCAGCCGCTGTTCGGACTCCGGGATATTGGCGGCGAACTGCGTGACCTTGACCTTGCCCTTGTAGCCGGCGGCTTTCATCGCCTGTTCCACGGCGGTCTCGATCTCGAGGTAGCGGTCGTGCTCGAGGCGCGGGCTCGTCCATGAGTCGCGGCTGCGGGGCACGATGTTGTCGTGAACGACAACCTGGAGCGGTTTCTCGGTGTCGACGGGGATCGGGTCACCTGCACGAGCGACGGGAAGGGTGAGGAACAGGGCGGCGGCGAGGACCGCGAACGACGGGACGAAGGATTTCATGGCGGCGGGATTATCGCACAGGACACCCGGTGGGCGCAACTTGTCCGAAGGTCTGACCCCCGGATCGTGAACACGAAGTTGGCCACGGAGCCTCCGGTCGACGGGTAGGCCCCCGGGGGCCGGGCGCTCCGTGGCTCGTGCCCTGCGGTGAAATCCGTGTCGCCACCGGCGTTCTTTGGGGCCGAACCTGGCGCCGGGCGATCGACCGCACTGGCGTTTTGCGCGGCCCCGGCCCACGATCGCCGGCGCATGCATGGCGTGACGATCCTCTGGTCGACGTGCGCGGCGATGAGTCTGCTCGTCGCGAGCATCCACTTGACCGTCTGGTGTCGGAACCGGATGGCCTGGTCGAGCCTGGCGCTGGTCCTGATTGCATCCGGGGTGGTCGGCGCGTCCGTGGCGGAGTTTCTTCTCATGCACGCGGGCACGCCGTCGGCGTATGCCGCCACGATCCGCTGGGCGAACCTCCCACTGCTCGCGGTGTTTGCCGGCATCGTCTGGCTGGTGCATCTCGAGTTCGGCACGGCGGGCCGGTGGCTGGGCGTGGCGGCGATCGGGCTGCGCGCCCTCGTGCTCGTGCTCGGCTACTTTCCCGGGCCGACGCCGGCGTTTCGCGAGATCACCGGCCTGGCCGAACTCGAGTGGCTGGGCGAGCGCATCGTCGTCGTGTCCGGCGCCATCCGTACGCCGTGGAGCTGGCTGCCGGCCGTGAGCAACGTCGTGCTCGCCGCGTTCGTGGCCGATGCGGCCGTGCGCCTGTGGCGGCGGGGTGGGGAGGAGAATCGGGCGCGGGCGATCCGGGTCGGCGTGCCGCTCAACGTATTCATCCTCTCGTCGACGGCGGTGGCGCTGCTGATCAACGCCCGTGTGCTCAGCGTGCCCTACGTCACCAGCGTGAGTTTCCTCGCTGTCGTGCTCATGCTCGGCTTCGAACTCAGCCGTGACCTGCTGCGCGCGCATCGCCTCGCGCAGCAGCTGGTTCAGAGCGAGCGGCGACTGCACCTCGCCGGCGAGGCGGCGGGCATCGGCTTCTGGTTCTTCAACACGGCGACGGGCGCGCTCTGGGCGACCGATGAAGCCAAGGCCATGGTCGGGTTCTCCGCCACGGACGAGATGAGTTATCCGATGTTCCTCGCGCGGGTGCATCCCGAGGACCGCGCTCGCATCGAGGCCCATGTCGCCGATGCGATCCGGCGCAGCGGGCAGTACGCGGCCGAGTACCGCGTCCAGCTCCCGGATGGTTCGGTCCGGCGGCTCTCGGCGCGCGGTGAGATCTCGCACATCTCGGACGGCGCGGCGCCCTCGCTGATCGGTGTCGTCTTCGATGTGACCGATCGGCATCAGGCCGAACTCGAACTCGCCGAGCAGCGCACCCAACTCGCGCACCTCGCACGCGTCTCCACTGTGGGCGAACTCTCCGGTTCGCTCGCGCATGAGCTGAACCAGCCTCTCGCCATCATCCTGACCAACGCCCAGGCCGCGCAGCGGCTGCTCGCCCGCGATCCCGTCGATCTCGCCGAAGCGCGGGATATCCTCGCCGATATCGGGCACGAGGCGCAGCGCGCCGGGGAGGTCATCCGGCGTCTCCGAGGGCTGCTTCGGCGCGAAAACGTCGAACTCCGGCCGCTCGAGGTCCGCGGCCTCGTCGACGAGGTGATGCACTTGCTGCGCCGCGATATCGACAACCACGGCGTGAGGGTGCACCTCGAGGTGCCTGCGGACCTGCCCCACATCCAGGGCGATGCGATCCAGCTCCAGCAGGTGTTGTTGAACCTCATTCTCAACGCCTGCGAGGCGATGGAGTCGTGCCCGGCCGGCCAGCGGGTGCTGGCGATCACGGCGGGGAGCCTCGACGGGCATGTGCGCGTGTCGATCGCCGATACCGGCTGCGGATTGCCGCTGAATGTGGAGCGCGTGTTCGAGCCGTTCTACTCGACCAAGTCCGACGGCCTCGGGCTGGGGCTTCCCCTCTGTCGGACCATCGTCGCGGCGCATCGCGGCCGGCTGTGGGCGGAAGTGCGTCCGCCGGTCGAAAGCGGTCGGGCCCACGGGGGCAGTGTCTTTCATCTGGAACTCGAGGCGCTTCGCAGGATGTGAGGCGTCTGGAGCTTGTCGCGGCGCGGTGCTCCGACCACGCTCGTGCGCGCATGTCTTCCCCGACGCCTACTGTCTACCTGCTCGATGACGAACCCGGCCTGGTCAAGGCGGTCACCCGGCTGCTCAAGGCCGAAAATCTCCCGGTGAGAGGCTACACCGCGGCGGCCGATTTTCTGGCGGCGCTTGATGGCGAGACTGTCGGGTGTCTCGTGCTCGATGTCGCCATGCCCGAGCTCGACGGCTTCAGCGTGCAGGAGCGTCTGCTCGAGCTCGGCAATCCGCTGCCCATCATTTTCCTGACGGGCCGCGGCGACATCCCCATGAGCGTGAAGGCGATCAAGGCCGGTGCGGTGGACTTTCTCACCAAACCCGTCAACGACGCGCACCTCCTGCGGGCCGTCCGCGAAGGCCTCGACCGCGCTCCGGCCCACCGTGCGGCCGCCTCGGAGTTGATCGCCCTGCGTGAACGCTACCAGACGCTCACGCCGCGCGAACGCGAGGTCATGCACTTCGTCGTCTCCGGTCTGCTCAACAAGCAGATCGCCGCTGAGTTCGGCACGGGTGAACAGAACATCAAGGTGCACCGCGGCCGCGCCATGGAGAAGATGGGTGTCGTCTCGCTCGCCGATCTCGTCCGCGCCGCCGAGCGGCTGGGCGTGGGCAAGGGCGGCACACCCGGCTGATCCCGGCCGGTCCGGGCGCCCCCGATGCGCGGCCGACCTGTCTGTCCGGCGCGAATACTCTCCGGATGTCGAGCCGGCAGCCGGCGCAGCTCGTGAGGTTAGACCTAGGTGCAATCGCCGGGGACGCTGGTTGCCTCGTTTCGGTGGGCGGTTGTTTCTTACGACCGTCCGATGACGTGCCGTCACGCCCGTGCCCATCCACCGATCTCCCTGGCGCGGTCCGCGCCCGAGCACTCGGGATCGTGTCGCCGAGGATCGAACTTTCCATCGCCGGACAAACACGATTAGCTCCCGTCGTCCGGGCGCGCGGAGCGCCCCTGCGGTTCAAGCTGTTTTTCTGATCACCGGAGTCCCCGATCCACGCATGAAACCTTCCCGCACTCTTCCACCCGCGCAGCCCGGACGCGTCGCGTCCCGGCTGTTCGCGCTCCTCGCGTTGGTCGCGCTCGCGCCCGCGCCGGCGCACGCCTCGATGTTTCACGGCGAGACGCTCGATGCGATCGCCGACGTGATGGCCTGGGTTGTCCTCATCGTCGCACCCACCGTCGGCCTCGCGGTCTTCTGGCTCGTGCACATCCTGCCGGAAAAGATCGCGGAAAAGCGCCAGCACCCACAGGCCGGTGCGATCCAGTGCCTGTGCCTGCTCTCGCTCGTCTTCGGCGGCCTGCTCTGGCCCATCGCGTGGCTCTGGGCGTTTTCCAAGCCCGTCCTCTACAAGATGGCCTACGGCACCGACAAGGTGGAGCACGGCCATGGCGACAAGGCCAAGCACGCCGAGCCCGAGAAACCCAAGGCTGCGGAGGCGGAGAAACCCAAACCCGCCGACGACGCCGAGCAGCTCAAGCGCCTGCGCGCCGAAGTCGCGGCCCTCGAGGCCCGGCTCGCCCCCAAAGCCAACACCCAGGGAGGAAAGGCCTGAGTCATGGAAATCATTCTACTCGGTATCTACGCGTTTTTCGCCTGGCTGGTCTTCTTCAAGTTCAAGTGGCTGCCCTGGAACATCGTCACGCAGGTGATCACGATCACCCTGCCCATTGTCGCGCTGACGATCCTCATCCTCGTCCTCAACATCGTCGCCCCGTCCTCGCACGACATCCGCGTGGTCAACTACGTGGTCCCGATCAACCCGCGCGTCGCGGGCCTGGTCGTCGACGTGCCGATCGAGCCCAATCGCCCGATCAAGAAGGGCGACGTGCTCTTCCGCATCGATGCCACGCCCTATGAGATCGCCGTGAAGAACATCGAGGCCGAGATCGCCCGGCTGCAGGTCCAGCTCGTCACCGCCGAGGCCAACTCCCGCAACCTCGTCGAGACCCTCAAGAGCGCCACCGGCCAGAAGGATGCGATCAACTCGCAGCTGAAACTCGCCCGCCTGCGCCTCGGCCAGTTCAAGGAACTCGCCGACTCCGGCGCCGGCAACAAGTTCGACTACGAGAAGGCGCAGGCCGACGTGGCCAACCTCGAGGGCCAACTCGCTTCCGTCGTCGCCGCCGAACAGCAGGCCAAGGAAAAACTCGGCGCCAAGACGCCCACCGGCGAGCAGGACGAGGTCGCCAATGTGAAGGCGCAGATCGCCCGCGCCGAGGCCCAGCTCGCCAACGCGAAGTGGGAGTTGAGCCAGACGACCTATCATGCCCCGGCCAACGGCCGCGTCGTCGCCCTCAATCTCCGTCCCGGCGCCATGGCCGTGCCGCTGCCCATGGTCCCGGCGATGAACTTCGTCGAGGACGACCAGTGGATCCTCGCCATCTATCACCAGAACGAGGTGCGCAAGGTCGAGCCCGGCCAGGAGGCCGAGGTCGCGTTCAAGCAGTACCCCGGGCGCATCGTGAAGTGCAAGGTGGACTCCGTCATGTGGGCCACCGCCCAGGGGCAGCTCCCGATCGGCACGGTCAATCCCACCGGCGGTCTCGCGCCCATCCCGCCCTACGGCCTCGCCGTCCGCCTGCTGCCCGACGCCAAGGACAAGGACATCTTCCTCGCCTCCGGCGCGCACGGCGCCGGCGCGATCTACTCCGACAGCGGCAAGGCCATCCACATCCTCCGCAAGATCCTCGTCCGGGTGAGCGCCAAGCTCGATTGGCTCATCCTTAAGCTGCACTGAGCCGAGGCACGCCATGCGTATCCACATTCCCACGCTTAGTGCCTGCGCCGGCGCGATCCTGCTCGCCGGGTGCGCGACGAAGTCGCCGCCCTCCGCGCAGGAGTTGCGCGACCAGACCGGCACGCTCTCGACGATCGTGCCGGCCGACGGCTGGAAGGGCGGCGCCACCGCCGGCCCGGTCGCCGACAACTGGCTCGCCACCTTCGCCGATCCGCAGCTCGACGCCCTCGTCGCCGAGGCCCTCGCCAACAATCCCGACCTGAAGGTCGCCGCCACGCGCGTCGAGCAGGCCGGGGAGTATGTCGCGATCGCCCGCGGCGCACTCTGGCCGACCGTCGGTGTCTACGCCTCCGGCGGCGAAAACATGGGCGGCGGCGATGCGCTGCAGATGATCACTGTCCGCGCGTCATGGGAGATCGATGTCTGGGGCCGCGTCCGCTACGGTCGCAACGCCGCCGAGGCCAGCTACCAGTCCGTGCAGGCCGACTTCGCCTTCGCGCGCCAGTCGCTCGCCGCCACGGTCGCGAAGGGCTGGTTCACCGCCACCGAGACGCTCCTGCAGATCCGTATCGCCGAGCAGATGGTCGCCGCGGCGCAGGAGTTGGTGAATCTCGCCGGCAAGCGCCATCAGGTCGGCATCGGCACCGAGCAGGACGTCGCCCTCGCGCGCGCCTCGCTCGGCGACGCCCAGGACTCGCTTATGCAGGTGAAGCTCGCGCACGAGCAGGCCAAGCGCGCCCTCGAGCTCCTCATCGGCCGCTACCCGGCCGCCGAGCTCGCCGCGCGCGATTCGCTCCTGCGTGTCACCACGCCGATCCCGGCCGGATTGCCGCTCGAGATGCTCGAGCGCCGACCCGACCTCGTCGCCGCGGAGCGCCGCGTCGCCGTCGCGTTCAACCGCGTGGGCGAGGCCAAGGCCGCCATGCTGCCGAAGATCTCGATCAATGCCAACGTGGCCAACCTCGCCTCCGACATCCTTGAACTGAAGCAGGATTTCCAGAATCCCGCCGGCGGCATCGGCGCGAGCCTGCTCGCCCCGGTCTTCACCGGCGGCCAGCTCCAGGCGCAGGTGCGTATCCGCACGCTGGAGCAGAAGGAGGCCACGGCCGACTACGCCCGCGTGGCGCTGCGCGCCCTCGGCGACGTCGAGAACGCGCTCGCCGCCGCGCAGACCCTGCGCGACCGCGAGGCCGTGCTCGAGCGCACGCTTGGCGACCACCGCCGCGCCCTCGAACTCGCGCAGACCAGCTACCGCATCGGCACGACCGATCTGCGCGCCGTGCAGCAACAGCAGCTCCGGGTGCAGTCCGCCGAGCTCGCGCTCCTGCGCGTGCGCAGCGAGCAGCTCGCCCAGCGCGCCAATCTCCACCTCGCGCTCGGCGGCAGTTTCGCCGCCCCGGTCGAGGTGGCGAGTGCCAGCTCGTCCGCGCCCTGAGACGCGTCCGTCGCGTCGCACCCCAATCACCTCAAACGATACCGGCCGCCGCGCGGACGCTCCGTTGCGGTGGTGCGGCCTCAGCCGTCCCGAAGGACCGATCCCATGAAGACCAAGGAAGTCATCAAGCGAGCCGCCGCGTTTTCCGAACCGTTCCGCGTCACCAAGGGAAAGAAGTTCCGCCTCAAGGACGTCGACCCCGGTGACACGCTGGGCTTGAAGTCCGAGGATAAGGACAAGGCCAAGGAGGCGCTCGCCCTCGGCGTCGAGGTGCTGGCCGACCTTCAGGACAAGCTCTACGCGCAGGATAAGTGGGCCGTGCTGCTCATCTTCCAGGCGATGGACGCCGCGGGCAAGGACGGCGCGGTCAAGCACGTGATGTCCGGCGTCAACCCGCAGGGTTGCCAGGTCTATTCGTTCAAGGCGCCGACGAGCGAGGATCTCGACCACGACTACCTCTGGCGCTGCATGAAGTGCCTGCCCGAGCGCGGCCGCATTGGCATCTTCAACCGCAGCTACTACGAGGAGACGCTCGTCGTGCGTGTCCACCCGGAGTACCTGAAGAAACAGAAACTGCCCGAGCGCCTCATCACGAAGCGCATCTGGGAAAACCGTTTCAGCGACATCGCGAACTTCGAGCGCTACCTCACGAACAACGGCGTCGCGATCTGCAAGTTCTTCCTCCACGTCTCGAAGAAGGAGCAGAAACGCCGCTTCCTCGAGCGGGTGGAGAACCCTGACAAGAACTGGAAGTTCTCCTCCGCCGACATGAACGAGCGCGGCTACTGGGACGACTACCAGGAGGCTTACGAGGATATGATCCGCCACACCGCCACCGACTACGCGCCGTGGTACGTGGTGCCGGCCGACAACAAGTGGTTCACGCGCCTCGTTGTCGCCGCCGCCGTGATCGACACGATGAGCGGCCTTGACCTCGCGTATCCGGAAGTTGGGCCCGCCCACATGAAGGAACTTGCGGCCGCCAAGCGCGCGCTGCTGGCGAAGAAGTGAGCGACCGCGGGGCGACGGACTTCATGCGCAGCTCGCCCGGTGATAGTCGCTTTCCCGGAGGGCGCGGCTCCCGCCGCGCCGCGAATGACGCCCGGTCCGCGCGGCGGAGCAGGAGCTCTGCCCTCCACCACGAGGCCGGTGCCGCATGAGCCTCGCCACCGAACTCGCCGAGCGTTTCTCCGGCCCGATGGCCTTCCGGCTCGTGCTGCAGCCGGTCATGGCCGCGACGCTCGCGATTCTCGCCGGCCGGCGCGATGCCCGCGCCGGGGCGCCGCCGTACCTCTGGGATCTCGCCACGCACACCGGCCACCGTCGCGTGCTGCTCGGTGAACTCTGGCGCGGCGTCGGCCGCGTCCTCGTCCTCGCGCTGGTGATGGAGGTCGCCTACCAGCTCATCGTCGCCGGCCGCGTCTCGATCGTAGAAACGATCGGCGTCTCGCTGCTCCTCGCGGTCGTGCCCTACGTCGTGCTCCGCGGTTTGGTCAACCGGCTGGTTCGACGTCGCTGAGACCCCGGGAGATCAACCGGATGAAAGACGGATGGCACAGGAGAGCGCAGAGCAAGCAAAGCGATGCGGCTCTGCCTGATGTTGTTTCTGCGCGCTTCTTCCGCGGACCACGCGTGGGACGTGCGGCTACGATTCTACGCGAGTCTCGTAGCCGCGTCTGCCAGACGGGGCCTCGGCCGGGGGCGAATCACGGCAGCCCGCAGCGGTCCCAGACGGCCCGCTGCCGGTCTCCTGTCTTCTCCGCTTTCTCGGCGATCTCCAGCAAGACTGGATCGGAAACCCCCTGAAGCACGCAGGCGCCGTGGCTCATACTTCCCCGACCTCCTCGCTCGCGTCGCGCGTCCTCCCCGCGCTGGACTGGCTGCAGCACTATGACGTGTCGTGGCTGCGTGGTGACATCTTCGCCGCGATCACGCTCGCGGCCTACCTTCTGCCCGCCGGCCTCGGCGACGCCTCGCTCGCCAACCTGCCGCCCGAGGCCGGGCTTTACGCCTGCCTCTTTGGCGGCCTGGTCTGGTGGCTCTTCTGCAGCTCGCGGCACACCGCCATCACGGTGACTTCCGCCATCTCGCTGCTCATCGGCGCCTCGCTCGGCGAGATCGCCGGCGGCGATGCCTCGCGTTTTGGCGCGCTCGCTTCCGCGACGGCGCTGCTCGTCGCGCTCATCGCCTTCATCGCCTGGCTGGTGCGCGCCGGCGCGATCATCAACTTCATCTCCGAAAGCGTGATGACCGGCTTCAAGTGCGGCGTCGCGCTCTTCCTCGCCAGCACGCAGCTGCCGAAACTCTTCGGCCTGCACGGCGCGCACGGCGATTTCTGGGAAAACTCCGCGCATTTCCTCAAGCACCTCGGCGAGACGAACGGCGCCTCGCTCACGATCGGCGGCATCGCCCTCGCCGTGCTCATCGCGGGGAAAGTCTTCCTGAAGAACAAACCCGTCGCACTCTTCGTCGTGATCGGCGGCATCGTCGCCTCCTCGTGGCTCGGTCTCGAGGCGCGCGGCGTGAAGTTGCTCGGTGAGGTGCCGCAGGGTCTGCCCGCGATCGGCCTGCCGGCGCTGCAGTGGGGCGATCTCAACCGCCTGCTCGCGCTCGCGTTTGCGTGTTTCATGCTCGGCGCGGTCGAGACCGCCGCCATCGGCCGTATGTTCACGGCCAAGCATGGCGGGCGTTTCGACGCCAACCAGGAGTTTCTTGGCCTCGCCGCCGCCAACCTCATGTCCGGCCTTGGCCGCGGTTTCCCCATCAGCGGCGGTATGTCGCAGTCGCTCGTCAACGAGGGTGGGGGCGCGCGCACGCCGCTCTCCGGCGCGCTCGCGGCCGGCCTCGTGCTCGTCGTGGTGGTGTTCTTCTCGC
>JACSRI010000075.1 GCA_014879845.1 Opitutaceae bacterium
CGGCGGCATCCTGCTGCAGAGCATCGGCGCGATCGAGCCGGCCCTCGACCCGCACCTCGCCACCACGCTCAACGAGCGTGTCGTGCTCACCGCGCTGCTCGAGGGACTCGTGCAGCCCGATCCGAAGACGCTCGAGCCGCGCGCCGCCGTGGCCGAGCGCTGGACGATCTCGGACGACGGCCTCACCTACACCTTCCACCTCCGCGCCGAGGCGCGCTGGTCCAATGGCGACCCCGTCACCGCACATGATTTCGTCGCCTCGGTCGAGCGCGCGCTCTCGCCCCGCCTGGCCAGCACCAACGCGGGCGATCTCATGACCCCGTTGCGCGGCGCGCGCGCCTTTCTGCGCGGCGAGCTGACCGACTTCAGCCAGGTCGGCGCGGCGGCAGTCGATGCGCGCACGCTCCGCCTCACGCTCGAGGCGCCGTGCCCGCAGTTCCTCGCCATGCTCACGCACTTCGTCTGGCTGCCCGTGCACCCGCCGACCGTGCGCGCGCACGGCGGGCTCGACGACCGCACCAACCGCTGGGCCCGCGCCGCCACGTTCGTCGGCAACGGCCCCTTCCGCATCAAGCAGGAGCACCCCGGCCAGTCGCTCGAGCTCGAGGCAAACCCCGCGTATTGGAACGCCGGGCACATCGCCCTGCGCGGCGTGACGTTCTTCACCTTCACCGAGAAGGCGACCGAGGAGAAGGCGTTCCGCAGCGGGCAGATCCACCTCACCGAGGCCCTGCCCAACGCGAAACTACCGACCTACCGCCGCGAGCGCCCCGAGGTGCTGCGCGTGGCGCGCTCCTACGGCACCTACATCTACCGCATCAACACGACGCGCCCGCCCCTCGACGACGCCCGGGTGCGCCGCGCCCTCAGCCACGCGATCAACCGGCGCGTGCTCGTCGACCGCGTGCTCAATCAGGCCTACGAGCCCGCGCTCTCCTTCACACCGCCCGGGCCCGCCGGCTACCAGCCGCCCCAGCTCGCCGTCGACGACGCGGCTCGCGCCCGGGTCCTGCTCGCCGAGGCCGGTTTCCCCGGCGGCGCCGGATTGCGCCAGCTCGAGATCCTCTTCAACCGCTCCGAGGACCACCAGGCCATCGCCGAGGCGATCCAGGCGATGTGGAACACCGAACTCGGCCTGAACATCACGCTTCTCAGCCAGGAGCAGCAGGTCGCCCTGGCCAACCGCAAAAGCCTGAACTACGACATCAGCCGCGCGTCGTGGTTTGCCGACTACTCCGACCCGATCTCGTTCCTGCAGGCCTTCACCACGGGCAACGCCAACAACCAGACCGGCTGGAGCCACGCCGGCTACGACCGCCTCGTGGCCGAGGCCTCCGTCACTCTCGATCCCGCCGCACGCCTGCAGAAGCTCGCGGCCGCCGAGGAGATCCTCCTCACCGAGGCCCCGGTCATCCCGATCCACATCTACTCGACGATCCGCCTGATCGACCCGCGCGTGCAGGGCTGGTTCGACAACGCACTCGACCAGCACCCCTTCGACGCGCTGAGCCTCGCGGCGCCGGCTCCGTGAGCGCGACCCTCTGGCAGCGACTGTGGCGCCGCGCCATCTTCAAGCGCGCCGTCTACGACGTGATCGGGCTGATGCTGCTGCGCCATCCCGGCCTGCAGATGCTCAACTGCGGGTACGCGGAGGACGAGTATCCGGATTTCCCGCTCACGCCCGAACAGGAGCCCGAGCGGCTCGGCTACCAGCTCTACCACCGGCTCGTGCGCTATCACCCGATCACGCGCAGCGACGTGCTCGAGGTGGGCTGCGGGCGCGGCGGCGGGGCGCGCTTTCTCGCCGGCGCGTTCCATCCGCGCGGCTATCTCGCGACGGACGCCTCGCGCACGCTCATTCGCGCCCAGCGGCGTCGCCGGAGCGAGAATACACGCCTGACGTTCGCCGCCGCGCGCGCGGAGCACCTGCCGGCACCTGACGAGTCGCAGGACATCGTCCTGGGCGTGGAGACGCTCTCGCCCCTCGCCGACAAGGCCGTGTTCCTGCGCGAGGTCGCCCGCGTGCTGCGCCCCGGCGGCCGCCTGCTCATCGCCGACTTCTTCTACACGCGGCCCGACTCGCGCCACGCGGCCGGGCTTTTCCGTGAACTCGCCGGCGCGTCCCCGCTGGTCACCATCACCGACGAGGACTGGACGGCACGGGCCGTGCGCGCGCTCGAGGAGGACTCGCCGCGCCGACTGGCCGAGATCGAGAAACTTCCCGGGCTCTTCCGCGGGCCCGCCCTCTCCTTCGCCGGCACGACGCACAGCCCGCTCTACCGCCAGCTCAAGGACGGTCGGGCCGTCTACCTGCATTTCGTCCTGCGCAAGTAGGCCGCCCCGGCGCACCCTCTTACGCCGCACGCCACCCCGCGATGTTCTCCCTCTTCGAAAGCCTCAGCAAACGACTCACCGACTCGTGGCACCTGCGCGACACGCCGCGCCGCGGCAAGTCGTACCGCTGCCGCTGCGGGCGCCCGGTATTCTTTCGCAACAGCCTCTGTCTCGGGTGCCAGGCGCCGCTCGGCTACGAGCCGCTCACCGAGGAAGTGCGCGCCCTCGAGCCCGGTCCGGCGGCGGACACCTGGCGGCTCCACGGCGACGCCGGGGACGGCCCCGCCTACAAACGTTGCGAGAACTTCGACTCGCCCGCGGGCTGCAACTGGCTCGTGCCGGCGGACGATCCGCAGACCTTCTGCCTCGCCTGCCGCCTCAACCGCACCATCCCCAGCCTCGCCGACGCCGACAACCAGCGCTACTGGCGCGCCATCGAGATCGCCAAGCGGCGGCTCGTCGCCCAGCTCATCGCGCTCGACCTGCCGATCAAGTCGAAGGAAACCGAGGATCCGGAGCACGGGTTGATGTTCGACTTCCTGCGTTCGCCGCCCGAGGGGCCGCGGGTGCTCACCGGCCACGCTGGCGGCCTGATCACGCTCAATGTCGAGGAAGCCGACGACGCCAGGCGCGAGAAGATCCGCCACGACCTGCGCGAACCCTACCGCACGCTGCTGGGGCACTTCCGCCACGAGGTCGGGCACTACTACTGGGACCGGCTCATCGCCGGGACGCCGTGGCACGAGCCGTTTCGCGCGCTCTTCGGCGACGAGCGCGCCGACTACGCCGCGGCGTTAAAAACCAACTACGAGATGGGTCCGCCGGCCGACTGGCGCGACAGCTTCATCAGCAGCTACGCCTCCGTGCATCCGTGGGAGGACTGGGCCGAGACCTGGGCGCACTACATGCACCTGACCGACAGCCTCGACACGGCGCTCGGCTTCGGGATCAGCGGCAACGACGTGGAGACCGAACTCGAGCGGTTCAAGCTCGAGGACATGTATGCGCCCAACCACCCCGATGCGAAGCGCGTGCTCTCGCTCATCCACTCCTGGCTGGAACTCATCACCGTGCTCAACGAGCTCTCGCGCAGCATGGGCCAGCCGGATTTCTACCCGTTCGTCATGTCGCGCCCGGTCCTGCGCAAGCTCCACTTCATCCACCTCGTGGTGAAGGGCGAGCCACCGCCGGCCTGACCGGGAATCGGCCGGATGGCGCGGCCGAGCACACCGGCGCTGGGAGGTCGGTCATGTTGCGAAACAGGCCCGGGGCGGTTACCCTACCGCGCCACCGCCTCACCGCATGGACCACTCCGCCGATGCCGCGGGCGTCGGCGGCGGTGGTGTTGCCTCACGCCAACCCAAGCCCCCTAGGACCCATGAACACACCCGTCAGCACGCTCCTGCATGAAAAGGGAATCACGGTTTACCATGCGCGTCCCGACACCACGGTGCGGGACGCCGTCCGGCAGATGAACGACCACCACGTCGGCGCGCTCGTGGTCACACGCGGCGAGCGGCCGGTCGGCATGTTCACTGAGCGCGATGTGCTCATGCGCATCGTCGCCGCCGGCCTCGATCCCGACTCGACGCCCGTCGAGGCCGTGATGTCGCGGCGACTCACCGTGATACGGCCCGAGACCACGGTCGACGAGGCGATGGCCATCATCACGCGCGAGCGACATCGGCACCTGCCCGTCGTCGACGCCGACAAGCGCCTGGTCGGCATGATCTCGATCGGCGATCTCATGCGCTGGATCGTGCGCGACGAGGAGAGCCGTATCCAGAATCTCAACGAATACATCTGGGGCGGAAATCCCTCGTAATGCCGAGTTAGCGCAGGCTTCCAGCCTGCGTCGGCGCTCGGAGCAGGCTGGAAGCCTGCGCCACGGGTTGCCGCGTCAGCTCACTCGTAGCGCAACGCCTCGATCGGGTCGAGGTTGGCGGCACGCCAGGCGGGATACAGGCCGAAGCCCACGCCGATGCCACCGCAGACGAGCACCCCTGCGCCGGTCCACATCCAGGGCATCGAGAACGAGCCGCCCATGAAGAGGAACAGCACGTTGCCCAGGCTCACGCCGAGGACGATGCCGGCGAGCCCACCGAGGATCGAGATCGCCACCGCTTCGATGAGAAACTGGGTGAGAATGTTCATCTTGCGCGCCCCGATGCTCTTGCGGATCCCGATCTCGCGCGTGCGCTCGGTCACGCTCACGAGCATGATGTTCATCACGCCCACGCCGGCGGCGAGCAGCGAGATCGCGCTGATGACAAAGGCGCCGATCGCCACCACGCCGGCGATCTTGTTGAACGACTCGATCAGCGTGTCGTTCGAGAACATCTCGAAGTCGTTCGGATCCTCGGGGTCGAGGCCGCGCACGAGGCGCATCATGCCGATGGCCTGGTCCTGCGCGGCAGGGAACTCCGCCTGCGAGCGCGCCTTCACGTTAATCGTCATCGAGCGGCCGGCGCGTCCGTAGGTCTCGAGGAACTGTGTGACGGGCACGATGACGAAGTTGTCCGCGCTCTGGCCGAACTTGTTTCCCTCGATGTTGATCAGACCGATGACCGTGAGGTTCTGGCCGTCGATGCGCACCGACTTGCCCAGCGGGTCTTCGTTCGCGAAGAGCGACTTCACGATATCGTTGCCGAGCAGCACGACCGGGCGGCCGTACTCGACATCCTCGGGCGTGATGTCGCGCCCGGCGACGATCTCGCGATTGCGGGACGCCGTCGCAAACTCGTCGCCGGCAAACATGCCCACGCTCGGGTTCGTGCTGCGCTCGCCATGGAACACGCGGCGCCCGCCTCGGCCGATCTGGATGCTGCACAGTGCGGTGTCCGCCATGAGCTCGCGAAAACGCACGGCTTGCCGGTAGGTGATGTCCTTGCGGTTGGCGAAGCGCGTGCGCGGATCGCTGAAGTTGAGCGCCGGATACTTCGTGATCTGAAATGAGTTCGCCCCGAGCACGTTCAGGTTCTTCTCGATCCCGTTGCGCACGCCGTCGATCACGGTCATCACGCCGATGATCGAGCACACCCCGATGGCGATGCCGATCATGGTGAGGGTCGCCCGCAGCTTGTTGGCGGCGAGGGACGAGAAGGCCAGGCGGAATATCTCGAGCAGGATCATTCGTAGCGCAGCGCCTCCACAGGATCCAGCCGGCTCGCCGAGAACGCGGGGGCGAAGCCGCTGAGGACGCCGACCACGACCGAGAGGGCGATGGCAAAGGCGATCAGACCGAACGAAAACACGATGGGCAGCGCCGGGAAAATCAGGCCCGTGAGCTTGGCCATGCCGATCGCGCCGAGGAGGCCGAAGACGCCCCCGATCACGGCGATCGAGACGGCCTCGATGAGAAACTGCTGCAGGATGGTGAAGCGCCGCGCCCCGAGCGCCTTGCGTGTGCCGATCTCGCGCGTGCGCTCCTTCACGCTCACGTAGGTGATGTTCATCAGGCCGATCGCGCCGACGAAGAGCGAGAGCCCGGTGATGACGAGCCCGGCGATCGCGATCTGGGCCTTGGTGCCGTCGACGATGTCGCGCAGGGTGGACTGCTCGCCAATGTAGAAGTCGTCGCGCTGCTCCGGCTGGAGCTGGCGCACGAGGCGCATCAGACCGGTGAGCTCGTCGCGGGCCTGGGCCATGCGCGCCTTGTCCACCTGCACGCGCAGCTCGGCGTCGTCCGAGGAGTTGAAGTAGCGCCGGAACGTCGGCAGCGGGATCGCCACCATCGCGTCCCAGCTGAACAGCCCGAAAAACGAACCTTGGCGCGACGCCACGCCGACGACGCGGTACTTCACCCCGCGGATCTGGACGTAGTGGTCGAGCGGCGACTCGCCGGGAAAGAGCGCCTGGGCGACGTCGAAGCCGAGCACGACGACATTGGCCGCGTTCTGCTCCTCGAATGCGCTGAAGAACCGCCCGTCGTGCATGTCCGTCCGGGAAATGAGCGGGAAGTCGGCGGTCGTCCCCTGCATGTAGATCTGGTTCACGCGCACCTCGCCGCGCAGGACGTTGGCCATGCGGCCCGAGGCGGGCACGGCCATCTTCAGGGCCGACTCGGGGTGGTCGAGGATCCACTGGTTGATCGTGCGCGCGTAGCTCGCCTTGATCGGACGGCGGTTGCGCAGGATCGTCCAGTCGGTCATCTCGAGCCACGGCGACTTGGTCACGTAGAGCATGTCGTCGCCGAAGCCGGCGAAACTGCTGCTCACGGTCGCGTCGATGCCGTTGATCGCCGTGCCCATGAGCGTGACGGCGATCGTGCCGATGATCACGCCGAGCGCGGTGAGGAACGAGCGCAACTTATTCGCCCGGATCTGCGCGAAGGCGATCCGAACGCTCTCGTTGAACTCGAGGAGGAGGCGACTCATGGGAAATGGGGATTGCGGATGGCGGAGTGAGGAGTGGCCATCCACGGAAGCGGTGCCGCCATGCTGGTCTGTTGATTTCTCATTCCGCACTCCTCAACCCGCACTTCACGCACTGCCGTCGCTCTCAATCAGGCCGTCGCGCAGGCGCACGATGCGGCGCGCATGCCGGGCGATGTCCTCTTCGTGCGTGACGAGGACGATGGTGTTGCCCTGGGCGTAGAGGTCCTCGAAGAGGTTCATGATCTCCACGCCGGTCTTCGAATCGAGGTTTCCCGTGGGCTCGTCAGCGAGGATGATGGAGGGACGCGTGACGAGCGCGCGGGCGATGGCCACGCGCTGGCGCTGGCCGCCGGAGAGTTCGTTGGGTTTGTGCCCCATGCGCTCGCCCAGGCCGACCGCCTCGAGGGCACCGCGGGCGCGGTCGAGGCGCTCGTGGCGCGGGACGCCCGCGTAGATGAGCGGAAGCTCGACGTTGTGCAGCGAGGTCGAGCGCGGGAGCAGGTTGAAGGTCTGGAAGACGAAGCCGATCTCGCGGTTGCGGATGCCGGCGAGCTCGTCGTCGCTCATCTCGGCGACGGACACGCCGTTGAACTCGTAGTGGCCGGCCGTGGGGGTATCCAGACAGCCGATCATGTTCATGAGCGTCGATTTGCCGGAACCGGACGGTCCCATGATGGCGAGGAACTCGTTGCGGTGGATCTTGAGCGCGACGCCGCGCAGGGCGTGCACGGTCTCCGAGCCCATGTGATAGAGCTTGGTCACGCCCTCGATGTGGATCACGAGGGCGCCGTGCGGGCGCACGGTGCGGGGCGCCGGGGAAGGTTGGACGGACGACATGCGGTGCGCCTCCGTCAGGACTTCGTCTCGTCGGCTGACTTCTCGTCCGCGGTCTTTTTGTCGTCGGACTTTTTCGCGGGCTGCAGCCGCACTTTCATCCCGTCCTTGAGCGTGCGCGAGATGACAGCGTAGGAGCCGGTCACGACCTCGTCGCCCTCCTTCAGGCCGGATTTGATCTCGGTGTGCGTGGTGTCGGCGATGCCGGTCTCGACCACGACCATCTTCACGGCGTCGCCGTCGCGCACGAAGACCACGCGCTGCAGGGCCTCGCGGTCAGCCCGCTCACGCTCGCGGCGGAGCTTTTCGTTGACTGCGGCCGCCTGGCCGTCGCCGCGCGTCTCCTTTTCCTTCGCCTCGCGCGAGGAGGCGAGTTCGTCGATGGTTTGCGCCTTCTCACGCGAGCGCGCGGTCACGGCCTGCGTGGGCACGGCGACGACGTGCTCGACCGTGCGCGTCTCGATGTCGACGGCGGCACTCATGCCGGGCCGCAGGGCCACGTCCTTGTCGGTGATGCGGATCTTGACCTGGAAGTTCGTCACCTCCTCCTGCGTCTGCAGGCCGGTGGTCTTGGCGGCGGAGGCGATCTCCTTCACCTCGCCGGTGAACTGGCGGTTCGGGTAGGCGTCGATGGAGATGCGGGACTTGTCGCCGATCTTCACGTTGACGATGTCGTTCTCGTTCACGTTGACGCGGACCTCCATGTTGGCGAGGTCGGCCACGCGCATGATCTCCGCGCCGCCGTACTGGCCGGTGCCGGCCACACGTTCGCCCACCTCGCTGGTGCGCTGGCTGACCGTGCCGTCCATGGGCGAGTAGATGATCGTCTTCTCGAGCTGGTCCTGGGCCTGGCTGAGCATGCCCTCGGCGCGCTTGATCTGGGCGAGGGCGCTCTCATAGCCGGCGCGCGCGGCCTCGGCGGTGGTGCGGGCGGCGAGCAGGTCGGACTCGGAGACGAGGTTCTTCACGGCAAGCTCCTCGCTGCGCCGCAGGTCCTCCTCCGCCTTGAGCAAGCGCGCCTTGCTGTCGACGGCGGAGGCGCGCGTGGCCACGAGGTCGGCCTCGCGCTGTTCGACTTGGAAGCGGTAGTTGTCGGACTTGATGCGCACGAGCAGGTCGCGGGCCTTGACCGCGTCACCCTCGCGCAGAGGCATCTCAAGGATCTCGCCGGACACCTCCGGGGCGATCTTCACCTCGACCTCGGGCTGGATCTTGCCGGTGGCGGAGACGAGTTGAGTGATCGTCTTGGTCACGACCTTGTCGGTGGTCACGAGCGTGGCCGTGCCGGCCTGTTTTGACTTCATCGAGGCCGCGATGCCGAGGACCACGATGAGCACGACGCCGCCGAGGATCAGGTAGAGCCCCTTGCGCGATTTCTTGCGCGGAGCGGCTCCGGTCGAGGAGGAGGGGACAGCCATGGGATGAAAATACCCGGCGAGCGTCGGCGGAGTTACACGGATGTGCAAACGACTTCGGCGCGGACGTCCGTCCGTCTGATTCAGGCATCCCCATGCATCGAGGCGATGCGGCAACCCGGGACTCGACGCCGCGAAATCTTCCGCGCAAGGTCCTCCGCGCCCCATGCCGCAGGCACTTCGTCCGACGCCACTCCTCCGCCGTCTCGCCGCAGGCGCGCTCGCGCTCGCGGCGGCGTTGCTGCCGGGCTGCGGGCCGCGGCACGGCGACGGTCGCGTGCACATCGTCTACTGGGAGAAGTGGAACGGCTCGGAAGCGGAGGCGATGCAGCAGGTCGTCGATGCCTTCAATCGCTCCCAGGACCGCATCTTCGTGGAGTTCCTCGCCGTCTCCGGCATCGAGCGAAAGACCATTCTCGCTTCGGCCGGCGGCGACCCGCCGGATGTCGCCGGCATCTGGGTGCAGCAGATTCCCTCCTGGGCCGACCGCGGCGCGCTCACCCCGATCGACGAGCTGATGCGCGAATCGGGGACGGATCCCGACGAATTCATGGGCCACTACGAGCGGGTCTACGCCGACATGTGCCGCTACGATGGCCACGTCTACAGCCTGCCGGCCACGCCGGCGATGATCGCGCTGCACTGGAACAAGACCGCGTTCCGCGAAGCCGGCCTCGATCCCGAGCGTCCGCCGCGCACGCTCGAGGAGCTGCGCGAGTTCTCGCGCCGCCTGACCAGGCGCGATGCACGAACCGGCGCGCTCACGCAGATCGGTTTCCTGCCGCAGGACCCGGGCTGGTGGCCGTGGTCGTTTCCGCGCTGGTTCGGGGGTGAGCTGATCTCCGCCGACGGCCGGATCACCGCCGCGACCGACCCGGCCAACATCGAGGCCTTCACGTGGGTGCGCGGCTTCACCGAGGACTACGGCCTCGAGGAACTCAAGGTCTTCGCCACGGGCTTCGGGCAGTTCGGCTCGCCGCAGTATCCGTTCTTTCAGGGCAAGATCGCCATCGTCCTGCAGGGCGTCTGGTTCAACAACTACATCAACCAGTACGCCCCCGGCCTGGACTACGGTGTCGCCCCGTGGCCGGTCGTGCACGAGGGCGAGGCGCCCTACTCCATCGGCGAAGCCGACATGCTCGTCATCCCGGCCGGCGCGCGCCACCCGCGCGAGGCGTGGGAGTTCATCAAGTACGTGAGTTCGCCCAACCTCGGGGCGCGCTCGCGCGGGGAGCTCAGCGGCCTCGAGCTGCTCTGTTACCTGCAGGAGAAGAACTCGCCGCTGAAGGCGTGGAGCCCGTATTTCGCGGAGGCGCACCGCCATCCGTTCATCGGCGTGTTCCGCGAACTCTCGCGCAGCCCACGGGCGGACTTCACGCCGAAGATGGGCATCTGGCAGGAATACAGCCGCGAGATGAACATCGCGTTCGACCGCGTGCGGCTGCTGCAGCAAACCCCGCACGAGGCGCTCGCCTACGTGCAGGCGCGCATCGAGGCGAGCTGGGCCGAGCACAGCCGGAGTCTCGAACGTCAGCGGAGGGCCGAGCGACGATGACCGCACCGGTGTTCACCCGCTTGGCCACAACCATGGAGGGCCCGGCTCCCGCCCGGCCGCGCATCCAAAGCGTCCCCACGTCGCGCCGCACCATCGGGCGGCATCCGCTCTCGCGGCGTCGCTGGAGCGCCGCCCTCCACGCTGGCGCGCACGGCGCCGGCGTCACCATGCCATGACCACCCGCGACCGCCGCCGCCTCTTCTCCGGACTCGGCTTCACCAGCCTGTGGATCATCGGCTTCTCGATGTTCCTCCTCTACCCGGTCGGCGCCTCGCTCTTCTACAGCTTCTGCGACTACTCGATCCTGAAGAAGCCGGTGTGGATCGGCGTGGAGAACTACCAGAAGCTTTTCCAGGACGACGTCTTCTGGCTCTCGCTGCGCAACACGCTCTTCTACGCGCTCTTCTCGGTGCCGCTGGGCATGGTCGTGTCCCTCGCGCTCGCGCTGCTGCTCAACGTCGAGGTGAAGGGCCGCCCGGTCTTCCGCACGATCTTCTACCTGCCCTCGATCGTCCCGCTTGTCGCTTCGTCCATGCTCTGGCTGTGGATCTTCAACGGCCAGTACGGCATCCTCAACTGGGTGCTCACGCCGATCTTCTCGCTCTGGGGCGACACGCCCCCGGCGTGGCTGGGCGATCCCGCGTGGTCGAAACCCGCGCTCGTGCTCATGAGCCTCTGGGGCGTGGGCAACTCGATGGTCATCTACCTCGCCGGCCTGCAGGATGTGCCGAAGGAGCTCTACGAGTCCGCCGCGATCGACGGCGCGAGCCCGTGGCGACGCTTCTGGCACATCACGCTCCCGACCATCTCACCGGTCGTCTACTTCAACGTGATCATGGGCATCATCGGCTCGCTCCAGGTGTTCACGCAGGTGTTCGTCATCGCGGGCGGCATCGGCGCCAACGCCAACCCGCTCGAGGGCTACCCGGCGCGCTCGACGCTGCTCTACACGATCTACCTGTTCGCCACGGCGTTCTTCGACCTGCGCATGGGCTACGCGTCAGCGATGGCGTGGGTGCTCTTCCTCCTCATCGCGCTGCTCACCTGGCTCGCGACCAAGGTCGCGGCCAAGCGCGTGCACTACTCGAGCTGAGATGAACCGGAGTCCAGCCATGGGTCACAGAGGGCACAGAGTGCGATCCAGAGTTCACGGAGCGCACGCCGTATTCTCGAATATCTGCCTCCTTCGTCCGGGAGCCGCACGCCGTGACATGCGTCGACCAGACCGCGTTGACCGCTCCGTGACCTCATGTCCGAAACTCCGTGACCTCTGTGCCCAGACTTTAGGCCCCCGATGAAACGCTCCATCACCGCCCGCTTCATCGTCTACGCCTGCCTCGGATTCGGCGCGATCGTGTTCGGGTTTCCGCTCGTCTGGATGGTGATCACCTCGCTCATGCCCATCGAGCAGACGATGAGCTACCCGCCGCGCCTGCTGCCGCTCGCCTACACGACGCAGATCGACGGCCGCGAGGTGGAGGTGACGCGCGACAGCCAGCTGCGCGAGCCATCCGTCCTCGTCGAGATCGCCTCGGGCATGCGCGCGGGTGAGCGGCTCGTGCTGCCGGCGGCGAAGTACGATCCGGCTGACGCCACGCTCCGCCTCGTCAAACACGCCGAACCGGGCTGGTGGGTCGTGACCGAGCGCTCGTCGACCGACAAGACGCTCACGGCCGGACGCGCGCGCGACGTGGTGCCGGCGGACGCGATCGAGGAGCACGTGCGCTTCCGTTGGGAAAACTACCCGAAGGCGCTCGCCGCCATGGGCGGCCGCAGCGTCGAGGAGATCGAGGGCACGGTCGCGCGCCGCACCCCCGCGGCCGAGGACGCCGACGTGAGTTTCTTCACCTTCCTCGCCAACACCGTGATCGTCTGCGTGCTCGGCGTGATCGGCACCGTGCTGTCCAACGCCATGGTCGCCTACGGATTCGCGCGCCTGAAGTGGCGCGGCCGCGACGCCTTCTTCGCGCTGACCATGGCGACGATGATGATCCCCTTCCCCGTGCTCATGGTGCCGCTGTATGGGGTTTTCAAGCACCTGGGGTGGATCGGCACGCTCCTGCCGCTCTGGGTGCCGGCGTTTTTCGGCAGCGCGTTCAACATCTTCCTCATGCGGCAGTTCTTCCGCTCCATCCCGGAGGAGCTGAGCGAGGCCGCGCGCATCGACGGGTGCAGCGAGTGGCGGATCTTCTGGCGCATCATCCTGCCGCTGAGCCGGCCGGTGCTGGCGGTGGCCGCGCTGTTCCATTTCCTCTACGCGTGGAACGACTTTCTCGGGCCGCTCCTCTACCTCACGCGCCGGCACACCTTCACCCTCGCGCTCGCGCTGCAGAGCTACCAGACGCAGGCCGGCGGCGTGCAGTGGCATTTTCTCATGGCGGCGAGCGCGGTGACTGTCGTGCCCATCGTGGTCCTCTTCTTCTTCGCGCAGAAGACTTTCATCCAGGGCATCGCGACGACGGGATCGAAGAGCTGACCCCGCGGGGACGTCGCGCCGAGGCTTCCGCGATGGATTGCCGCGGAACGGGAGGTTCGCGCGAATGCCTGGGCGAGGCATTCCTTCGCACGGAGGCCGGCCCGCTCAGTTCCCGGGCGCCGACGAACCGCGTCGCACGGCGGCGTCGACCGCCGCCCAGAAGGCCGCACGGTCGGTGAAATCGGACAGCACCGCCGTAGCGCCCTCGGCGCGCAGTTGGAGCGCGTGCACCGGGTCGGCGGATACGCCGATGAAGCCACCCTTGACCGCCCGGGCGCCGCGCGCGTCCCAGATGCCATCCCCGATCACCACGCGGCCGGAAAAGCCGAAGCACCCGCGCGCCGCGGCGGCGAGGACCTCCGCCGTGCCCAGGATGCCCTGACGCGACTCGGCGTCGTCGGAGGTGGCGATGACCAGGTCGTCGAGCGGGAAGCCCGCGGCGTGGAGCTTGATCAGCGCCGACGGCCCCCACCCTCCGGTGGCGATGGCCGCGACACAGCCCTTGCGCTGGCGGGCCTCGGCGAAGAGTTCGAGGGCGCCGGGCACCGGCCGGATGGTGAGTTCCCCGGCCTCGAAGGCCTTTTCCCAGAGGCGCGTCTGAATCTCCCGCACGCGATACACCTCGCCGTCACGCGTGCGCCGCCCGAGCACGGGCGCGAGTGCCTCGCGCGCGATGGCGGAGGCGGTGATCTCCGAGTAGTGCTCCCACGAATGCAGCGGCACGGGCTGGCCCGCGACCTCGTCGAGCGCCGCGCCATAGTAGCGCGCGTCGTCCGCCAGCGTGTCCACCAGCGTGTTGTCGAGGTCGAAGAGGAGAAGGATCACGGGGACGGAAAGCGGGGGTCGGCGGACGGGAGCCGGCGATTGAGGATCAGTCGCCCCGGCCCCGGCACGCGAACCGAAGAAGCGCGATCGCCCTTGCTCATTGGCCCCTCAGCACCGCGCATGCCCGGCGTTGCGCACTCGTCACGCGACATTCGAGACGCGTCGCCGCCCTCATTCCGCCGCCGTGCGGGCCGGGCGGTCGAGCTGGTCCTTGAGGCGGTCGAGGATGCCGTTGATGAAGCGCTTGGCGTCGGCGTTGGAGAAGCTCTTGCTCAGGTCGATCGCCTCGTTGATCGAGACGACCGGCGGGATGTCCTTGCGGAAGAGCATCTCGAAGATCGCCAGCCGCAGGATGGCGAGGTCGATCTTGGCGATGCGCTCGAAGTCCCAGTTCTCGGCCAGCGAGCGGATCTTGGCATCCACGTCGGCCATCTTCTCGATCGCGCCGTGGATGAGCTGCTCGGCAAACGCGTAGTAGTCGCGTGGATGCTCCTTGCTGGAGAAGAACTCGTGCAGGTCGTGGTCGAGGTTCTGCGAGCGGTTGATGGACCACGAATACAGGAACTGCATCGCGGTGACGCGATTGTCGCGTCGCTGGGAAGACTTGGCCTTGGCCATGGATGATAGATTCAGTTGCGCGGGAACTTGCTGCGTTTGAGCACGGCCATCTCGAGCGCGGCCCAGGCGAACTCGGCGCCGCGGTTGACCTCGCCCAGGCAGCGGTCGTGCGCCTGCTGGGCATTTTCCGCCACGACGATGCCGTTGATCACGGGCACGCCGGCGGTCATGGCGGCGTCGTGCAGCGCGATGGCCGAGGACTGCGCGATCACCTCGTAGTGGATCGTGCCGCCGCGGATGATCACGCCGAGCGCGACCACCGCATCGAACTCGCCGCGGCAGAGCATGGCGGAGACGGCCACGGGGATCTCGTTGGACCCGGGCACACGCCACACCTCGATCGCCTGCTCCGGAACACGCGCCGCGATGAGGTAGCCTCTCACCTGGGAGACCAGCGCCTCGACGAGTTCCGGGTTGTAGCGGGCCGCCACGATGCCGATGCGGCAGGCGGAACCGTCGAGGGACAAGGGAGCCGGAGGAGAAAAACTCATGGGCGACGCGATATAAAGGACCGACGACGCTGAGGAACCACCCGGCGCGGCACAACCCCGTTTTTCCGCCTGCAGGGATCACCTGAGGACGCGCACGTGACCCGCGCACCTGCCACGCCGTCGGGCCTGCGCGCGCCGGCGGCGGCGCAGTTTTTTCGGCCCGAGCGGAAGAAACCTTTGTTCGATCTCGCCGCCTCCGGTAAGCTGAGGGCATGGCACGTCCAACCAGCATCCAGTCCCGTCCTCGCATCGCCATGGTGTCCACACACGGCTACGTCGCCGCCAACCCGCCCCTGGGCGCCGCCGACACCGGCGGCCAGGTGGTCTACGTGCTGGAACTGTCCAAGAAGCTGGCCCAGCTCGGCTTCGACGTGGACATCTGGACCCGGCGCTTCGAGGACCAGCCCGAGGTCGATACGATCAACAGCCGTGTGCGCGTCGTGCGCGTGCCCTGCGGCGGACCGGCATTCATCCCCAAGGAGTACCTGCATCGCGACCTCATGGAGTGGTGCGAGAACGCGCTTCGGTTCATCAAGCGGGAGAAACTCCACTACGAGTTCATCAACTCGCACTACTGGGACGCCGGGGTCGCGGGCCAGCGCCTCGCCGAGGCCCTCGGCGTGATGCACCTGCACACGCCCCACTCGCTCGGTTCGTGGAAAAAGCGGCAGATGGAGACCGACTACCCGAGCCGCGCCGAGCGTTTCGAGAAGGAGTTCAACTTCTCCGAACGTATCCAGCACGAGACGATCCTCTACCGCACCTGCGACAAGGTCATCGCCACCACGCCGCCACAGATCGACCTGATCACCGCCGACTACGGCGTCTCGGGCGACCGCGTCCACATGATCCCGCCCGGCTACGACGACAACCGTTTCTTCCCCGTGAGCCAGGCTTCGCGCCAGCTGATCCGGCGCCGCCTCGGATTCAAGGCGCCCACGGTGCTCGCGCTCGGTCGCCTCGCCACGAACAAGGGATACGACCTGCTCATCGAGGCCTTCGCGCTCGTCGTGCAGCGCATCCCCGACGCCGTGCTCCATCTCGCCGTCGGCGGCGCCTCGATGGACGCCCAGGAGCGACGCATCCTCGCCGACCTGCGCAAGCGCACGCGCGCGCTCGGTCTCACGCGCAACGTACACTTCGGCAGTTTCATCGCCGACCAGGATCTCGCCGACTGCTACCGCGCCGCCGACATCTTCGTCTTGAGCAGCCGCTACGAACCCTTCGGCATGACCGCGATCGAGGCCATGGCCTGCGGCACACCCACGATCGTCACGATCCACGGCGGGCTCTTCCGCGCCGTGACCTTCGGCCGCCACGCGCTCTATGCCGATCCGTTCGACCGCGAGGACCTCGGCGTGATGATCGTGAAACCGCTCCGGCACCCGCGACTCGCCCAGCGGCTCTCGCGCATGGGCGCGCACAAGGCCCGCAGCCTGTTCACCTGGACAGGCATCGCCCAGCAATTGATCAGCCTCGTCGAGGGCCGCCCGACGGTGAACGTGCTCAGCGACACCGACTGGGACGAGCCGTGGAACGACGGGGACTGAGCCGCCACACCACGTCGACGGGCGGGCGCGCCACTCACGCGTCCGCCCGGGACGGCCGCAGCAACCACATCCCCGCCGCGCACCACACGACCGCAGCCGGGAGCACCGACGGCCAGAGCCGCAGGAGCACGCCCATGGGAATCAGGAACGTCAGCACCTGCCAGGTGAGCGCGACCACGAGACGCGCGAGGTCGCCTCGGTGCTCGACGCGATCGTCCCTGCGCCAAGCCGAGGGCCAGAGGCCAAACGGCCGCACACGCGCGTAGAAGATGCGCAACACCTCATCCGGAACGGGCGCGCTCAGCCAGGTGCCCGCAAGACTCGCGAGAAGCGAGCCTCCCGCGATCCCCAGAAAACGCATCGCCTCGTTCCAGCCCGGCGGATCGAGCAGCCACACCGCCAGCGCGCCCGCAAAGCCGCCGCCGATCCCGGCCGTGAAACCCGCTCCGGTGAACCTCGCCCAGAACCAGCGCAGCGCGAACGGCACGAGAAACGCCGGGAACAGCAGCATCACGATGCCCACCCAGATCCCGAGCACCGAGGCCCCGAGCGAGAATGCCAGCACGAGGCCTGCGACCACGAGCAGCGCCGAGGCCGCGTATCCGGCCCACACCTGCGCCCGCGGGCTCGCCTGCGGGCGCAGCACGTCGAAGACATCGCGCACCAGGTAGGATGCGCCGGCGTTGATCGTGCTGTCGAAGGTCGACATCGCCGCCGCGAGCATCGCGGCGATCATCATCCCGCGCACGCCGACGGGAAACAGCTCGGAGGCGAGCACCACGGGCAGCACGGACTCGGCCTCGCGCGCATCGCGCACCTCCAGGCCCAGGTGCATGGCCATGATCGCGAACCCGAGCACCATGGGCCACCGCGCCGCGAAGAGCAGCGTCCACACAAGTCCGATACGCGTGCAGTCCGCGTCGCTGCGCGCCGCGTAGAAGCGCTGGGCCATGTAGGCCGAGCCACCGCTACCTCCGAGCCCCTCGAGCACGCCCTTGAAGAGCCACACGAGCAGGAACCAGCCGAAGGCCTCGTAGGGCGCCAGCCGCGGGTCACCGGTCATCGGCAGGAACTGGTTGAGTGCGGCCCCGTGCCATCCGGCGAGCAGCTCCGGAGTGACGAGGCCGTAGGCTTTAACCGACACGTAGAGCGCCGCCGCGCCGATGAGCCCCGCCTGCACCACATCGGTCCAGATCACGCCATAAAGCCCGCCCACGAGCGTGTATCCGAACGCGATCAGCGCCACCGCGACCGAGCACTGCATCTCCGTGAACGGAAGGAACGCGGCGAGGAACTTTCCACCCGCGGAAAGGAAGAACACGATCATCGCCACGGTGATCACGACATACGTCAGCGCCGCGGCAAGACGCGCGATGCGCCCGCCCGGACCCGACCCGAAGCGCAGCTCCATCCACTCCGCCGTCGTCATCACTCCCGAGCGCCGGTGCCATTTGCCCATGAACGCGAGGAACACGGCGATGGGCAGCACCACGCCTCCACGCATCTCGATCCAGAAACCGTGCAGCCCGTAGAGCGTGATCATCGTCACGATGGTCATCGTGCCGGCGACATCGAGGTTGCTCGACATGCCCGAGGCGCCCAGCGCCCACCACGGCAGCTTGCGCCCGCCGAGGAAGTAGTCGTCCGCACTGGAGCCCGCACGCTTCGCCAGCACGAATCCCGCGATGAGCAGCGCGACGAGATAAAGTCCGATGATGGCGTGGTCGATCGGATGCATCGCGCCACCACCCTAACATCGAAGTCAACCCCGCGCGCTCGCGACCCGCGGTCCTGGATTTTTCCGGCCGCAGGCCTTGACCAACCCCACGCACGTCCTACGCTGGGCGCGTCACGCCCGGGTGCATGCGCGGTCGGGCCCGCGACAGTTCCTCGTTCATCATGCCCGATACCGCGACCACGCCACCCATCCGACTCTTCAGCAGCGACCTCGACGGCACGCTCCTCGGCAATCCCGAGTCCTCGCGCCGTTTCTGCGCCACGTGGGACGCGATCCCGCGGCGCGACCGCCCCATCCTCGTCTACAACACCGGGCGCCTCGTCGACGACGTGCGCCGCCTCGTTGACTCGGGCGAGTTGCCCGCCCCGGATTTTGTCATCGGCGGGGTCGGCACGCAGATGGTCGACTGGCGCGGGCGCATCGACTTCCGCGACTTCACCGCGCACCTCGCCGCTGGGTGGAACCTCAAGAAGATCCGCGCCGTGATGACAAAGGTGCCGAGGGTGCGCCCACAGCCCGCGGAGTTCCTGCACGAGTTCAAGTCGAGCTGGTTTCTCGAGCGCGCCACGCGCAAGCAACTCGACACGATCCGCCGCGCCCTGGACAGGGCCGGGCTGGAGGTGCACCTCGTCTACTCCAGCCACCGCGACCTCGACGTCGTGCCGCTCGCCTCGACCAAGGGCGGCACGCTCGCCTGGCTGTGCGCGAAGCTGAAGATCGACACAGGGAGCGTCCTCGTCGCGGGGGACACCGGCAACGACAGCAGCATGTTCCTCCTCCCCGGCGTGCGCGGCATCATCCCGGACAACGGCCTGCCGGAGTTGTTCGAGGCGACCGTCCATGTCCCGATCTACACCTCGCGCGAGGTCATGGCCGACGGCGTGCTCGACGGACTGCGCCACTTCGGCCTCGTGCGCGAGCCGGCGCGCTCGTCCGCGACGAGCCTGCCGCCCGAGGCCATGCGCGCGGAGTTTCGCATGCTCTTCTCCGGCGAGCAGCTCGGCACTCTCTTGACCGCCGACCGCGAGCTGTTGCGCACCGGCTACGCCCGCGCGCTCGATGCCCTGCGCCGCAACATCACGCCGCTCGGCTTCAGCGCCTGCTCGCTCAAGGACAACAGCGTGACCGGCACCGATGCCAACTACCGCTCCGTCTGGGCGCGCGACGGCTCGATTACCATCCTCAATACGCTCGACCTCGAGGACACCGACGTGCGCACGACCGCGCGCAACACGCTCGACACGCTCCTGCGCGCGATCTCCCCGACCGGCCAGATCCCGGCCAACGTGCGCCTCGACGACCAGCGGCCCGACTACGCCGGCGTGGGCAACATCTGCTCGATCGACAGCGGCCTGTGGGTGATCATCGCCTTCTACAACTACTACCAGCGCACCCACGACACGGGCTTCCTGCACGAGCACATCGACCACCTACAGCGCGCGATGAACTGGCTCTCCGCGCACGACAGCAACAACGACGGCCTGCTCGAGATCCCCGAGGCTGGCGACTGGACCGACCTCTTCGGCCGCAGCTACAACGTGCTCTACGACGAGGTGCTCTGGTTCCGCGCCAACGTCTGCTTCGGCCGGCTCCTCGAGTTCGTCGGCGACTTCACCCGCGCGGCCGACTACCTGCGCTGGTCGCAGACCATCCGCTCGCGTGTGCTCGACACCTTCTGGCCCACCACCCGCGCGAGCGACAACGACCTCCGGCCGAACCGCTTCGCCGACCGGCAGTTCTCGCTCGGCGACACGTCCTACCTCATCGCCGAGGTCACGCCCTTCTCCTTCAACTGGCGCTGCGACGTGTTCGGCAACGTGCTCGCCTCGCTCATGTACCTGCTCGATCCCGAGCGCGCGAGGCAGGCGTTCCACTTCATGTGGGGTGTCGGCGTGAACCAGCCCTGGCCGGTGGCCAACCTCTACCCGGTCGTCCAGGCCGGCGACCCGGACTGGCGCGCCTACTACACGGTCAACCTGCTCAACCTCCCGCACCACTACCACAACGGCGGCATCTGGCCCTTCGTCGGGGGGATGTGGGTACGATTCATCCACCGGCTCGGGTTCCACGACGTCGCCTGCCGCGAGCTCGTGCGCCTGGCCGAGGTCAACCGCCTCGGCCGCGGGCGCGAATGGGAATTCAACGAATGGGTGCACGGGCAGACCGGCCGCCCGATGGGCAAGGCCTACCAGGCCTGGTCGGCCGCGTGCTTCATCCGCGCCTGCCACGAACTCGAGGCCGATCCGGCCCACCTTGCGGAGGATTGAGCGATGGACGACTCCGTGCGCCCCCGCCCGGCCGTACTCTGCTTCGGCGAGATCCTGTGGGATTTCCTTCCCGAGGGCCTGTTCCCGGGCGGCGCTCCCTTCAACGTCGGTTTCCACCTGCACCAGCTCGGCGCCGATGTCCACGTGGTTTCGGCCGTCGGTCGCGACGTGCTCGGCGACGAACTGCTCGCGCGGCTGCGCGGCTGGGGCATCGACACGGCGCTGATCTCGCGCCACCTCGGGCTGCCCACCGGCCATGTGCGCGCCCAGGTCGACGCCCGCGGCGACGCGCACTACGAGATCATGTCGAGCGTGGCGTGGGACCAGATCGTGGTCACGCACGACGTCGTGCAGGTGGCGGCCGCGAGCCAGGCCATCGTCTTCGGGTCGCTCGCGCAACGCTCGCCGTTCAACCGCAACGCGCTCGAGCGGCTCCTCGCCGTGCTGCCGCCCCAGGCGATCGCGGTCTTCGACGCGAATCTGCGCCCGCCCTTCGACGACCTCGACCTCGTGCGCACCCTCGCCGCACGCTCGACCGTGCTCAAGCTCAACGCCGCCGAGGCCGCGCGCCTCGCCGCGGGCGAGCCCGAGTGGCCCGGCCGCGAGGAGGTCCACGCCCGCGCCCTGGCCGCGCGGACCGGCACGCCGCTCATCTGCGTGACCGCCGGCGCACGCGGGGCGGGACTGCTCCGCGGCGACGCCTGGACGTGGGAGCCAGCCCAGCCCGTCCAGGTCGTGGATACGGTCGGCGCGGGCGACGCCTTTCTCGCCTCCCTGGTGACCTCATTGCTCGGAGGCCGGAGTTCCGACGGAGAACTCCTGGCCCGCGCCTGCCGCCTCGGAGAGTGGGTGGCATCGCGGCGCGGCGCGACCCCGGCCCATGGTCCGTCGTAACTGAAACACACATACACCACACACCATGACCTTGACCCTTCCCGACTTCGCCGAAATCGCCCGCGCCGCCATCGCCGCACTGCCCGCCGCCCTGGCTGTCATCGTGGGCGCATGCCTCGTGCGTTTCCTTGTCAACCGCGGCCTCATCCTGCTCGCCGACCGCACCCGGCTCACCCACGGCGACATCGCGCCCGTGCGCAAGGTCGCAGGCTGGTTCATCCTCGCCGCGACCGTCGTGCTGCTGCTCGGCGTCTTCGGCTTCAACCTCGGCGGCCTCTGGGCCGTGCTTTCGACCATCCTCGGCCTCGTCGCCATCGGTTTCGTCGCGGTCTGGAGCGTGTTGAGCAACATCTCCTGCACGATGGTGATCCTGTTCTTCCGGCCGTTCGCGGTCGGCGATGAGGTGGAGTTCGCCGGCGAGCCCGTGAAGGGCAAGGTGGTCGACCTCAACTTCCTCTACACCACCCTCGAGACCGACGACGGCGCGCTGCTGCAGATCCCGAACAACATGTTTTTCCAGAAGGTCGTGCGGCGGCGTCCGGGAGCCGGGGAGCCCACCGCCTCGCTTGCCGAGCAGCTCAGCCGCCGCGAGCCGGTGGGCCGCGCAGCCTGAGGCCCGCGCCGGCCGGCGCGCCCTACTCGGTCTCGGTCTCCCGCGCGTGCAGGATCTCCGCACGGAGGAGGTCGTGCAGCGTGAGCAGGCCGACGATCGGGGCGGAGTTCACATCCGCCCCGGCCACGGCGCCGGGATCGACGATGACGGCGAGATGGCCGGCCGACTCGATCAGCCGGCGCTCCACATCCCGCACAGGCGTCTCCAGCGCGCACACACACGCCGGGTCCAGCCGCGGCGGCCGACCGTCCGAAAGCGCATCCTCAGCCTCGATCCGGCTGACCACCCCGGCCACACGGCCGTCGAGCACCACGGGAAAGCGCTCGTAGCGATGCTGCGCGAGCGCCTCGCGCAGCACGGCCGGCGACAGGTCGGTGAGGACGACGGGCCGCGCGGTCGCGACGCGCGAGACTGGAGTCTCCATCCACGAGCGCAGGCTGCGCACGGGCATGACACGCTCGATGTGGTTGCCGTCCTGCGCGAGGAGCGCGTCGTAGAAATTCTCCCGCGTGAGCGCGCGGCTGATCGCCTGGCTCACGATCGCCCCGAGCATGAGCGACGGCACGAGCGAAAACTCGTGGGTCATCTCGAAGACGATGAGGATACCCGTCACCGGCGCACGCACGACCGCGCCGAGGCAGGCGCACATCCCCACCACCGCCAGCGTGACCTGGTCGGCGTGGCCCAGCGGGAGGACCAGCGCCGCCAGTCCGCCGATCGCCGCGCCGGTCATCCCGCCAAAGAAGAGTGTCGGCGCGAAGATTCCACCGCATCCGCCAAGACCGTAGCACACGACCGTGGCGACGAGTTTGGCCGCGAGCAGGAGTGCGGCCATCTGCCAGAGCAACTCGCCATTCAGCGCCGCCGAGAGGTCGGCGTATCCAAGGGAAAAGACGCCGAGGTGCCCGGTGGTGAGAAACACCGCGTTGCCGATCGCCCACACCGCGACGCCGCCAAGAGTCACGCGCACCCAGGCCGGCAGGCGGCGGGGCCGGCGGTTCCACCCCCTCACGCCAAGCGCCCAGCGCTGGAAGAGCACGCCCACCAGCGCGGCCAGCGCCGCGACCACCGGCGCGCCGACATAGACGAGCCAACCAGGCGCTCCCGGATCGGCCAGCCGGAAGGAGGGGTGTTCCCCGAGCACGGCGTGCGCGACGAGTGCGCCGAGCACCGAGGCGATGAGCACACCGCCGAGCAGACGGCTGTTCAGGTCGGCGATGATCTCCTCGAGCACGAAAGTGACGGCCGCGATCGGCGTGTTGAATGCCGCCGCAAGGCCCGCAGCTGCACCCGCCGCGGCCGCGGCGCGGCGTTCGTTCTTCGCCACGCCCAGCGCGCCCGCGACGTTGGAGGCGAGGCCGCCACCGAGCTGCACGCTCGGGCCCTCGCGTCCCAGGCTCGCGCCGCCGCCCACGCTGAGCACGCCGCCAACGAACTTCACCCAAACCACGCGCCAGGGCACGACGCCGAAATCCTTCCAGAAGGCGAGCTTGAGCTGGGGGATGCCGCTCCCCGCCGCCGCGGGGCAGAAGCGCGTGAGCAACCAGCCGGAGAGCGCCGAGGTGCCACCCACGATGAGCAGGCTGCCGACGGCAAACCACGCCGGCGACGCCTCGCGCGCCAACCGCACGATACCCGCCTCATACACAGCCGCGATCGCGAGGTGAAACGCCACCGCCGCGCCCCCGGCGGCCAGCCCGAACACCACCGTGGCGATGACCGTGCGCGTGCGCCGTGGCAGGCCTTGGAATACGCGGGCGGGCAGGTCTGCGAGCACCGCCGCATTGCGCCGGTCGTCGACGACGACGGCAATCTCCTTCACCGCCGCCGCGGGTGCCCCGGACCGGCACGCCCGGTCCTGCGGCGCGCTAATGAGCGCAAATCACAACCGTCGTATCCGCGATTTAGCGCATCGGGCAGCATAGTCTCCTCTAAGGCCAAACCGCAAACGGTCGATTGAACCTCCACTCTCCATGAAAATCACTCGCACGTTTTGCGTGCTGGCCGCCGCGTTGGCGCTGTCCAGCCGTCTCTTCGGCGCAGACGCGCCCGTCGCGCCGTCCCCCACGGACGCTTCGATCCTCGAACGCCTTGCCGCCCTCGAACGCCGCTTCGACGAACTCGCCGCCGAAAACAAGACCCTGCGCGACCAGCTCGCCGCCGCCCAGGCCGCGAAACCCGCGGCCACGGCGGTCGCCGCCTCGCCCGCTCCAGTCCCGGCGCCGGCGGCCGAACCCGCCAAGCCCGCCAAGCCGGCACCCGTCTATGTCGCCGCGGCCGGCAAGGAAGGAAAGATCGCACTCGGCGGCTTCTTTCACATCAACGCCGAATCCGGCGATGCCCCGGACGCCCGCTGGGCCGGGGTCCACGATCGGTTCTTCATCCGTCGCGCCCGGCTCAACGCCGCCGGCTCCTTCGCCGAGGATTTCTCGTTCAAGATCGAGGGCGACTTCGGCAACAACAGCGTCGGCGGCCGTTCCGGCTACAGCGCGCAGATGACCGACGGCTTTGTGACCTGGTCGGCCCATCCCGCCGCGTCGCTCCGCGCCGGCCAGTTCAAGACGCCCTTCGGCTACGAACAGCTCATGCCCGACACGAAGGTTCAGACCGTGGAGCGCTCGCTTCCCAACGACCGCCTGACGGTCTCGCGCCAGATCGGCGTCGGCCTCTTCGGCGACGTCGTGCCCAAGCGCCTCGCCTACTCGACCGGCATCTTCAACGGCAACGGCGTCAACAACGGCGACAACGACAACGACGATTTCCTCTACGTCGGCCGCCTCTCCGGCACGATCGCGCAGGGCGGCGAGGACGATGGCCGCTACCAGATCGATGCCGGGGTCAACGCCTTCACCATGGACACGACCGGCGCGACCGCCCAGCGCGACGGCCTCGGCCTGGACCTGCAGTTATCCTGGGGGCCCGCGACACTCACGGGCGAGTGGCTGCGCAACGATTTCACCTCCGCCACCGGGATCGAATCCGACTCCGACGGCTGGGCCCTGCTCGCCACCTGGGCGATCAACAAGCGCTGGCTGCTCATGGGCCGCGTCGAGTCCTTCGACCCCAGCTCGCTCGCCGCCAACGACGAGACCGACTCCTGGACGCTGGGCGGCGCGTATTTGATCAATGGCGACAACATCAAGCTCACGCTGAACTACATGCAGGGCACGGTGGGCACGGCCGACTCCAACGGCCGCCTCCTCGGCCGCCTGCAGATCGTCTACTGACCTTTCAACCCACCGCTCCCATGCATCGTATCGGCCAGCTCGCCCTGCTGCTCACCGGCATCGTCTCCACGGCTGCCGTTTCCACCGCCGACTCCACCGACAAGGTCCGCGCGCTCGCCACGACCGAACTCGCCGCCCTGGGCCGCGACCCGATCGTGGTCGCCGCCGTGAAGGCGCAGAACGACGTCGGGCGGACGCTCGACGACGTCAAGGCCCTCGACGCCAAGTGGCAGGCCACCGCCGGGGTCGCCGACTTCATGCGCGCGCTGATGGACTCGCCCCCGGGCAAGCATCTCGCCTCCTGGAAGCAGGCGCACCCCTATGTCTCGGAGATCTTCGTCATGGACAAGCTCGGCGCCAACGTCGCGCAGACCGACAAGACCAGCGACTACTGGCAGGGCGACGAGGCCAAGTTCACCGAGTGCTTCAAGGGCCGGGGCGAGATCCACCTCGGCAAGATGGATTTCGATGAGAGCACCCAGACCTACAGCATCCAGGTCTCGGTGCCGGTCCTCGATGGCGAAGCCCTGATCGGGGCGATCTGCATCGGGGTGGACGTCGAACAGATTCAATAACGAGGACACACACCATGGCCCGCCATATCACGGTCAGTCGTCAGATCATCTTCGGGTTCTCCGCGCTCGTCGGCCTGTGCGCGATCACCGGCTTCATCGGCGAGCGCGCCAGCCACAAGATCGCCGCACACCTCACCACCGCGGTCGACGTGCTCCTGCCCTCGACCGACCTGCTCATCCAGGTCGACCGCGACCTGCAGCAGGCGCTCGTGGCCGAGCGCTCGCTCATCTTCGCCGCGCCCGGCACGAAGCAGTTCGACACGTTCGTGCAGGAGCACGGCGAGAACATCAAGCAGGTCGAGGAGCGCTGGGCCAAGTTCCGCGCCGCCGTCGCTCCCGTCTCCAGCGGCCGCATCGAGGAGCTCTGCCGCACCTTCGAGGCCGGACTCGCCGAGTGGAACCCCGTGTCGCGCCAGGCCGTCGCCGGGCGCCTCGCCAACACGCCCGAAGGCCGGCGCCTCGCCATCGATCTCACGCTCTCCAAGGGCGCCGAGACCTTTGAGAAGACGCGCGGCGTGATCAATGAACTCACCGAGATCCTGGAAAAGATCGCCCACGACCGCGCCGTCGAGGCCGCGCGCACCGAGACCCTCGTGCGCTGGAGCGTGCTCGGCGCGACGTCGGCCGGCATCGCCTCCGGCGTGGTGTTGACCTACCTGATCGGCATCCGCCTGACGCGCCGCGTCCGCACGGTGATCACGTCGCTCGCGACCAACGCCGAGCAGACGTCCTCCGCCTCCCATCTCATCTCCGCCAGCAGCCAGCGCGTGGCCGACGGCGCCTCCGAGCAGGCCGCCGCCCTCGAGGAGACCAGTGCCTCGCTCGAGGAGATGTCCGGCCAGACCCGGCAAAACGCCGAGAACGCGAGCCGCGCCAAGGAACTCGCCTCCGAGACGCGCACGGCCGCCGACACCGGCGTGGACCAGATGCGCGCGATGACCGCCGCCATGCACGAGATCAAGGACTCGAGCACGAGCATCGCGAAGATCCTCAAGTCGATCGACGAAATCGCCTTCCAGACGAACATCCTCGCGCTCAACGCCGCCGTCGAGGCCGCCCGCGCCGGTGAGGCCGGCGCCGGTTTCGCCGTCGTCGCCGAGGAGGTCCGCGCCCTCGCCCAGCGCAGCGCCAACGCCGCGCGCGAGACGGCCGAGTCGGTCGACAGTTCCCTCGCCAAGAGCGACCGCGGCGTGGAGACGAGCCAGAAGGTGAGCGCGCAACTCGAGCAGATCGTCGCGCGCGCCCGGCAGATGGACGAACTCATGGCCGGCGTGGCCAACGCCTCGACCGAGCAGGCCCGCAATATCGGTGAAGTGAATACCGCCGTCGGCCGCATGGACCAGGTCACCCAGACCAACGCCGCCACGGCCGAGGAGGCCGCGAGCGCCGCCGCCGAGCTCAACGCCCAGGCCGGCCACCTGCACGAGGCGGTCGCCGACCTGTCCTCGCTCTTCGGCCGCGATGACCACACGCCGCTCGCCGGCCCCGCGATGCCTGCGGTCGCCGCCACCTCTCCCGCGCGGATCCACACCACGCCCGCACCGAAGGTGCGCGCGCGCCATTCTGCGCCGGCCGCCCACGCCCCGGCGGATTCGATGTTCTGAGCAGCCGTCGTTCGCGACGGATCCTTCGCGAGGGTTGGTGCGCCGGTAGCGCTCGCCAACCCTCGCAGTGGCTGCCCTGCTTTGGGGCGTGACCACCCGCCCCACCCCCCGGCACCGAGCCAGCCCGGTCGATCGCCCGCGCC
>JACSRI010000074.1 GCA_014879845.1 Opitutaceae bacterium
CGAACGCGATGCGGTGATCGCTGGACTCCGTCGCCGCGGAAACCGACGCACAGCGCTGCTATGCCCAGAAGATAACATCGCCATGCTTCTAGCCGAGGCCGCCCGCCAGTCCGGATTGCGCTGCCCCGAGAAGGTCGGGGTTCTGACGGTCATGGGCACGGACCTCGCAACGCGCGCGAAGTTGACGTGCCTGCGCTACGACTTTCGAAAAATGGGACACCGTGCGGTCGCAGTCCTCGGAGCTGAAAATCCAATTCACGAGTCACTCCCTCCGCAATTGGTGCCCGGCGAAACAACCTGAGAAACAATGCCAGCGCTCGCTGCACCAGACCGCAGGAGCACGCCAGTTCTGGAAGAGCCGGGAGCGTGATTGCGTGCCGGCGACCGTCAACGGCACGGACACCCGTCCGATTCGAACCGTGCTGTCGATCACCGCGGACCGATCATTCGATCCCACCCACGACGGGATTGCCGCGAGAGTAGATGTCGTCGAAGCGTATGATGTCCTCTTGTTGCCAATTGCCGAACGCAACCTCAAGCACGCGCACTGACGTCACTCCTGGAGCGCAGGACAGACGGTGTTTCTCATTGGCTGGAATCCAAACTTCCTCCCCGGCGCGGCACCCGCGGCTCGAGTCGCCGACCTGCACGATCGCACCGTCATCGATCACGATCCAGAGCTCGGCGCGCGCCGTGTGCGATTGCAGGCTGAGCTGCTGGCCCGGCTCAACAGTCATCAGGCTCACGGTGCATTCGCGGTTGTGGACGAATTGCTTGAACGCCCCCCATGGCCGCTGGACGATAGCAACAGGAGGCTTCTCGGACGGAATAGGATTCGTGCCGTAGTGTGACATGGGGACCTCTCAGTGGCAAACGACTCCGGACCGGACTCGTGGAACGAGCACGGGCTGCCCGCCGCGTTCAACGACACAGGCCCGGAAGTTGCAGTGTTCGATCGTTGCATAATCGTGCCCGGCCCGGGCTGGATAGACGCCGAGATAGGTCAGCGGAACCAGTCCTGTATTCACCGTCCGGTGCGCCGTCCTCCCGGGCACGTAGACCGCATGCCCGGGCCGCAGCGGCACCATCTGACTGGCGCCGTCGCTCTCGTCCTCGAGCAGCATCATGCCCTCGCCCGCGAGGCCGAAGTAGAACTCCGCCGCCGGGCGCCAAGCATGCAAATGCCCCTTGGTGAGGAAATACTCATCGCCGATCCGACCCGGCATCACGCAGCCAACCCCGTAGTGCAGGTCGCCTTCACCCTCCGCCGGCGCGACGCTCCCCACCCGGTAGACTACCGGGTTGTCCAAAGCAAGGGCCGCGTCAAAAGCCCCGCGATCGGCGAAGCAGCCGCGCAGATCGGCCAGGCGCCGCTCAACCGGCGATGCTCCGTCGAGCGTTCCGGTCGCGGGGTCGTAGCGGGAGAGGAGTTGGTCGGTATTCCACATGAGGCAACAGGGTCTCAGTCGCGGACAAAGGCCTTCATGGTCGCGCACTCGGTCCCGATCCCGGAACCGTGCGGGCGGATCGTGTACGGACCGACTGCCGCCGGCACGATGAATGTCTCCGCATAGTGAACCACGAAGGGCGAGAACGCGCCGGCCGGGCTCTCCACGACGGCCTCCTCGCCCTGCACCAGGTTGAGAACATTCACCCCGCCGCGCGTGTCGTGGGGGACTGTTCCAGTGAACCAGTGTCGCCGCGTCTCGATGAACTGGAGATCGTGCAACCCCGTGCACTCCTCGCGCCAACCAGCGCCGGACGCAACCGGAGAGACCACGTTGATGAGGTTTCTCCGCGTCCACTCGGTGGTGCGGTCCCACTGAATATTGGTGACGCCGTGATCGAGGTGGATCGGCCGAGGTCGGCCATCGAGCCCAAGACGGCCCCAGTCCCAAAGCTTAAATGTGAAGATGTAGGGTGTCGCGCTGATTTCGAGCACCATGGCCCCCGCCCCCGAGCAATGCACCGTTCCGGCAGGGATGAGAAAGTGGTCGTGCGGTTTCGCCGTCCATCGATTCGCATACCGCTCCGCCTCGAACGCACCCCCGCCCCCCTGCGCAGCGCGCAACTCCTGCAACATCGCTGCCGGATCGACGCCATCCTTTAGTCCGAGGTAGACGGAAGCCCCCTCGCCAGCCGCCAGCATGTAGTAACTCTCGTCCTGGGTGTAATTCAAGCCGAAGTGCTGCCGGATGTAATCAATAAGCGGATGCACCTGGAATGATAGATTTCCTCCCCCGATCGTATCCAGGAAGTCGAAGCGGATCGGGAACTCAGCTCCAAAGCGCGCAAACACCGCGTCGCCAAGGAGGGCCCGCGGTTGGTCGAAGACGAGGTCGAGCGACGGTACCTCAAACTTCACGCCGCCGAGTTCTAGGAGCAGACTATTTTCTTCTGGCACGCAATCGAAGCACCAACCGTAGTTCGATACGCATCGGTCCAGATCGAAGGTATTCTTCATCCACTGCCCGCCCCACGGGGCCGGATCAAAGAACGGAACGACGCGAAACGGCCGAGTGACGGTGTGCCGCAGTCCGCGCCGCACCGCATCGCCGTCCGCCAGTTTCGGTGCGAGCACGTCATGCGTGTCGAGGACGAAATCCCACTGCGCGATCAGCGGACGCTTCCACCGGTCAGCTACGCGCCAGTCGACGAAGAATGCGCGCTTGTACTGCAGGCCGGCCGCTTGCATGTGGTTGCGTGCCCCGAGGTTCGCTGACTCGTTGCGGCGAAAGCGTAACTGTGCCTCCCAGCGCGAGAGGTCGGCATAGACGAAGACATCTCCCTCCGCGATGAGGCGCGCGCCGCAACCGATGACCATGATCACGCCGTCCGTCACGGCCGCAACCCGGGCGCGCTGCCCCTCCACCTTCGCGGCGTCGAAGAACTGCGGCAGCGCGAGCCCACAAAGGAAACCAAAGACCGGATCGTCTCCGCCGAGAAATGGAGCTACGAGGGACTCAATCTCCTGCTGCGGACGGAGCGCGTCGCTGGCGGCGATCACGAGCGAAGGGTTGATCCGCGTAGTCAACTCCGACCGCATTCCCGCCTCATCGACGCCCGGATAACACTCAACAACAAGCACGCATCTTGCTCCGCCCCGCTGTGCAGCCTGGATCCGCAGACACTCTGCAATTGCGTCCCATCCCACGGTACAGGCAGTCGCACCCGGGACGCACACACAGGGGAACTTGTCGTATTTGGACGTTCTCACAGCCGCAGATGAGGGAATTGTTCCTGCAGCAACCAATCGCCCGCAACGAGCGCTGCCTGGTCGCCCAGCGTCGACGCTACGACCCGCACCGATCCCCATGGTGTGCTGGCGTGTTGTCTTATGTACTCCGATACAACAGGGAGGATCACTTCTCCGCTCGCCATGATTCCACCGCCGATGATGAGCGCTTCGGGGTCGTAGGCGTGGACGAGATTCACAGCCAGGGCCGACCAGACCCGCAGGCTGTGGTCGCGCAATGCCACCGCACAGGTGTCGCCGACGGAGGCGTAAGCGAACACCTGCGCATAATCGAGGACTGGTGCCTGCGCGAGTGCGCTTCGCGCCCAGCCAGGAAGACTCTCAGCCCGTCGTCGCAACATGGCTGTGGAGGCCTCGTTCTCCGCGCATCCCACGTTGCCGCAACGGCAATTTCCGCCGTCGATGTTCAGAGTAGAATGCCCGCCGAGAATGCCGGCCTGGCCGTGCCGACCGCGCAACAAGCGCCCTTCGATCACGGCGCAGGTACCGAGCCCGGTGCCCAGAGTGATCATCACGAGGTCGTTGCTCCCCCGCCCCGCCCCGGCACGCCACTCGCCGACCAGCGCCATGCGCGCGTCGTTCTCCAGCACTAGAGGCAGCCCGAGTTCGACCCTGGCCCACTCTCGCAAGTCGAGTTCCATCGCGTCCGCATACTTTCCATACTCGGCCAGAACCCGCGCGTTGGCGGCGTCGACCAGGCTGGGAAACGCCATCGACACGCCCGAGCACTCGCCCATACGCAACTGCAGCCGCTCCAACAAGCGCATCCAGGCGGACTTGAGCATGGGGAGCTGCCGCGCGAGACCAAGGTTCGATCGGGCCTCCTCGACCGTCTGAGCCAACACCCTGCCGTCGCGCACGACGCCGACCTTAATGCGAGTACCACCCAGATCGCAGGCAAGGACGATCATGCCTCGGCTTTCGGTTTGCCGCTTTTCCGTGAATGCCAGATGCGCTCGATCTCCTCGAGCGTCCGCCCTTTGGTCTCGGGGATCATCAACATCACGAACAGGAAAGAGACCAAGCTGATGCCCGCATACATCCAGAACGTCAGCGCTGGCCCCACCGCGGGACTGTCGTTCAACATAGGAAACGTCTGGGCCACGATGTAACAAGCGACCCACACAACGAACGCTGCCACCGACATGGCACGACCGCGGATCTCCGTCGGAAAGATCTCTGCGCAGAACAGCCAGGTGATCGGCCCCATAGCCATCGCAAACGCCGCGATGAAGAGGACGACACATCCGAGCAGCACCGGACCGTTTTGCTGGGAGTGGAACATCCACCCGACCAAGCCGAGCGCGATGGACTGCACCGCCGTGCCCACCAGCAGCAGCGGCCGCCGGCCGAGACGATCCACGAAGGCGATCGCCACAAATGTGAAGACGAGGTTGATCAGCCCCACCCAGACCGACGAAGTAAACGCCGCATCTTTCATCTCGCCGGACGATTCGAATATCCGCGTGGAGTAGTACATAATCGCATTAATGCCGCAAAATTGCTGAAACGATGCCAGCAGCACTGCGCGCAAGAGCGGCCGTCGGTGCGCCGAGAAGAGTTCCGCGAAGGGTGGCTCAATTCGTTTCGTTGCAGCGCGAATGGCCTCAAGCTCGATACTCGCATGCTGTGCGCCAACCGTGCGGTCGAGAATCGTACGCGCCTCGCCCTCCCGACCTCGTGCCGTGAGCCAGCGCGGGCTTTCCGGCACCGTTACAAGCAAGCCAATGAACGCAAGCGCCGGCACAACTTCCATGCCGAGCATCCAGCGCCAACCCATCGCCGTGTTCCAAACGTCGTCCCCAAATCCCTGGATCAGACGGTTGACGAAGAGCGTGACAAAAATCCCCGTGACAATACCGAGTTGGAAAAGCGTGCCCAGCCGCCCGCGCCACTGTTCCGGCGCAATTTCGGCGATATACACGGGACAAATCATCGACGATGCACCGATGCCGAGTCCGCTGATGACGCGTGCCCAGAGAAACTGGTCGAACGTGCGCGGAATCGCGGAGAGAACACCGGACACCGCATAAAGCAGCGCGCAGAGAAAGAGCAGGTTCTTGCGCCCGTAGCGGTCGCTGAGAAATCCGGCGCACATCGCTCCCGGAATGCAACCAAGAATGGCACTCGCGCCGGCCAAGCCCTCCTGAGTCGGATTAAGGGCGAGGTGCGCCTTCAGGTAGGAATTTGCGCCGTTGATGACGGCAGTGTCGTAACCGAAGAGGAATCCGCCGATCGCGGTGACACCCGTGGCGAAAAGCACGAAGCGAACGGATCCCGTGGAAGATGCACTCATGAGATCCCCGAACCGCCCCAACGGTGCCTCAACTTCAGGCTGAGATCGAAGCGATCCCCCCGGTAGTGGACGATCGCGTATTCCATCGGCTGGCGTCTCGTATCCATGACATAGCGACACCTTCGCAACAACGGGGCGCCCGGCTCGACCCCGAGCATCCGGGCGTGCCGCTGGTCGGCCGCCACGGCGGTTAGCTCCTCTTCGGATTCATCGGCGATGACGCCGCACCGGCGCTGTATCAGTTCGTAGAGTGGCTGGGTAAAGTCGTCCGACTCGGTCAGGTCGAGTCGCGGATGGATATACGACCGGAAATGAACCACCGGCGTCCCTTTCCATCCGCGCACCCGATCCAGGCAGAGCACCTTCTTCCCTTCCTCGAGCCTCAACCCGTCCAGTGCCTTCGCCGGGGCACTACCGATTCGCGCAGAAATGGAGAACGTCTCCACCTTGATGCCGTTTGCCTCCATTTCCCGGGTGAAACTGTGCCAAGCACCGACGCCAGAATGAACCTTGGGCTCTACGATACGTGTGCCCACGCCCACGCGGCGCTCCAGCCGTCCCTCCTGCACCAACCGGGCGATCGCCGTCCGCAGCGTGTTGCGACTCACCCCCATGGCGTTGGCCAGAGCAATTTCGTTTGGCAGCGACGTGCTGGATGACTTTTCCAGCCTAGCCAGCAGATTGCGCAGTGATTGTTCCGCCTGTACGTGCAATGGCAGGGCGCTCCCGTGATCGAGTCGCAGGTTCCGCAACACCAGCTGGTCGTCAGCGCTGGATTCATGGATGGCGGTGAGCATCGCATTTGTTTAAACATTCGGACATTTACAGCGTCAATAACCGAATGGTAGCTTTCTGACGCCTACCCGTCGCATTCACACGGACCTGAATCCTGGAGGGCTTCGCCGGTGACTGCCGGATCACTCACCCGCCCGGAGCACGGCACGGTGCCATTCCATCCAGCGATGAAATCGAGGTGTGGATAGCAGCGCCGTCGAGGAGAGCACGGGATTGGTATCTCCACGATAGTCGTAGCGACACACGGCAAGCCGGAGAATCGCGTCCGGTCTCAACTTGCCAGGCCCCGGTAGAATGACATTTGCCGGGAGGACCGCATGTGCAATCCAGCCGTCGGCGTAACGCCCCACCGAGGTCTGAACCCACGATGGATCGTGCACCATAAATGACTCAATTGGCGGCCCTGCAGGCGGTCCAATGCGATCGGCATACCACGGCAGCCGCACCTGAAGGCGTTGGTTCTCCGGAGTCACATGGACTTCGACATAGTATGATGCACCGATTGAGTGAACAAACACCTCACAGACGTCACCCGACTCCCACGTGCGCTCGTTGAGGCGAGTCGCGGTGTTTCTTGCGTCCCCGCCCTCGAAAAACGCCTCGACGTGCAATTGCTCGGAGTCCCAACGCACCCGTGCCCAACCAGGCCGGAAGCGGTCCTCAGGCGCATCCCGCCATGATTGCCGGAGCGGCATCCACTCCGCGTCGTATGCGGTTGGCCGCACGGCACCCTCAAGACTCTGGCCGCCGCGCGCCGGCCGGATGGTCCATGAGGGCACCGAGTTGGTTTCGTCTGATGAGGTCGGCATGGAGATGGGCGTCGGCGTGAGTTAAGAGTGGAGTCTGACCTGACTCGTCGATCCATCAGTTCGCCACAGGCCTGACGCGGAGCAGAATCACGCCGTGGGATGGCACAATCGCGGTGAACTGCTCCCTGAAGACACCGACGTCTTGCTGGCGCCAGAGATCGCGCACGGAGCAGGAGAAGTTGCGATCCTGCCCGGTCGACGTGAGTTCCCAGTTCCAGAGTCTCGCATGTTCGGGCAGACCGTCGAAGACGAGCATGTCCCACGGAACAGTCAAGGCGCGCGGCTCGGAACCACGATTGAAGAGACCGACGGCGATAGAGCCGTCTTCGAGTGGCTTGGCGAGCACCTGTTTGTCGCATTCGCCGAGGATGGTGACGGCCATGCGACCGAGCGGGTCCTGGTTCACCTCGAGGACCTCGTCGTTAGTGAGGAGACCTAACGTGAACGAATCCATCGAATCGAGCGGACAGCCAAGGATTAGCGGCGCCGACCAGAGAGCCCAGAGAGTGAAGTGGGAGTACTGCTCGTCCGGGGTCAGATGAGAGGGACGGAGGAGGCCGGGCCCGTTAGTCTGCTGACCAACGACGAGCATATCGGGATCCGGCCAGTGACCAGGGCCGGCAAAGCGCGCCCAGCGTTCATGGATCAGCCATATGTCGACAACACCCTTGGGCTCATTGGGACCACGTGTGCCGCGATCCCATGCGTCGCTAAAATCGCCAGTAGTGCGCCAGGCCTGGGCGAGACGGGCATACTCCGGGGCATGGTTGTAGGGCGCGGTGTTGGAGAGCGCGTAGACGATGTCACGCGGCAGGGCGGCAAGGGCGTCGGCCATGCGCTTGGTGGTGGGAATGTCGTTGGGCGTCCAATCGTATTTGAGATAGTCCACCCCCCACTCGGCCCACTGGCGCGCGTCGGCGGCCTCGAATGTGTATGTGCCCAAGCGGTATCCACGCGGGCGCTCCTCTCGAGGGAAGTTCTGAGTCCACACTCCATTGGGGTCGTCGGAGGATTCGCCAATATATCCGTCGGGAGAACCGACCCACGGAGACGAGTAGATGCCGAACTTAAGGCCAAGCGCGTGGATGAAGTCGGCGAGCTTCTTCATGTCAGCGAACTTCATGTTCGGCTGAATGGCATTGAACGAACCGCCGCGCACGCCCTGCCATGTATCGTCGAGGTTGATGTAGGTCCAGCCGTGGCACTTGAGATACCGGGCCATGGCCTCGGCGGTGGCCCGCACCTTGGGCTCGTCGACGCCGCGCCGCCAAGCGTTCCACGAGTTCCAGCCGAGCGGCGGCGTGAGGGCGATCCGATCGCCGACGACGACGCGCAACTCGCGCTCGTGGGCGCCGCGGGCGTTTGCGACGCGAAGCGTTACACCATAAGTCCGTGGAGTGCGTTCCTCGATCACGCCAGTGATGCGTCCGGTGGCGGCATCAAGCGCAAGGCCGGCGGGCAGCCCGACCGCCGAATAGGTGAGCGGAGCTTCACCGGTGGCGGCGACGGTGAAGAGAAACTGTGAACCCGGGCGGACGCCGAAGACGCGCGCGCCGTTGATACGCGGCTCCGGCGACGCCGGGGGCGTGAGGATATAGGCGCCGGCGGGGTTGACCGGGGCGTAATCCGGCTCGCGGGTGCGTTCGGCGGCGGAGACACCGCAGGCGAGGCCAAGCACGATCAACACGAGGCGGATGAGTCGGTGCGGTGTCATGGATTGGCGGGTCGCACGCTCAGAAGGACGACGCCGTGGGTCGGCACGACGGCGGTGAACTGCTCCTTGAAGACCCCGACGTCCTGCTGGCGCCAGAGGTCGCGGACGGAGCAGGAAAATCTGCGGTTGCGGCCCGTCGCCGTGAGCTCCCAATTCCAAAGCTTGGCATGTTCGGGGAGGCCGTCGAACGCGAGCATGTCCCACGTCACAGTGACGGCCTGGGCAGCTGACCCGCGATTGAAGAGCCCGACCACGACGGAGCCGTCTTCGAGCGGTTTGGCCAGCACTTGCCGGTCGCCGTCACCGAAGATAGTCACGGCCATGCGTCCGAGCGGGTCCTGGTTGACAGCGAGCACCTCGTCGTTGGTCAGGAGGTTGAGGGTGAATGAGTCCATGTCCTCGATCGGGCAGCCGATCAAGAGGGGGGCGGACCACAGGCACCAGAGACTGATGTGGGTGTATTGCTCATCTGGTGACAATTTGCTTGGACGCAGCAACGGTCCCCAGCCGACCTTGCCAACGACGAGCATGTCGGGATCGGGCCAATGACCTGGACCGGTAAACCGGGCCCAGCGTTCCTGCATCAGCCAGATGTCGTAAATGCCCTTGAATTGATTGAGATTGCGCGTGCCGCGGTTCCAGTCGTCGCGGATATCGCCGGTCGTGCGCCAGGCATTCGCGAGGCGGGCGTATTCGGGTGCGTGGCTAAAGGGGGCTGTGTTGGAGAGCGAGTAGACGATGTCGCGCGGCTGGGCGGCGAGGGCCTCGCCCATGCGGACGGTTGCAGGGATGTCGTTGGGCAGCCAGTCGTATTTGAGGTAGTCGATCCCCCACTCTGCCCATTGGCGCGCGTCGGCCGCCTCGAAACGGTGCGCGCCGATGCGGTGGGTGTCGCCGCGCTGCTCGCGTGTGAGGCCAGGCTGCCAGAAACCGTCCGCCGTGTCGGCCGAGCCTCCGATGTGGTCGGCGTAGGACGCAATCCACGGCGTGGAGTAGATGCCGAGTTTGAGACCGAGCGCGTGGACGTCATCGGCCAGTCGCTTCATGTCGGGGAACTTCTCGTTGGGCTGGATGGCCTGGAACGGGCCGCCGCGCACACCCTGCCATGTGTCGTCAATGTTGACGTAGGTCCACCCATGGCCTTTGAGGTGGCGGGCCATGGCCTCGGCGGTGGCCCGCACCTTGGGCTCATCGATCGCGCGGGCCCAAGAGTTCCACGAGTTCCAGCCAAGTGGCGGCGTGAGGGCGATCCGATCGCCGACAACGATGCGCAACTCGCGCTCGTCTGTGCCGCAGGCGTTGGTTACGCGAAGCACGACGCGATGCATCTTCGGTGTGCGGTCTTCGATCACACCCGTGATACGGCCGGTGGCGGCGTCAATTGCGAGGCCACCGGGCAGACCAGCCGCCGAATAGGTGAGCGGAGCCTCGCCCGTGGCGGGAACGGTGAAAAGAAACTCCGAGCCCGGACGCACGCCAAAGACGCGGGCACCGTTAATGCGCGGCTCGGACGCCGGGGCCGGAGTGACAATGTAGTCACCCGGCGGATTCAACGGCGCGTAGTCAGGTTTTGGCGTACGGTCGACGACAGGCGTAACACCGGACTCGACACTCCCCTTGGCCAAGCCGAGCGCCCAGCGCAGGCCGCCGAGGACGTGGAGCTGGTAACGGGCGGCGACGGAGGCGGTGTTCTTTCCCGTGTCGCCAGTCGTGGCGGCAGCGTCCCACACATCCTCGCGATGCCCGAGCGAGGTGTAGAAGACGCGTCCCTGTCCGAACATTTTGCCCCACGAGACGGGAAACTCCCCGGGCACGTGGCTCTGCGGGTGCTGGTCGAGATCGAGGAGATGGTGGACCGAAGCCGGGTCGTGGTTCTTGAACTCGTAGATCTCGTCGAAAACCGACCAACTCGGCGGAAGGTGAACAGTGGCGGGATGCGAGGGATCGCGGTTGAGGCAGTCGACACGCACCTGGGGCCCGTGAGTCTGGAACTCCCCGCCGAGCATCTCGACGAAGGCCGGAAACCCGTGGAACGTATCGGCCGCAGCATGCATGCCAACGAAGCCGTGGCCGGCCGCCACCCAATCGATGAAGCCCTGCTTGTCGGGCAAAGGAAGGTCGCCGGTCGTGCTGGCGAAGACCACGGCGTCGTAGTCCGCGAGGTTGGCCGGACGGAGTGCTTCGAGGGACGCCTTCGCCTTGGGTAGCCACTTCTCGAAGGCCGCGTCGTAGACGCGCTTGTCTTCCTCATACTTTTTGAGTCGCGATTGAAACTCCGGTGCGGCTGGACCAGCCGCGCCAGGTTGTGGCGCAAAGATGAACTTCGGCGCACCCTCAGGCTGGTGGACGAAGTCGACGGTAAACTCGCCACCGCTCTGAACGGCTAAGCGGGCCAGAGTCTGTTCGGCCACCGGTATACTGCTATGGCGAAAACCAGTGGTGACGGTAACGACTAGGACCCTTTTCGGCGCGGCGGCGGCGAAGGCTGCAACACCACTCCAAATGAGGGCGAGGAGGACGAGACGGATGGCTTTCATGATGGAAACGTTGCGATGCGACCTTGCGCGGGATGTGGTTTGCACTTCTTGTCGCGGGCCCGAAACCCGACTGGCTGCTCGGCCGGCATCATCAAACCCGATGATCTCCGTGCCGCGCTCGTGCACGATTTTCACGGTCAACCGGTGGTCTCGAAATTCGCGGTCAGTAAAGGTCTCGGGCTGCATGTGCATCGCCCGGCCCTGTGCGGTGAAACTAGTTTCGCACGCCGGGCAACCCGTCAGGCCGGACGCACGGACAAAAGAATCCACCGGCAAGGCGGCCAAGCGTTGCCGGTGGGGGACACTTGAGTGCATTAATGAAATGGGATTTTGAGGGGAGACTGTCAGATCGAGTTCGGGCGACGGTGACATGGGTCGTTCCTCGCATCAGCCCCAGCGCTCGATGCGCCTGAGGACGGACGGCTCCATTCCCTCCCCGACTCCAACGCAGAGAAATACCCCCTCGCGCGGCATCTGCGCCATGAAGTCGTCCAACTCCTCGATCGGCACGTCAACCAGCACGGATTTACCAGCTCCCAACACGCGCCGAAGCAGTGGCAGCCATTGCATGATCGGCCACTCCTGCCCCAGCCCCTGAACCCATTGAATGGCTTGGATCTCCGGCTGGGCGAGGATGGTGTCGAGGTGTCGGGCCACTCCTTTGCCGTCCACGTGGTAGATGACATGATCCATGCCCACCAACTCCTGCCGCAGTTGGGGCAGTGAGAACTGGTCGAAGTGCTCCGGCGAGATCATCGTCGCAACGTCGGCGCTCGGAATGTGGAGCCGCCCCCGGCACGGTATGTTTATCCACGTGCCGGAAGGCTGCCCGGCCGCTTTCATCATCGCGTCGAAGTGGTCGAAGATGCGGTGGAAATCGCGCACCGAGAGCTCCGCGAGCGAGGCCAGCTTCTCCGGTTCCAGAGCCATGTCGGCGCAGATCGACTCGACCCCGCGCCACGCGGCCATGCAATCAAGGCTGGGATGCAGATCGGTGTAGCCGACCCAGTATCGGTCTGCGCATCGGTCGAGCGCCGCGCGCGTCATCGCCTCGATCTTTTTGAAATAGTGATTCTCCGTGGGATCACCCTGCAGCACGGACAGGTCGTCGAGATCGGACAGCACCGGCTCATACCAGGAGGTCACCTCGGCAAATTCCAGTCGTCCGGCATAGAACGCGGAATAGACGTTGGGCCCGAGGTTCGGCATGAAAACCGGAAACGTCTCCGCGTGGAACGTCCGGCCCGCGATGGACCGCTCGAATTCCTCGAGTTGGTAGGCCGTATCCATCCAGCGCTCCTCCAGCGAAGCCCAACGCGCCCGGTCCAGCGGCACGCCCGCGTCAAATTGCGCGTTGTGCCGGTAGAACCGGACCGGCGGCCGGTCGATCACCGCCTGGTGAAACCAGGCCTCGATGCGCTCCATGCAGCGCGCATAATCGGCCTTGGTGGAAAGGGGAACGATCTCCGGATGGAGCTTCAGTGCTTTCTGGGGTTCCATGATTCAGGTCGGGTCAGGCGTTCTTGCCAACACAGTGGTCTGAGTGCCGCGATGTGCGGCAGACGCTTTTCACGCACACGTGGCCCGCGCGAAGGCGGGTCTTTCACGACAGATCTCGAGCCGGCCGAAATGGGGCATGGGGCGGATGTCACCGTTCGCTCGCCGCCAGGCTGGTGGAGGGCGCAACCACCGCGGCCGTCCGCGGCCGGTGCACCAGTTCCTCTTCAATCTGCTCGAGGGTTTTTCCTTTCGTCTCCGGGAGCCAGAGCTTCATCAGCGTGAACCCCACTGCGCAGATGCCGGCAAAGACCCAGAAAGTCCCCGACGGCCCAAGTGTTGCGAGCATGGTGGGGAAGGCGAAGGTCAGCATGAAGTTCCCCACCCAGAGAGCGAACACCGCTGTCGCCATCGCCGCGCCGCGGATACGGTTGGGGAAGATCTCGGAGAGTGTCACCCAACACATCGGCGCGATCGTCGACGCGTAGCAACCGATCGCCAACATCACCAGCGCGACCACGGGCACGCCGATGGTCCCGGTATGAAAACACCAGCCCATGACGAGGAAGATCACCGTCAAGCCACCCCAACCGGACAGGGTCAGCCACCGGCGGCCGAGCCGGTCAACCGTCTGGATGGCCACAAATGTGAAGACCAGATTGACGGCACCGACGATGATGATGTTGAGCAGAATGGCCGACACCTCGAAGCCAGCTGCGGCGAAGATGTCCTTCGTGTAGTAAAAGATCACATTGATGCCGCACCACTGGACAATGAACGCCAGGAGCACGCCGAACCCGACGATCCGCCGGACATCCGGTTGGAACAACTCACGAAAATCGACCCGCCGGATCTCGTTGACCAGCGTCGCCTCGATCGCCGCCACCGAAGCGGTCGCATAGGCGTCGCCGCCCAGCCGCGCGAGTATCGACTGCGCCCTGCCCCGCTGACCGTTCTTGACCAGCCAGCGCGGGCTTTCCGGCACCAAGAGCATGCCCACGAAAAACAGCGCGGAAGGTATGGCCGTGAGGCAGAACATCCATCGCCACCCTTGCTGGCCGTTCCATGAGTTGAGCACGTCGAGCGCCGACGCACCGACGGGAATGGGTTCCGCAATGAACCAATTGACCGATTGGGCGAGCAGGATCCCGATGACGATGTTCAGCTGGTTGAGGGAAACCAGTCTGCCCCGGATCTCCGCGGGGGCGATTTCAGCAATGTACATCGGCGACAGGTTCGCCGCCACGCCGATGGCCGCGCCCCCGGCGATGCGCCACGTGACGAAGGATGAAAACTGGTCGGCCATCCCCGTTCCCACCGATGACACCACGAAGAGCACCGCGGAGAAGATCAGCAGCCGCTTGCGTCCGAAGCGATCGCTCAGCGCGCCGGCGAAAAGCGCGCCGAAAAGGCAACCGGCGAGGGCGCAGCTTTTCGCCCATCCGACATCCGCCGCAGTCGTGAGGCCGAAGTACTTCTCATAGAAGATGTCGGCACCGCTGATCACGACCCAGTCGTAGCCAAAGAGCAGCCCTCCGAGGGCGGCGACCAAGCAGGTGGACCAAAGAAAGAGGCGATTGTAGACCGCCCCTTGCGGGAGTGACGGGGTAGTCGCGTCCGTATGTGTCTGCATGTTTATCAGTTCAGGTTTGCGTGGTCCGGCTCCGCGTCTGGCCCACCGGCCCGGCGAGAAAAGCGGAAAGGCGTGGTGTCATTGAGAACCTGTCTTTCGCGGCGCGCCGAGTTGCTGATCGGCGAAGTCGAGGTAACGGTCCCAGTCGAACTCGGTCAGGCCATGACCGCCGGCGCGCAGATGGTAGCCGATGCGTCCGGCATGGAGCGCAGTGTCGGGCACTGGAAACTCGGTCGTGCCGACATCCGCGCAGCCGAGCAGTTGGTAGACAGGGCCAGCGAGGACACAGGAGCGGAATTCCGCTCGCGGATCGGCGGTGGCGTCGTCGGTGGCGCTGCCGACGGCGAGCAGACGCGGCGCAATGGCGGCCAGCAGGAGATGCTGATCGACAGGCAGGTCATCCTCGCGATCGCCGTAGGCGCAGTAGTTCTCGCAGAACCAGTGGGGGAACTGCCGGTTGATGTCGGCGATGCGCTCGCCGGTCTTGCCACGAGCGAGGGCTGCGCCGGTGCAGCCCGAGTCATTGCTGACGACGAGCGCGAAGCGTTCGTCCTGTGCGCCGGCCCAGAGAGCGGACTTGCCGCTGCGCGAGTGGCCGATGACAGCTATGCGGCTGGCGTCGATCGCCGGCTGAGCAACAAGGAAGTCCAGCGCGCGGCTGGCCGCCCAGGCCCATGCGGCGATGGTGGCCCAGGCGTCAGGCGCGCGCGGGCCAGGTGGATCGAAAATGGGGAAGACACCTTCGGCGGCGCTAGCGTTCTCGCGCCGGTCCGGTGCGACCTCCGAGGCGGCAAAGGTCGCCGTAGCGTAGCCCCGGCCGAGGATGCGCGCGACGGGCCAGTACGGTGAGTCGATCCGTGGCTCGGGTCGATCAGGCCGCGCGCGATGATTGATCAAAAGGAAACATGGCGCGGGCACCGTGGCGTGCTTCGGAGTGTAAAGGCTGAGGTGAAACTGGAACCGCCCCCCCGGGCCGCTGAACGAAATCGCGACGTCCTGCCGGACGGCTAGCTCGCCGAGCAGGTGCTCATTGGTCGCGACGATCTCAAAGGTCAGATCGGCCGGACGCTCGACCGGAGCGCGGCCGTAGACGTGGGTGCGGAACAGCTCGAGAATCTCGTGGCGCCGCTCGCATCGCCATTGGTCGACGGAAGCGACGGGTCGACCGTCGCGAAAAACAAGTGGATCGGGCGGCGCAGAGAGATCGGCGCCACCGGCGGGGACCGCGACGAGGAGAACGAGAAAGAACGCGGTCGGGCGGATCACGGAAGCGTGGCGGTTTGGGTGAGATGAAAACCACCTTCGAGTCGCACGTCGCGCGACGAACTGCCGACGCGGATCGCGAACGCGCCAGCCTCGGCGATCCAGGCCTTCTGCGCGGGGTCGTAGAAGGCGAATGCGTCGGCGCCGAGGGCGACGGAGATGGTCTGTTTCGCGCCAGGGGCGAGCCGGACCTTGGCAAAGCCCTTCAACTCCTGCGCGGGACGAGGCAGGCTCGACTGCGGGTCGCACACGTAGACCTGGGCGATCTCGGCGGCCTCGACCGCCCCGGTGTTGGCGAGATCGAAGGTGACAACGGCGCCGCAGCCGTCGGCCGCGGACGAAAGGCACAGGTTTGAGTATTCAAATCGCGAGTACGAGAGTCCGTGCCCGAAAGGGAACTCGGGCGCGATCTCCCGGGTGTCGAACCAACGGTAGCCGACGAGCAGGCCCTCGTCGTAGCGCACGACGCCATCCTTGCCCGGGTAGGTGCCGAGGGCGTGTGCGGGAGAGTCAGCGAGTCTCTTGGGAAAGGTGCATGGGAGCTTGCCGGAGGGACTGACGTCGCCGAAGAGGAGGCGGGCGACGGCGTTGCCGGCCTCCATGCCACCGTACCAAGCCATGAGCACGGCGGGAACCTGCTGGAGCCATTCGCCCATCTCGACCGGAGCGCCGGCGACGAGGACGACGACGAGACGCGGATTCGCCGCAGCCAGGCGCTGGATAAGGGTGGACTGGCCGGCGGGAAGGGAGAGGTCGGCGCGGTCGACGCCCTCGCAATCAAGCCCGCGGTCGTGGTTGAGGCCGCCGACAAAGACGACCACATCGGCGGCGCGGGCGGCCGCGACGGCGCGATCGGCAAGTTGCGTAAGCTCGGCGGCGGTGGGCTGGGGCTTGTCGCTCGGAGCCGTGCGATAGCCGGCGGCATGCGTGATGGTGACTTCGCTGCCGACGCGGCGGAGGATGCCCTCGAGCGGCGAGATTTCATAAAGAGGCTTGATGATGGCGCTGCCGCCCCCGTTGGCCTGGAGGCGGGTGGCATTCTCACCGATGATGGCGATGGACCTGAGGGAGGAGGCGTCGAGCGGAAGGGCACGGCCCTCATTCTTGAGCAGGACCATGCCTTCCTCGGCGACGCGGCGGGCGATCTCCTGGTGGGCGGGCGTGTTGAAGGAGCCCGGGCGGCGTCCGTCGATGAGGCCGGTGGCGAACATGACGCGGAGATTGCGGCGCACCTTCTCATCGAGACCGGCTGACGGGAACGCTCCGGACTTCAGGCCGGCGAGGTAGTCGCGGGCGAGGTAGTACTCCTCGTAGCTGCGGCCCTCCTCGGTGCCCATCTCCAGATCGAGCCCATGTAAGGCGGCCTCGCTCGTGTCGTGCACGCCGCCCCAGTCGGAGACGACCAAGCCGCGGAATCCCCATTCCTTCTTAAGGACCTGATTGAGGAGGTAGTCGTTGTGGCAGCAGAACTGGCCGCGAAAGCGGTTGTAGGCGGCCATGACGGCCCAGACGCCGCCCTCCTGCACTGCGGCGCGAAAGCCCGGCAGGTAAATCTCGCGCAGCGTACGCTCGTCGACCTGGGTGTCGGTGGTGAGACGTTCCCACTCTTGGTTGTTTACGGCGTAGTGCTTCACGCAACCGGCGACGTCCTGCGTCTGCATGCCGCGGATGTAGCCGACTGCGAGGCGCGCGCAGAGGAAGGGATCCTCGCCGAAATACTCAAAGTTCCGTCCGCAAACCGGAGTGCGCATGATGTTGATGGCAGGCCCGAGCATCATGTGCTTATTCCGGTGGACGGCTTCCTCGCCGATGGCACGGCCTTCCTCGACAGCGAGATCGGGGTCCCAAGTGGAAGCGAGAGCGATGCCCGCAGGCATGGCAGTCGAAAAGTCGTCGGTGCGCCCAGCGTTCTTCCACTCGTGCGGCCCGATGTCCTCGCGCACGCCGAAGGGGCCATCATCCAGCCAGCGTTCAGGGATACCAAGGCGCGGGATTCCGGGGACGGTGAACTTCGAGTTGGCGTGCAGGAGAGAGACTTTCTCCTCGAGGGTGAGGCGCGAGAGAAGTTCATCAACGCGCTGCTCGATGGAGAGCGACCGGTCGAGATAGGGCGCGGCGAGCGCGGTGGAACCGATCGCGAGCCAGACTGCGCACGACGCGGCGAGGTGGACGGAATTCATGAGACGGATACGCGAGGCGGGACGGTCACTTGAGTCCAAGGGCGTCGGCGATCCAGGCGTCGACAACGGCGCCTTCCTCCGGCGCGGTCTGGTGCGTCGTCGACAAGGCGAGCAGAAGCCGCTTCGGCGCCGTGATGACATTGTAGGCGGCGAAAAGTGACGTGGGTGGGCACACGTTGTCGTTGTATCCCCAGGCGTAATGCCCGGGCACGCGGAGACGACGGGCGAAATTGACGACGTCGTAATATGCAGTGACGGCAACCTTCTCTGCCGTGGTGTGATGCGAGGGCGCGCCGGTTTTCGCGTCGCGTGCCATCATGTGCGGCCAGCCGCCGGCCCGGCCGTGGAGATAGCCAGTGACGTCGCAGTAGGCTGGATAGTAGGAAGCGAGGGCGCGGACACGCGGGTCGAGCGCGGCGGTGACGATGGAGAGCTGACCGCCTTGGCTCCCGCCGCTGACGAGCAGGTTCTGTCCGTCGAATTCAGGGAGTGAGCAGAGGTAGTCGTTGGCGCGGACACAGCTGAGGTAGACGCGGCGATAGTAGTAGTTCTCGCGGTCGTCGAGGCGGGTGACGTTGTAGTCGCGGAGCGCGCTGGTGCGGAGCTGGCCGTAGAGCTCCTCAGGCAGATTCACCGGAATACCGTGGATGCCGATCTGCAGCGTGATCACCCCACGGGCGGCGAGGTCGGGGTTTCCAGGATAGGGGCGAACGCCGGCACCGGGAACCTGGAGAAGAGCCGGATAGCGACCAGATGCTCGGGGCACGCAAAGAATTCCGTAGACGCGGGCGCCTTCGGTGTATGGAAAGCCGACAGTGCGGATCGCAACGTGATAGACGTCGACCTTGTTGGTGCAGAGTTCGGGCAGAAGGGTACGCTTCGCCTCTACGGGAACCCGGGCGAGCGCGGCTTTCGATTGGGCCCAAAATTCGTCGAAGTCGGCGGGTTCGGTTTGGGTGGGCTTGATCTCCTCCGGGGAGAATCCAGCCGTTCCCCAGCGGGTGTAATCCCTACCCGCGACCGAAGTGCGAACGGTGCAACGAAGGAACCCAGGCTGGTTCATCGTGCCGCCGTCGAGGACGAGCGTGCCGTCGGCGGGGACTACGGCTGTTCGTTCCTCCGCCGGCAACATCTCGGGGCCGACGCTATACGTGACAGGGACACCGCTCAGCGGGCGACTATCGACGATGACGCGGACGATGAAGCGCGCCGACTCGCCAACGCGATAGGTCCAGTCGGGCTTCTCAGGTACGACATGAACCTCCACGGTGGCTGCACGAGCATCAGCCTGCGGCGGGACGTCAGGGATGTTGAACGAGGTCGGGGCCTCGGCCGCGCCGCATGGTCCCGGCGCAAAGGCGTTAAAAAGAAATCCAAGGAGAGCGATCGATCGTCGAATCATGGCTGGGTGGTGAGTGAAGTCATTTCCCGCCGGAAGAGCGGCGGCGGCGTGCCGTAGTGGTCGCGTCCCTGCGCCAGCGTCTGGCCGACGAACAGGAGGTCAGTATCCGGGAACCGAGCGGCCAGATCCGGAAGCCGCAGTGCCGCGCCCTAACCGCACCAGAAAAAGGGCGGGAAACCAGGACGACGACGTAGTGTGGAGCAACGTGCACGTGACGGGCTCTTTCAACGCGCAGCGGCAAGCCGGCGCCAATGCGGCAGGCGCGAGAGTGGCGCAGCTACCTCGATCGTAGCGGGGCCCACGACGGTGGACCCATCGTCGGCCTGCCAGCGGCCTGGCGGGACGACGACCGTCCGCGCGCGGGCGCCCTTGACCACGACTGGAGCGACAAGGAGGTCGTCGCCGATCATGAACTGGTCGGTGATGGTGGCGTAGCCTTGGTGCGGCCATTGCCACTCGAGTGGCCGGACAATGGGGTCGCCGCTGGTGGCTGAGGCGCGGGCGAGCGCGACGAACTCGTCGCCGCAGCGCAGGTGGAGTTTAGCGGCGTCGAGGCAGTGGTCGGCGAGATCGGGAGGGAGCACGCGCCACGGGGCCACGGAAAACTGCATCATCGGCATGAGGGCCTGCACCTGCGCAGAACGGACGACGAGCTCGGGGTCGAACCTCGCCGGGTCCTCGAAGGAGGAGAAATCGCCGCCGCCGATCATGTCCGGGCAAGTGAAGGCGTAACCGGAAAGTCCGGACGCGATCATTCCTGGGACAAGCTCGCGCAGTGCCTCCCATGTGTGGGCCTTGTCGCGCAAGCGCTGGGCGAGGGCCTGGCCGCCCATCTGCCAGCAGGCGCGGTATTCGTTGTAGGGGAAATCGAGGCCGACGCGCGCCCAGTCGGTGGCGTGCTCCTCGGGAGTCCGCGGGGCGAAGGCAACGAACTCGCGGCCCGGCGCCGTGGCGACGTAGAAATTGCTGTCGCCGGCATCGAGCTTGAAGCCGTCAACACCGTATTCGTCGCTCAGATACTGAAGTCGGCCTCGGATCCATTCCCGAGCCCTCGGGTTGCTGAGGTCGAGGACGGCGCTCGCTCCGTTCCACCAACGGATCATGGCGGCGTCGTTGACCACGGGGCCGTTCACCCAGATCGATTCGCGGCGGTCGGAAGCGTCGCGAAGGAGGCAGCCGTCGCGAAGGAGCTCGCGGTAGGTCGTCGTGTCAGCGCTAACGAATGGGCAGATCCAGAGCATGACCTTGAATCCGAGGTCGTGGAGCTCGCGGACGAGGCCCTTGGGGTCGCGAAAGCGGGCGGCGGAAAACTCCCAGACGCCGTAGGCCTCCTGCCAGTTGTCGTCGATCATGATGACGCCAGGCGGGTAGCCGGCGGCGATGAGGTCGCGGGCGTAGCGACGGATGCGATCCTCGCGCTGGTCGTAGGTCAGCTCGATCCAAGTGTTGTATTGCGGCGCTCGGAACATGAGTTCCGCGGGGGCTCGGCCCGAGGGAGGAAAGAAGCGCGCGGACGCGGCGCGGAAGGCATCGCGGAGAGTGGCGCCGCCGCGCCCGACGTCGAACGGCACCGCAGCGTCGGACAGCCGGAGCGTGCCGCGCGCGAACGCGTAGTTGAAGGCGGTGTGGTTCCACACGTAGCGGCCCTGGCTGGAAACCAGGAGCGGCTGTGTCTGGTTGCTGACGCCGTGGCGATCGGTGACGTGAAACGTATGCGCGCAGTCGGCGGTAGCGTCGTAGGGCATCTCGAGGCCGTAGACGACAGGGCCACCCCACCAACGCTCGCCCTCGAGCAACGGCAGCGCGGTGTCGGTGAGCGTGGATCCGAGGGCCGCCGCGGCAAGGCCCGCGCCGAGGACGGCGGTCCCCAGGAGGCGCTGTTTCACATATCGGCGAAGCATGAGAAGCGGGGGATCACTGAATCGTCTGGCGCGGAATCGTGCCGGCCTTCCGGTAGTTGACGCCTAGCTCGTCCAACCGGCGCTGGAAGACCTCGAGGCGGCGCTGGAAGTCCGCAAAATCGCGGCGCTCCTTCGCCGACCACGCGACCTCCGCCAGTGCGCATGATCGGGGAAAAGCCATGTATTCCACCTTGGGAAAATCCCAGATATGCTCGGCCCAAATCGCCCCGTGCAGTCCGACGATGCGGCCCTGCTCCTCGGCCGTCAGGCCAGGCACGAGGTAGTCGAACGCGTAGGCGTCGGCCAGCGTGGTGAGTCCGCCGATCGCCTCCGGTTCGGCTGACTCGCGTGGATCGACCTGGTAGTAGTCGAGGTAGAAGTGCGACTTGGGCGCGACCACGATCTCGTGTCCGGCCTTCAAGGGCGCCATGGCATGCTTCCATTCCGGCGCCGGCTTGGGCCCGAGCGACGTCCAGTTCTCACTCGTGCGCCAAAGCATCACGGCCGCCCCGGCCGGGGTGCCGCCTTCCTGAATCTCGTCCCAGCCGATGAGCGTGCGGCCGTTAGCGGTGAGAAACTTCGCGATCCGGCCCACAAAGTGACTCTGCAACTCGTCCTCGCTCTTCAATCCGTGGCGGCGCATGTAGTCCTGCGCGAAGGCCGAGTTCTTCCACTGTGTCTTCGGTGCCTCGTCGCCGCCGATGTGGATGTAGCGACCGGGAAAGAGATCCATGACCTCGCGCAGCACGTCCTCGAGGAATGCGAAGGTCTCCTCCTTTGGCGCGTAGGTGTAAGGCTTCACGCCCCAGCGCGTCTGCACTTCCGGGGCGAAACCGGGCACATCGTTGTTACCAAACTCCGGGTACGCTGCGATCGCGGCCGAGGAATGCCCAGGCATCTCCACCTCCGGCACGATGGTGATGAAGCGCGCGGCGGCGTAGTTCACGATGTCGCGAATTTCTTCATGCGTGTAGAAACCGCCGTAGCGTGTGCGGTCACCGCGCCGCCGGTCGCCGCGCATAGGCGACTCCGCACGCCAAGCCCCGACCGAGGTGAGCCGGGGGTATTTCTTGATCTCGATGCGCCAGCCCTGGTCCTCGGTCAAGTGCCAGTGGAAGACGTTCAGCTTCTGCAGGGCCATGAGGTCGAGGAGCTTCTTGATCGCCCCGGGCGTGAAGTAGTAGCGGCCGCAGTCGAGCATGAGCCCACGCCACTGCAGTTCCGGCTGGTCGCGCACTGTGACCGCCGGCACCTGCCACGCGGGATCGCCCGGGCGCGGGCTGCGCTCGATCTCCGCCGGCAGCAACTGCCGCAGCGTCTGCACGCCGTTAAACGCGCCGTGCGCGGTACGAGCGTGGATGACAATGCGCTCCGGAGTCACGACCAGTTCGTAGGCCTCCGGGGACGTGAGCTTCTTGAACTCCACCGACTCGTGCGCGGCGTTGAAATCGACGATGATGGCGTTGGTCGCGGTAGTCTCGCCGGGCCAGCCGACGGCGCGTTGCCCGAGAAGTGGGCGCAACAGGTCGCCGAGCGCCACCGCTACTGGATCCATGTCGGCCGGCGGTTGACACCAGACGAGACGAGTTTCGATCCCCGCGACGAACCCGGGGCCGCCGTTCTCGCGCACCTCGACCGGCGCAGGGATGATCGCGACGGCGGCGGCGGCAGTCGGAAGCGTGGCGAGCAGGAACGCACAACGGAGACAGAAGGAGAGATGCATGGCGGGAATTCTCACGGCTGAAGCGAGGGGGCGGAGGTGCCGGTGACGTTGCGGGCGTTGATGGCGACGACGGGGGGGCCTTCGAGCGCCGTGATGTTCACGTCATTGAAGCGCAGACCATCGACATTCTGGAGGTGAAGACCGTATCGGGCGCGGCCCGACACATTCTCAAACGTGATGCCGCCGAGCGGCAGCTGCAGAAAGCCGCAGAGCCACATGAAGCGACCGTTGGGATTGTCGATGACGATGTTCTTGAAGTGGATGTCGCGCAGGCGTGGCGTCGCCGGGGTGAGCGGCTCGGCGACGTCGGGCGAGCCGACGTTTTCATAGTAGTAGGCGTCCACCGAGATGGGCGCGCGATTCCAGGGCTCATCACGGAAAATGGTGTTGGTGTAGACGCAGTCCTCGATGCGGACGTCCTCGATGACGCCGCCGAGGCGCTCGCGGTTGGTTTTGATGTTGGCGAGACTTGCGGCGTTGCGGAATTCGCAGTCGCGGATGAGGATGTGGCGGATGCCGCCGCAGCTCTCGCTCCCGATGGCGAGGCCGAGCGGGCGCCCGCGCGGCATGAGCGAACCGTCCATGACGCAGTCGCGAACTGTGATGTTCTCGCACGAGCGCTGGCGTCGCGGCTGGTTGGGCAGAACCCGGCCAGATTTGATGGCGATGGAGTCGTCCTGGTTGGCGAAGGTGCAACCGACGATGAGGATATCGCGGGACGAGTCGGGGTTGAGCCCGTCGCCGTTGGTGCCGCTGGCCGTGGAGCGCTTCTGGAAGGTGAGGTCGGAGAAGACGCCGCGATCGACGTAGACCACGTGGGTGTTCCACTTGGGAGGATCCTCAATCGTGATCCCGCGCATGAATACATCGCGACAGTCGACGAACTCGATGACGAAGGGGCGGAAGTCGTTCGCGTGCGGCCACCAGGTCTCACCGTTGGCGCGGATCAGTCCGTCACCGGTGATGGTGAGATTGTGCGCGCGCTGGGCGGTGATGAGGGCGCCGCATGGCACGGGCACGTCGCCGTCGGGACCGGGCAGAGGCTCCTCGCGAGGTCGGTAGCCGCCCTCCCCGCGGCCGAGAAACTGGAGTGTAGCGCCGGCCGCGAGATCGAGCGTCATGTCGCCCTTTAGTTCGAGGTGGCCGACGAGGTAGACGCCGCGCGGAATGAGGACCGTGCCGCCGGCCGGGCACTCGTCGATGGCGCGCTGCACGGCGGCAGTGTCGCGGGTCACGCCGTCACCGACAGCGCCTCGAACGCGGACATCGATGATGGCTCCCAACGGCTTCGTCGTGGCCGTGACGGGCGCGCAGGACTCGGAAAACTGCCCGAGCCGACGCCGGCTTCGGACGGTGAACCGGTGTGTCGAGTCCGGCGGAAGGTATTTGACGGTGAAGCAGAGGCGGGACGTCTCTCCGGCGAAGTTGTCGTCGCAAAACACCTGGTAGGAGGTGACCTCGGGCGACGGCCGGTCCCACGTGAGCAGAACGGTGGACGAGGTGCGCGCGAGCGCCGGCGCAACGAGATTCACGGGAGGAGACAGGGCAGGCCCGGCGTGCTCCTCCGCCGCCGACAGGGAACAAGCCGCCACCACCAAGAGCGCAGAACCGGTGCGCCACACAAGGGATGCCGCCGCGGGGGCGGCGGCACGGAACAATGGACCAAGATCAGGAATGAGACGAGGCATGCTAGAGAGCGTTGGTTGGAAGTGTAATCGATGAGTGACTACTGGCGGTTGATTTCGAAGATGGCCCCGTCAGCCGGCCGTATCAGGGCGACGGCGAAGCCTTCTTCAGCAAGCGCCCGCCCGCTGAGCGTTGCGACGCTGGCACCCTCGGGTGCCCGGGTGACGAGGTAGGTTCCCTCCGGATCAAGGGCCGGAACGAAAACCCGTCGCTCACCCTCGCGCGCGTGCTGGCGGAAGACTGCCACGAAGCCGCCGGACCTGGTCTCGGTGTTGAGGCGGGCGAAGCCGTCCCAAGCGCCCTCGCGCGGTTCGCCGAACCCCGGTAAATCCTGTCGAAAAAGCGAGCAGACGTGGGCGCGTTCCATCTTTTTGAGCCAGGCAGCCCAGAGGCCAACATGGTGTCGTTGCTCGGCCCCTACTCGGCGCAGGTCGCCCAGAAAGATAGGCAGCGTGCCGGCGAGCGACTGCATCGACAGTTCCCATTCCGGATCCTCGAGCATCTGGTTGCCTATTATCAACGCCGTCGCCGGCATGGCGGGCGAGCGCCACCACGCCATCTGGCGGACCCTCCAGCCTCCGATCGGCGATCGCTCCTCGAAATTGCTCAGCCAATTCCCCTCCGCGTGCTGGCACATGGAATAGTCGACAAGTTGGAGCTTCCCCATCGCCTCGAAGGTGCAATCGATGAACAGATCGGGCGCCGCAGCGTGCAGCTCGTCGAAGAGCTCCCACATCCTCTCGTATTGGGTGTAGCATGACTCCGGTCCATCGCGGTGGCCGGGGTGGTCCGTGGCGTGGCAACCGGACACCGCCGCGTCGTGCACGTAGGCGCTGGTTACGATGGCCAGGTCGAGCTTGATGTATCCGAGCCCGTTTTCGCGCACCATCTGCAGCACGATGTCGCGAAAGTGGTCGCGCCATCCGGTGCCGAGGCAGGCGGTCACGCGCTTCCGATCAAGGCTTGAATGGAGGTTGACGGGGGCGCCGTGGCGGTCGCGCGCCAGCCACTCGGGGTGCCGCGCCGCGACTTCGGACGTGGTCGAGACAGCGCCGAGACTGAACCACAGGCCCGGCTTCATGCCCAGGCTCCTGATGTGGTCGAAAACCGGCTTCAGTCCCCGCGGGAACTTCCGACGGTCCACCAGCCAATCGCCAATGGGGTGCGGGTCGGAGGACCCGGTCGCGTTGGCCTGCCAACCGTCGTCGATGATGAACTCCTCGACACCCATCTCCGCGGCGCATACCGCGAGTTCGCCGATGAGCTTCTCGTCGATGTCCCGACGAAACGGGTTCCAGGTGTTGTAGACGAAGGTCGGGCGCCGCTCGATCCGGGCAAGGCGAATACCCATGTGCCGTCGCACGAAGTCGTTCACCGGCCCGTCGAGCACGGCCGCCGGATCGGCGTTCCAGGCGTAGGGCGCGATGAAGGTCGCGGGGCTCGTCCAGCCCTCCCCCGGGCGGAGCCACTTTCGGAAGCCATACGCCTGTTCGACGTGGGTCAGGCCCAGATTGATGCGGTTGCCGGAGCCGGCGAAGGCCGTGAAACGCTTCGTCACACCGGGCGCCTCGTTGCCGCAAGCGATCCCCCACGGAGCCCGCGCGGGGCCCATATCGCTACTGAGGAAATGGAGTATCGCGAGCGAGTCCTGCCAGTCGCCGATATACGGGCCGATCTTCATGCGGCGCCCGTAGTCGGTGTAGATCTGTCCGTGGGTGTCGCCAACCGACAGGGCAAGCGTCTCGACGTCGAGGTTCTCAAGAGCGAGGTCGCTCGTCCCGGCGTTGTGAAACGCGATGCGCTTCCGAATTACGGGCAGGCCGGGATAGAGCAGGTAGATCACCCGGGCCCGGAGCCCGTTCGGCCATTGCACCTCGATCGACGCGCCATCGCCGCCGTCCGGACCTGTCTCCCTCCGGCAACCCTGAACCGAACCTCCGCCGATCCCGGCGCAGATGTCACCCCCCACCGTGAACCGAAACTCGCCTGTGTCGTCGTATGCCGGCGCGACGAGATTCATGTCGAACCCGGGCAGCTTTAATTCCTCGGTGCGGATGGCGCCGTCGGTCAGGCCGATGACGCGGCGGACCGCGCCGTTGTCGAGCTCGAGTTGCCGATCGTCCCATCGCGCCCACGGCTGCGCCTGCGCGCAGAGGGGAAGGACACCGGCGGCGAGGAGAGCGAAAAACGCCCGAGGTGTACCGTGCTGCTGGTCTGAAGTCACTGGAAGATCAATTGCTCCGGTTGACCCTTTTCAGCTCGAGACACCAATTCCCGTGGGCACTCATCCTCCCACGCAACGATTCGAAAGGCTCGCAAGAACCACGGTGGCGACGAGCAGGGGAAAGCCCGCGCAGTGCCAACCGAAGGTCGCGGGCCCGCAGCCGCGCCACTCCCTCGTCGTGATCCCGAGCGCGTTCGAGCGCAGCATCGTCGCGGCCATGAACACGGGCCAGCCGACGATCGCCTCGATCTTGGTGATTTAGACCGATGCCGCCACGAGGTAGATCCACCGCCAGGGAGGGTCGCGATGGGAGCCGAAGAGCGCGACCGCGCAGGTCCCAGAGGGACATCTCGATCGCGCTCAGGGCCTCCGCATACGCGCTCATGCGGCCGAAGTCACGCGACAGGGCGTAGAGTTCCTCCCAGATCCGGCCCGCCTCGTGTGGGCAGCGACCCAAAAGACGAGGTCCGAAGACATGTGCGACGCAGGACGCG